>NZ_JBQENU010000009.1:0-150745 GCF_052044605.1 Bacillus sp. 22483 | reverse complement strand
CGGTAGTTCAGTTGGTTAGAATGCCTGCCTGTCACGCAGGAGGTCGCGGGTTCGAGTCCCGTCCGGACCGCCATTTTTATGACTTGTAAACGAAAACGTATAGTTTCGTTTTTTTTTTATGTCTTTTTCTTTCAATAAGTATCCTAGACGCAATGAAACTCCTTGTGTTTGGCTACACTAAATGTGATAAGAAAAGATCATGACTTCAACAAACAACGCCTGGTTTTTTTATACCAGGCTTTCTTTATATCGTTTTTAGTTGGAACCGAGGCTCATATTCGCTACACTAATACTAACTGTGTCTGACATCATGTTTGCTCAATCAGTTGATTGTATGAAGGGGCTGTCTTTTATGGATGAATTTGATCTTATTCGTCGAATTACACCAAAAGAAACGCATCAGCGTTCTTTGGTCATGGGCATCGGTGATGATGCTAGTGTTTATCAACCTCATTCACATTGTGAAGAGGTCGTTTGTGTTGATACAATGGTAGAGCATGTCCATTTTCGATTTGATTTTTCCACACCCTTTGAGGTTGGATTTAAAGCGCTGGCAGTGAATATCAGTGATATTGCAGCCATGGGAGGAACCCCTAAGTATTATCTTGTATCAATCGCGATCCCGCCTCATGGGGATGAAGCAATTGTCGCAGCTTTTTACGAGGGAATGAAAGCATTGGCTGACACATATCATATGGATTTAATCGGTGGAGATACAGTAGCCACCCGCAGTGACTTTGTCATCACAGTAACGGTCATTGGTGAGATTCCAAAGGGATCAGCCTGTTACCGTCATAGTGCTCAGACAGGAGACGTTGTCTTTGTCACAGGTGAACTAGGTTCATCAGCTGCTGGGCTATCCCTTTTAATGAATGAAGTAAATACTGCACATTCGATTGACACTGCTTTTTTTCTAGAGCGACACAAAATGCCGCAGCCCCATATTGCTGCTGGCCTTATTTGTTCAAGCTTCCCCCGGGTGACCTTGAATGATGTGAGTGACGGATTAGCGAGTGAGTTAAACGAAATAGCGGAAGCCAGTCGTGTGACGATTGAAATTGAAGCTGATCAGCTCCCAAAACATCCACATCTACCGTTGTTACATAAAGAGTGGCTTGAATGGGTCTTGTTCGGTGGAGAGGATTTTGTCTTAACTGGTACGATCCCTGAAACGGATTGGAAGCGATTTGAGACGCAATGTAAAAAAGAACACATTCAGGTCACGCGTATTGGACAAGTCAAAGATGACCAAGCGTCCAGCGTTATTTTAAAAGACCATGATCAACAAACAATTTTAATGAAAAAAGGATATAATCATTTTAAGAAATGAGGTGACTTCACCATGAAGTTAACGTGGACAACAAAAGGTGCGGATGAGACGAAACGAATTGCTGCTGCCTTGGCTACACTTGTGATGCCCGGCGATGTCTTAACATTAGAAGGAGACTTAGGCGCAGGTAAAACGACTTTTTCAAAAGGTTTTGCAGAAGGCTTAGGTATTACCCGTATCGTCAACAGCCCTACTTTTACAATTATTAAAGAATATACGGATGGCAGACTGCCACTTTATCATATGGATGTGTATCGTATGGAAGATGCGGAAGAAGATATTGGACTGGGCGAATATTTTGAGGGGGAAGGTGTGTGTTTGGTTGAATGGGCACATCTCATTGAACCTCAATTGCCTTCATCGTATTTAAAAATTGAAATGCTGAGAACAGAACGTGAAGAAGAACGTCATCTCACGTTTTATGCAAAAGGGGAGCGTTATGAGGCCCTTTGTAAGGAGATGAAAAACATTGACCATACTGGCAATTGATACGTCAAACCATACACTCGGAATAGCTCTTGTCCGTGATGACACTGTGGTTGGGGAAAGTATTACGTACTTAAAGAAGAATCATTCAGTACGTGCAATGCCGACAGTTGAAGCACTGATGAAAGAATGCGGCGTAGCACCGAACGAATTAAGCAAAATTGTTGTAGCCAAAGGACCCGGCTCTTACACTGGCGTTAGAATCGGTGTGACCATTGCAAAAACACTTGCTTGGACGCTGTCTATCCCGATAGCTGCTGTTTCAAGTTTAGAAACGCTGGCGGCAAATGCTCGATATTTTGATGGAATGATTTCTCCTATATTTGATGCAAGAAGAGGACAAGTTTATACAGGGTTATATACATTTGAAGGTGGAAAGATAAAAGAAGTGAAACCAGATCAAAATATCCTGCTCACTGATTGGCTTCAAGAGCTGAAAAAGGAAGGGAACCCTGTTTTATTTCTTGGACATGATGTGCATCTTCATCAAGAGAATATACTCTCCATACTTGGAGAAACCGCCGTTTTAGCAGACGAGGCATTTCACAACCCAAGACCTTCAGTGCTCGCATTTTTGGGGGCAGACCGCCCTGCTGAAGATGTCCATCAGCTTGTTCCTAATTATATTCGTTTGGCAGAAGCGGAAGTGAAATGGCTTGAAGGACAAAAATAATCTCAACACAGTAGAGATGCGAAGAATGACAGTAGAGGACATCCCAGAGGTATATACGATTGAAGTGCATTCGTTTACAGCGCCTTGGAAAAAAGAGTCGTTTGTCTATGAAATTCTCCATAACCAATACAGCCATTATTTCCTCATTGAAGAAGATGGTCAGCCTGTTGGGTATTGCGGCGTTTGGATTGTCATGGATGATGCACAAATTACGAATATTGCGATTCTCCCTGAGCACCGGGGAAAAGGATACGGGGAAGCGCTGCTTCGATATGTCATGGAATTTTGCAAAGAAAAAAAGACAGATCATCTTTCACTAGAAGTGCGGGTATCAAATACGCCAGCACAATCCCTTTATGAAAAGCTAGGTTTTAAACCAGCTTCTATTCGAAAAAATTATTATACGGATAACGGGGAAGATGCATTAGTCATGTGGGTGAAGATAAATGAGTGAAAAAAAAGATCGATTCATATTAGGTATAGAAACAAGCTGTGACGAAACAGCTGCGTCCATTGTGAAAAATGGGAAAGAGATCGTAGCGAATGTTGTCGCCTCACAAATAGAAAGCCATAAACGATTTGGCGGCGTGGTACCAGAAATCGCTTCAAGGCATCATGTGGAACAAATGACGATCGTATTAGAAGAAGTCATGACGCAGGCCAATATGACCTTTCAGGATTTAGATGCCATTGCTGTGACAGAAGGACCGGGCTTAGTTGGTGCACTTTTGATAGGTGTTAATGCAGCCAAAGCATTGAGTTTTGCACATCAAATTCCGCTTGTTGGTGTTCATCATATTGCTGGACACATTTATGCGAACCAGCTCGTTGGTGAACTGGTGTTTCCTTGTTTAGCTCTAGTCGTCTCTGGTGGGCATACTGAGCTTGTTTTGATGAAAGAGCATGGGTCTTTTGAGGTCATTGGTGAAACGTTGGATGATGCGGCTGGAGAAGCGTATGACAAAGTAGCTCGGACAATGGGTCTGCCATATCCAGGGGGACCTCACATTGATCGATTGGCACATGAAGGGGAGCCAACGATTAAGCTTCCTCGAGCATGGCTTGAAGAAGGGTCCTATCATTTTAGCTTCAGCGGTTTAAAATCAGCGGTCATCAACACACTACACAATGCGTCTCAAAAGGGTGAAACCATTGCGCCAGAGGATTTGGCTGCAAGTTTCCAAGAAAGTGTGATTGAGGTGCTGGTTGGAAAGACATTAAAAGCGGCTGAAGCGTATGGTGTGAAACAAGTCGTTCTAGCTGGCGGGGTTGCTGCCAATAAAGGTCTTAGAGAAGCCCTTACTTCAGCATTTGCGAAGCTACCTGAAGTGAATGTCATGATTCCGCCATTGTCTCTTTGTACAGACAATGCAGCCATGATTGCTGCTGCGGGAACCATTGCATTTGAAAAGGGAATAAGAGGCGACATGGCAATGAACGGTCAACCTGGACTGCCGCTTGTCTCCTATGAATAAGAACTCCTGTTGATACAGGAGTTTCAGCGTGTAGACAAACCCTCGCATTCTTTGTCAGTCCTGCGTGCTGGTGCTCACGAATATCAAATTCGCTCCGCGCCAGTAATCGTCTTTCCTAGACTTCAAGGGCTTTCTATCACGCTGAAAAGAAGACAAAGGGCTAAAATCAAGTTCATTTTAGCCCTTTGTCAACAATTTGGAACTCCTGTGGATATACAGGATTTTTTTCTATTGAAATGAAAGCGATTTATTCACATGTAAACGTTATATATCCACAATTGTTAGAAAATTTGTTTTAAAATGAAGAGAATGTGTATAAATGTGATCTTTTATGTGGATATGTGATTAAAATACTGTGGATAAAGTGGATAACTTTAAAATATTTAAGAATAATCAAGATGTTATTGTGGGTATCGTTGTGGATAAAGATTCTCTCCTTAAAAAAAGAGCACCCGTTAGGGCACTCTTTATGCATCTGATAGATCTTCCCATTCCGCAAAAAGTGATTCCATCTCTTGATTGAGCGCATCATTTTCTGTTTGAATGGCTTGTACTTTCTCGTGATCTTGGAAAATAGCAGGATCACATAGAAGCTCTTCGTTTTCACCGAGCTTGTCTTCGATGACAGCGATACGCTCTTCAATTTCTTCAATTCGGCGCTGCTTTTGTCTTTCTTTCTTTTTTAGTTCTTTTTCTTCTGCATAGGAAAGTTTTGCTGTTTCTACTGGTTTTTCTGCTTGTTTTTTATGCGTCTCCTGAGTTTGGAGTGCTTCAAGCTCTAATTGTTCGTTTTTCTTTTCAAGATAGTAGTCGTAGTCACCGAGGTATTCTTTTGTTTCATCTGGCGAAAGCTCAAGTACTTTTGTTGCCAAGCGATTGATAAAGTAACGGTCATGCGAAACAAACAAGATGGTGCCTGGATAATCAATCAGTGCATTCTCTAAAATTTCCTTACTGTCTAAATCAAGATGGTTCGTCGGCTCATCAAGAATCAGGAAATTGGCTTTTTGGAGCATCAGCTTTGCCAGCGCAAGTCGTGCTTTTTCTCCACCGCTTAATGCATGTACAGGCTTTAAGACGTCATCACCTGAAAAAAGGAAGTTTCCTAAACAAGTCCGAATGTCTTTTTCAGTCATATGGGGATAATCATCCCAAAGTTCATTTAACACTTTCTTGGAGGATGTCAGCTTGGCTTGTTCCTGATCATAGTAGCCAATCGTCACATGAGAACCAAAGCTGATATCGCCTTTTACTGGTTTTAACGTATCCGTTAAGGTTTTTAAAAGAGTTGATTTCCCGATACCGTTAGGACCGATGAGTGCCACGCTATCCTCCCGTTTAATATGAAAAGAGAGGGAGGAGAGGAGCGGCGTTTTTTCATCGTAACTAATATCGAGATCATGCACCTTCAGCACGTCATTTCCGCTTTGCCTCATAATATCGAAATGGAAGTTTGCGGATTTTTCATCTCCTAACGGCTTATCTAAACGATCCATCCGTTCCAGCTGTTTCCTTCTGCTTTGAGCACGCTTTGTGGTGGAGGCTCTTGCTAAGTTGCGATCCACGAAATCTTGAAGCTTCGAAATTTCTTCTTGTTGTTTTTCATACAGCTTCATATCACGCTCTAGCTGCTCAGCTTTTTGGTCAAGATACTTACTATAGTTCCCAGCGAACTTTTTCATCGCTGTTCTTGACACTTCATATACATGGTTTACGACTTTGTCTAAGAAGTATCGGTCATGGGAAACGATGAGAATGGCTCCTGTATAATTTTGCAAATACTGCTCAAGCCATGATAAGGTATCAATATCTAGATGGTTGGTTGGCTCATCCAAAATCAAGAGTTCTGGTTTCATCAATAATAGCTTTCCAAGCGCTAGACGAGTTTTCTGACCGCCGCTTAAGGATTGGACGGTTGTATGATCTTCAAAATGACTAAAGCCGAGTCCGTGTAAAATGGAGCGGACATCTGCTTCATATTGGTAGCCGCCTTGATCTTTAAATGCTTGCTGCAGCCTGTCATAGGTTTTCATTAGAGAATCTAATTCTGTTCCTGTGGAAGAAGCCATTTTCTCTTCTATGGTTCTCATCTCTTGTTCCATTTCTTTTAAATGATCGAAAACGGATAGTAGTTCGTCTTTTAGCGTACGTGTAGACGTCACATCTGTATGCTGTGCTAGATATCCAATGGATAGGTCTTTCGGTTTGATGATCTCACCTTGTTCGTAAGACATTTGACTGGCAATGATTTTTAAAAGCGTGGATTTTCCTGCACCGTTACGACCAACAATGGCAATACGATCCCTCGCTTTGACTTCCAATTTTATATTCGTTAAAACGGTATCAGCGCCAAACGATTTGGACAGCTGATTCACTTGTAGAATCATCATGTAACTTCACCTCTGCTATAATATGTTAAGTGTAGCTTATCAGCAGTAAACCGGCAAATCTTACATACGGCTGCCATGGTCAAATGAAAGACAGATAGGAAAAAATAGTGTATGATTTGAGTGAGGGAGCGTTGAAAGATGAGTCAATTTAGCCACTTTAACGAACAAGGAAGAGCAAAGATGGTCGACATTAGTGACAAATCGTCTACAGTGAGAACTGCCGTTGCTGTTTCAAGCGTTCGTATGATAAAAGAAGTATTTCATCAAATACAAAAGCATGGTATTGGAAAAGGGGATGTACTATCTGTCGCACAGGTAGCTGGCATCATGGCAGCAAAGCAAACATCTACTATCATTCCAATGTGCCATCCGCTTGCATTAAAAGGTGTCGATATCTCCTTTGATTGGGAGGAAGACGGAAATGCGTACATTCTGAACATACAAGTACAAGTGAAAACAAAAGGAAGTACGGGTGTGGAGATGGAAGCGCTCACTTCTGCCTCAGTATGTGCACTGACCGTTTATGACATGTGCAAAGCAATAGACAAAGGAATGATCATCGGCCCGACCTATCTAGTAGAAAAAACAGGCGGGAAAAACGGTGATTTTCACAGAGCATCTGATATTTAAGTTGGAGGATCTTATATGAATATAGACCAGTCAAAAATTCCACAAGCGACAGCCAAACGTTTGCCGCTTTACTACCGTTTTTTAAAAAATCTGCATGCATCAGGAAAACAAAGGGTGTCATCGGCAGAGCTTAGTGATGCAGTCAAAGTGGATTCTGCCACCATTCGCCGAGATTTTTCTTACTTTGGTGCACTTGGGAAGAAAGGGTATGGCTATAACGTCGATTACCTCTTGACCTTCTTTAGAAAGACCCTTGACCAAGATGAAATGACGAATGTTATGCTCATCGGTGTCGGGAACTTAGGGACTGCTTTTTTACATTATAATTTCATTAAAAATAATAATACAAAAATTTCAATGGCTTTTGACGTCAATGAGAGTAAAATAGGAAGTGAGATAGGCGGCGTGCCTGTCTATGATTTGGATAAGCTTGAAGAGCATGTGCAAGAGGTAGGAGATATTCCTGTTGCGATTTTGACAGTGCCTGCCGTAGCAGCTCAATCCATTACAGATCGTTTGATTGCCCTTGGCATCAAAGGAATCCTTAACTTTACGCCGGCTCGATTGAATGTGCCGGAACACATTCGAATTCATCATATAGATTTGGCGGTTGAACTTCAGTCTCTTGTGTATTTCTTAAAGCATTACTCTGTTACACAGGAGGACTGACGAAAAGGGGTAAAGGGGGTGGAGCAAATGGGTCCGATCGGTCCTGGAAGTTTGGTTCTGATTGCGGTTGTTGCGCTCATTATTTTTGGGCCGAAAAAGCTTCCTGAATTAGGAAGAGCAGCAGGAGATACATTACGTGAATTCAAAAATGCCACAAAAGGTTTAGCTGATGATCAGGAAGAAAAAAAGAAAAAAGAAGATCAGTAGAATAGGATGAGCTTCATGAATGTCAAAGATATGCCGCTTATGGAGCATATTGTGGAACTGCGAAAACGTTTAGTGATCATTGCGATGTTTTTTGTCACCTTTATGGTGGCAGGTTTTTTTCTCGCTAAGCCGGTCATTGTGTATTTACAAAATACCGATGAAGCGGCCACACTGACATTGAACGCATTTAAGCTCACAGATCCACTGTACGTGTTTATGCAGTTCGCTTTTGTCATTGCTCTTGTTTTGACGTGTCCCGTGATTTTATATCAGCTTTGGGCGTTTGTGAGTCCTGGCTTATATGAAAAAGAAAGAAAGGTGACACTTGCTTATATTCCGATTGCACTGCTTTTATTTTTGAGCGGTGTGGCTTTCTCTTATTTTATTTTGTTTCCGTTTGTCGTCGACTTTATGATGCGGATGTCAAATGATTTACATGTGGAGCAAGTGATTGGGATTCATGAGTATTTTACATTTCTGATGCAGTTAACACTTCCATTTGGCTTTTTGTTTCAGATGCCTGTCGTTTTGATGTTTCTCACTAGACTTGGCATCATTACACCGATGTTTTTATCGAAAATACGGAAGTATGCCTATTTTGTCCTCCTTGTCATTGCCGCACTTATTACACCGCCAGAGCTCGTTTCTCACCTCATGGTTACCTTGCCAATGCTCGTTTTGTATGAAGTGAGTATTGTCATTTCAAGAGTGACCTATCGCAAAATGCAGCAAACAGAGACAGAGGAGAAAGAAAATGATGTTGTCTCATAAAAAAGCATCGTGATCCAAATAGGGATCACGATGCTTTTTCTATTGCGAAAGAAATTGATTGATTGCTTGAAAGAGATGCTCATAATAGGCAGGTTCATGCGGGACAAAATCATGTACACGGACCTCTCTCTTTTCCTCACGTCGCTTGCCGTCTGCATCCACTTCAAAGCCCTCGATTTTCATTTTTTTGCATTCTCTACTTAAAAGCTGCTGTGCATCCATCAGCCTTGCTCTATAAAGTCCAGCAACTTCTTCTTTCTGTAGATGGACATCCATGTGCTCTTTTTGATCCATATAAAGATACACATGGCAAAACTCACGATCGGTAAACGATGGCATATGGATTTCATCTTTAATGACACCAGCAAAGGTAAGGTTCTCAAACGAGATGGAGAGACCAAGCTCTTCTTCGACTTCTCTGATGCCATCAGAAGGCTGTTCATCTGCGAGAAGGTGGCCTGCTGCTGTGATATCAAATAGAGAAGGGAAATCCTTTTTGGAGGGACTCCTCAGCTGAAAATAGAGAAACACTGTGTCATCTTCCTTTTTTAAAAGCCAGAAATGAAAGGTTTCATGCCAAAGGCCCTCAGCATGGATATCAGATCGAGCGGCTGTACCAATCGTTTCATGCTGATTGTTCATGATGTTCAGTTTTTCGTGTTCCATCAAAACATGACCTCCATAAAAAAACCATTTTCCAAACGGCGGAAAATGGTTTCTGCTTTATTTTTGCTGTTGTTTTTTCATTTTGACAGAAAAAGCAAACATTTTTAACGCGATATTAATATTATAGGCCGCAAACACCATCAGCAAAATGCTGTAAAATGACCACATGTCACCTGGATTTTGAATGGCCATATAGGTGAACGCCACACCTACGGCAAAATAAATAATGCCCCATACGACAGGGTTTCTCATGAGAAAAAGCCTCCAATAATCATTTGCATTGTTTGAGATTGTTCTTCAATCATTTTTCTTACTGGCTCAATCTGCACAAGGATAACGAGCGAATTCATCAGCATATGAGCACCGATTGGCACAATGATTCGTTTTGTTTTCGCATATAAAAAGGCAAATGTAAAGCCCATTGCGGTATAGAGCAAGATATGTGGGAAATCATTGTGTACAGCAGCAAAAACCACTGAACTGACAAGTGCGCCAATGAAAAAATTCGTTTTTTCATAAACGACACCAAAAATGATTTTTCGAAAAATGATTTCTTCTAATATCGGTCCAATCAGAGCGATGACGATGACAAGCCATGGAACTGCATCCATAATGGCTAAAATGTTTTGAGTATTTTCGGATTCTCGGCTAATGCCAAATGCATATTGTTCAATCGCCCCCGCAATGGATTGTGCAAAGAGGGAAAGAAAGAAACCGCCAATGATCCAAGCGATTGCCACGCCGACTGATGCCGGTGCTTCATTTCGAAGTGAAGCTTTTGGTACAGTCCGAAGGATGAGCAGAATAATGATTAGTCCAATACAGAAGCTGATGATTGTCCATGTTCCTGACAATTTGGAGAGCTCTGCTTGTGTCATCGGTGTCTGAATGTAACCTAACCACTTCATGATGAACACATACGGAAACGCAGAAACCTGCACCAATATATACGTTAAGATGATGTACCAATATTGTTTTTTCAAGTAACGAAAACCCCTTTACTAAAAGAACTAGATTTATTGTAACACAAGTCTTCTTTTTCGTTGAAAAGGAAAGAATCGGTGATAAAAAAAGATCATGAAAGCGTAAAAATTTTTAAAGGTTTTTACTTGAAATTACAGAAGACATTCTTTATTATAATAAATGTGTTAGCACTCGTTGATGATGAGTGCTAAAAAAGACTACATATAAAAATTGAGGAGGTTGTTTCTTATGTTAAAGCCATTAGGCGATCGCGTAATCATTGAACTCGTTGAATCTGAGGAAAAAACCGCTAGCGGTATTGTCTTACCGGATTCTGCAAAAGAAAAACCGCAAGAAGGTAAAATTGTTGCAGCAGGTTCAGGTCGTGTACTTGAAAGTGGTGAGCGCGTTGCGTTAGAAGTAAACACAGGCGACCGCATTATCTTCTCAAAATATGCAGGCACTGAAGTGAAATATGAAGGAAAAGAATATTTAATCCTTCGTGAAGCCGACATTTTAGCTGTTATTGGTTAATCACATAAACAAAGATTGAGATATATTTCTAAAAAGACTGAGGAGGTTTCGTTATTATGGCAAAAGATATTAAGTTCAGTGAAGAAGCACGTCGTGCGATGTTACGTGGTGTAGATGCACTTGCAGATGCTGTAAAAGTAACTTTAGGACCTAAAGGACGTAACGTGGTTCTTGAGAAAAAATTCGGTTCTCCACTTATCACAAATGATGGTGTAACGATTGCAAAAGAAATCGAATTAGAAGATGCATTTGAAAACATGGGTGCAAAACTTGTGGCTGAAGTTGCAAGCAAAACAAACGATGTAGCTGGTGACGGTACTACGACTGCAACGGTTCTAGCTCAAGCGATGATCCGTGAAGGTCTTAAAAACGTAACAGCTGGTGCAAACCCTGTTGGCGTTCGTAAAGGAATCGAAGAAGCAGTGAAAGTAGCACTTGAAGGCTTGCATGAGATCTCTAAACCAATCGAAGGTAAAGAATCAATTGCTCAAGTTGCGTCTATTTCTGCAGCAGATGAAGAAGTCGGTAGCCTCATTGCTGAAGCGATGGAGCGTGTAGGAAACGACGGCGTCATCACAATTGAAGAATCTAAAGGTTTCACAACTGAGCTTGAAGTGGTTGAAGGAATGCAGTTTGACCGTGGATATGCTTCACCATACATGGTCACTGATTCTGATAAGATGGAAGCGGTTCTTGAAAATCCTTACATCTTAATCACTGATAAAAAGATCACAAACATTCAAGAAATCCTTCCTGTACTTGAGCAAGTCGTACAACAAGGAAAACCATTATTGATCATTGCTGAAGATGTAGAAGGCGAAGCACTTGCAACACTGGTTGTGAACAAACTTCGTGGAACATTCAACGCAGTGGCAGTAAAAGCTCCTGGATTCGGTGATCGTCGTAAAGCAATGCTTGAAGACATCTCTGTTCTAACAGGCGGAGAATTAATCACAGAAGACCTAGGACTTGACCTGAAATCAACTGAAATTGGTCAGCTTGGCCGTGCGTCTAAAGTGGTTGTTACAAAAGAAAACACAACGATCGTAGAAGGATCAGGAGATTCTGCTCAAATCGCAGCACGCGTGAACCAAATCCGTGCGCAAGTAGAAGAAACAACTTCTGAATTCGATAAAGAAAAATTACAAGAACGTCTTGCAAAACTAGCTGGTGGCGTTGCTGTCATCAAAGTTGGTGCTGCAACTGAAACAGAACTAAAAGAACGTAAACTACGCATTGAGGATGCACTGAACTCAACTCGTGCAGCAGTTGAAGAAGGTATCGTATCCGGTGGTGGTACAGCACTTGTGAATGTATACAATAAAGTTGCTTCCATCGAAGCTGATGGTGACGTTCAAACAGGTGTGAACATCGTTCTACGTTCTCTTGAAGAGCCAATTCGTCAAATCGCTCACAACGCAGGTCTTGAAGGATCAGTCATCGTTGAGCGCTTGAAAAACGAAGAAATTGGTGTAGGCTTCAACGCAGCAACAAACGAATGGGTAAACATGATTGAAAAAGGAATCGTTGACCCAACAAAAGTCACTCGCTCTGCACTTCAAAACGCAGCTTCTGTAGCAGCTATGCTTCTTACAACTGAAGCAGTCGTAGCTGACAAACCAGAAGAAGGCGGCTCAGGCGGCGGAATGCCGGATATGGGCGGCATGGGCGGCATGGGTGGAATGATGTAACACCCCTCGAAAACCCCTTGAAATATAGGGGTTTTTGTTTTGTCTATTTTTTGGTTAAGAGCGTTAAATGAATTGAAACTTTCACCGCTTTACATCCGTTAACTAAAGAGACAGTGATTTTTTGGTTTTATCTAACATAAAGAGATGAGATGATTTTAAAAAGAAAAGCGGTGATCATATGGGCTTTACGACTTGGGTGGCGATTATTGTTGCACTGGCTGTCGTGTTTGGATTGTTTGGATCGAAGAGGCGTGATAAATAAGAGGTTGAACTCACTTCCAGAGAGGAAGTGGGCTTTTTATTGCATATACAATATTCATGAGCTATACTAATTTTTAAAATTTATGTAAATACAATAAAAAAGAGGCGTGATAAATGAGAGAAATTTTGCGGGAGATTGGCGTGATTGCTCGGGCGCTTGATTCCATTAGTAATATTGAATTTAAAGAGTATGATTTAACGAAGGGGCAGTATTTGTATCTTGTGCGTATTTGTGAGGAGCCTGGCATCATTCAGGAGAAACTAGCGGAGATGATCAAGGTAGACCGAACAACGGCGGCCCGGGCTATTCAAAAATTAGAGCTGCATGGTTTTATTGAGAAAAAAGATGACACAGTGAATAGGAAAATCAAGAAGCTGTTTCCAACTGAGAAAGGAAAAGCCGTCTATCCAATGATCAAACGAGAACATGATCATTCAAATCGGGTAGCGCTGGATGGATTTTCTGAAGAGGAAGCGGAACAGATTTATGAGTATCTTCTAAGGGTGCGAAAGAATATCGAAAAAGATTGGGAAGATGTGAAAAAAGGCAAAAAGAGAAGCTACTAATGACTAAGGAGGGGTTACTTCATGACCGTCACGCTCATTCGGTGTAATGAACAACATATAAAAGAGCTGCAAAAAATCGGAATCGATACTTTTATAGAAACGTTTCAGGACCAAAACAAGGCGGAGCATATCGACGCATATGTGAAGACAGCTTTTCATTCGAACCAGCTGTTAAAAGAATTACAACATCCCTTTTCACAATTTTATTTTGTTCAAGTGAATGGACGCCTTGCTGGTTATTTGAAGGTCAATATGGACGATGCACAGTCAGAAGAGATGGGTGATGACACATTAGAAATTGAACGCATTTATATCAAACAGTCCTTTCAAAAACTAGGATTAGGTCGATATTTAATGAATCAAGCCTTTGAAATTGCAGAGAAACACCATAAACGTGATGTTTGGCTTGGGGTATGGGAGCATAACAAAGCCGCCATGGCATTTTATCAAAAGCTTGGGTTTGTTCAAACAGGAGTGCATGCTTTCCAAATGGGGGACGAGGAGCAAATGGACTTCATTATGACCAAAACATTGAGCTGATCAAAAAGGGGAAAGGGTACTTGCATATGCCATCATTTTTTCAAGTGAAAGATATGGAGAAAATCAAATCATTTATTCAATCACATTCATTTGCTACAGTTGTGACGACAACGAATGAAAAGCCCATTGCGACCCATATTCCAGTGAGTTTTCATCAAATTGGCGATTCGTATGTGATCTCAGGGCATATGGCGATTGGAAATCCTCAGTGGAAAACGTTTGAAGAAAATGAGAAGGTGCTCGTCATTTTTCAGGGGCCGCATGCTTACATATCCTCTTCTTGGTATGAGAAAGAAGCCGTACCGACGTGGAATTATCAAGCTGTACATGTATATGGAAAGGCTGCACTGCTTGAAAAATCAGAACTGGTCAAGGAATTAACAGCGATGCTGGAGACATATGAAAGTCATAGAGATCAGCCAGTGCTGTGGGATACGTTGTCTGAGGAACTGCTAGAGAAACAAATGAAAGGGATTGTGGGCTTCAAAATCATCATTGATGAAGTTCAAGCTGCTTTTAAGTTAAGCCAAAATCGCCATGAAAGAGATTATGCTCGCATTATTGAACAGCTGGAAGCAGAGGGTGAAGTGGAAATGGCGGCTGCGATGAAAAGGAGAGAAGAGAATATATGAAAAGAGCACTCTGAAGAAAAAGAGTGCTTTTGTTGTTATCCTTTTATGTTCAAATATTCTTCAAGGGTTTTGCCGCTCTTTTTCACTTTTTTCGCATTTTTTGATCCGAGGTATCTGAGGTGCCATGGTTCATATTGATAGCCTGTCACTTTTTCTTTACCTTTCGGATAGCGGATGATAAAGCCAAATTCATGGGCGTGTTTGGCCAGCCATTTCGCTTCTTTCGTATTGGCAAAAGAATCTTCAGCCCAATGTTTTGAATTGGCACCGCCGATATCAAAAGCAAGGCCGGTTTGATGTTCGGAATAGCCTGGTCTTGCGCTAAATCGATCTGCTTGTTTTTTGCCATGAGAGGCGACGTAATTGTTGTACAAGACACGCTGACGGTCGTATGAACGGAAGGTGCTAAAAGCGGTGAGTCGGATGTTTGCTTTTTTTGCTTTCGCGATCATAGCGTTTACTGCTTTTCTCGCTTGTTTGTTTTCTCCGGAATTGTATGAAGACGGGAGTCTATGTTTCTTATTCACAACCAATATCCCTTTTACATACGTACCTGGCGTTTTAGTGGAAGGAGCAGCATATGAAGCTGGTGAGCTTTTGCCTGCTTTTTTGATATATTGAGAGCTGACGTAACCCGTTTTTCCTTTATACTTTGTTTGAATCCATGAACCATTCTTTTTAAGATAAGGAATCCTTTTCCCTTTTGGAATGGTCAATATCACTGAATATTTTGTTCCAGGTCCCTTGCGAAGATGAACATTCGCTGTTGTCACGTATTTCGGTGCGGCTGCTTTTGCGACTGGTGTCACATGAGTCATGTGTAAAAAGGGCAGCTGGACAGGAAAGATTCCAAGCCCAAGAACGAGAACCACACTGACAATAATTCCTTTGATCCACGGGTGTTTCATCTTCATTTCTCTCATCCCTTTCAATCTACTAACATACATATATTGAGATAGATTGAAATAAAGTGCAATGGTTTTTTTATGCCAATTGAGATTGAATCATATCATTAGGTTCTTTTTTTTGTTTAAAATTACATAAAAAAATCCACTATTTCCATAAAAAATCAGCTGAATTCCTTATAATAAAAGTATCTGAGAACGGGGAGTGAGTCGAGATGGACCAAAACGTGCTGCAAATGGATCAAGACAGATCAGAGAATGAATTCGCGGTTCTTAATATATCTTCTAAAGAGATTGGTGCTCTATCAAAGGGAGCAGCGGAGCAGATTTTACAAACGGGAGATACGGACCGTATTCATCAGCTGATGTACGTTCCGATTGAAAAGAAAGAAGATTTGAATTGGCTGATCCAATGTGTTGGGGAGGCGCTAAAGAATGAAGTTGGTGATGACGTTGCACTAGAAGTAGCTGATTTGCTCTATTTCTTTGTCATTCCATATTATGGGGAGTATATGTTGAAAGATCGTCATTTGTATGAGGATATCGATCATTTGCTGGTACGATTAGCATCTAGAGCTCACTCGGATATTGACACACTGATTGATATCATAAGAGAAGATTTAAATGAAAATATACAATAAAAGAAGCTTGTAGAGCGATCCTCTACAAGCTTCTTTTATGTGAACGTTATTCAGCAGGAACTGTTTTGACAGGCTCTTTTCTAAACACACCCATGCATCCTGCGATTAGGATTAATACAGCTGGAAGGATAAAGAACATAGAAATAGAAATAATACCACCAACAGCAGATACTAATAATAAAATCCCGCCAAGCTTTGCTTTTTTCTTCACGATAACAGATGCCACAATCGCAAGAATAGAGAAAAGCATCGCTGCCCAGCCTAATCCTGTGATTTGACTCGTACCTGATTCACTAAATGCGGCATCGAGTCCTCCAAAGGCAATGGCAAACATTGCACCGAAAAATCCAAAAATACCTCCAATTAAGCCTAAAACAAATTCCGTTGTTCTTTTCATGATACTTTCCTCCGATATGTAAATAAGAATTATTGGTACTTAAGAACCAACACAATCTTACTCATCGGCATTCTTTTCACAATGTTAATAGTTTTGTTAAAAAAAACAAGAAAATCCACAAAGGATTTTATTGTCCAATTACTGGGCTCTCTCCCAGGTAATCTTTGTTTCGTTTGTTGTTTTCTTTCCTTTTGCCAGTACTTTTCCATTTTCCTGTTTCACGGTAATGTTTAGGTCATAAAAGGAGTAGAGGGCGCCGAGGCTGTCATTTTCCGGTTTATGCAGATTGTTTTCCTTTTCAGTGGATGCACCAATAGCTAGTGTTTTGGCAAAGTTCAAACCAATGACTTCAGCGTAATCACTATTGGTCTCAGATGAAGCCGTCACGTTTAAGGAAATGACTTTTTTCTTTTGATCAACGGTGATCGCTGTGTCTTTTACGAGCTTAGACTGCTCCATGACCTCTTTCGTTTCATTTTGAATGCGTTCATTAATCGTTGGAAGTGCCGTAGATTCTGTTTTTTCTTCTTTTGCCGTATTTGAGCAAGCTGCTAGGATAGAGAAGGTTGCAACAAGACTCATGAAAACAAGTAGACTTTTTCTCACGTTCTTTCTCCTTTGTTCTTCAAAGTATGTATGCTTATGTTACCACGAATAGATGTTTTGATTAAAAGAGAAGTGTTGATAAGCTGTGAACAATCAAAAGCACCCAAAGGTGGGTGCTCATGTTTTATTGTGCTGAAAGGGTTGTACTAAGTGGGATAGACGAAATGACTGTGAATTTTGGAGCCGGAGCACCAGATTCTAGATTTTTGCGTAAAAGAGATGATTTGACGGTGCCGTCCCATTTTTTGTAGACACTTCCAGATGTATTTGCACGAAGCTGTACATTAGAGAAGCTTGCTTGCGAGTAGCTGTTTGTTCCATTATCTTGTACGCCGTGTACCATTTTGACGACATCGAGGTCTTTCAGACGACTAGGGTTGAAAACAGGCTGTTTATAACGCAGTTTCCCGTTGACGTATAGTGACACTGTGCCATCACCATTGTTGATGAGCTTTAAGTTGACACGTGCACCATCTTTAATACTTGAATCGTATTCGCTGTTCCAATATTGACTGCCGCCTTGGGAGCCGGTGCCCAGGAATACCTTATAACCAGAAGATGTTTTTGAAATCCCGCTCTCAACAACGGCAGAACCGAGACCAAGATACCAGTCGGCATAGCCATTTTTAATAGTGGCTGTTTTTGGCAGCACAATATCAGCCGAGATACCTGACCATTTGGCTTCATCCGTTTGTGTCACGATGGCGCCGTGACGAGGACCAGCCGCAGAGGCAGGAATACTTGAAAGCATCAATACGAAGGTCAAACTTACACTCAAAACGATGAACCACTTTTTCATGAAAATTCCTCCTTATCTTTGATTCATTTCTATTATATAAAACAAAAGGGAGGGATCTACTGACAATGTTCTGGCTGTTTTTGGTGAAATTTATGAACAAAATCGGTCATTAAGTGGTCAACTTGTATTCGAATTGTAATGTGACTGTAAAATAACTGGGTGCATCTTCATGTATAATAGGGTCAGAAACCAAATACGGAGGATTTTTTAATGAATAAAAAGCTTATCGCGACAATCGTAACAGTAGCTAGTTTATTTTTAGCGTTTAGTTTCTCACATGGAGCAAGTGCAAAAAAAGTAAGCGGCAATATTACATGGTATAATGGTGTCGGTAAAAAAGGCGCAGATGGAAAAAAACTCGGTCATTGGGATGCAGCAACGAAAATGGGATTTGACGTACCGAAAAAAGGTACAAAACTAAGAGTGACAACAAAAGCGAAACCACATAAAGTGATTACAGTATATAAATATGATGTAGGTAGAATGCCAAACGCAGTATTAGACGTAAGTCCGAAAGCATTCAAAGCACTTGGATATAAAACAAGTAAAGGTGTCGTCAAAGGGCATTACACTTATTAATACATAGGCATGCAAAGAAGCGGGAAAAGTTCATTTTCTGGCTTCTTTTCTTGTGGAGAGGGTCTGAAAGTCAATGAAAAAATCAACATGGTGGATCATCACAGTAATTGGAGTCGTAGTGATTGCGGCCGTCATCTTCTTCATGATGAAGCCGGGGCAAGAGGCAAAACATGCAGGAAAAGTGAAAACAAATCAAGATGCAAAAGACGAATTGCTTGTTTCATTTACGGATCAAAAGTTAAACAATACTTATTACTTGCATGACAAGGCGCTTCATACAGAGAAACTGACAGCATATCCTTCAATTGCTTATGATCAGGCGAAGCAGCTTTTATATTACACGTATACAGATGAAGACACACAAAAAGTAAGTATACGGGAATTGAATGTGAAAACGGATAAAGAAAAAACGCTCTTTACGAGTGACGATTCAATCGACAGTATGAGACTTTCTGGTGACGGAAAACAGTTATATCTAAGGTATAACAAGGATTCAGGTGAGCAATTTTATGTAGCGTCTTTTGATTTGAAAACACAGAAAGTGAAAGTGTTATATCCAGAAAAAAGTGATGATGATACGGTGAGTTCTTTTGCTTATGATCCAGCATCAAATCTGTTGGCCATTCAGCATTATTCGTTAAAAGAGGATTATAAAAAGACGGATGAGGCAAATGAAAAAGGAATGGATCCTGAACCAACGACCATGAATATTACCCTTCAAACAGGTGAGAAGGGAAAGCGAATTGCACGTATTTCTCAAACCATCAATGATATTTCTTTTTCACCAGATCATAAAAAACTCATTTATACAGAAGTGAAGGTTCGAAATGAAAAAGAAGTATCATCTATTAAGGTGATGGATGTAGATACAGGAAAAACAAAGACACTCGTTAAAAACAGCCAAGATGTGCGTATTTTAAGTGCTGCCCAGCCGCAATTTTCTGCGGATGGTACATCTGTTTATTTCTTAGGTGTTGCAAAGAACGCAAAGGAATTAAAGGATGACACAGGACGAAAGGCGAAGGTCAGAACCATTTTTGAATATGATATTAAGAAGAAAACAGTAGAAACCGCTTGGGAGAAAGAAGGCGGGATTGTTAACAATTTCACTGTCAATCGGTAAAAGGTGCGCGTTCAGTTATTTTATATAACTGGACGTTTTTTTATTTTGTCATGGGATGTGTCGGTGAAAAATGCGGATTTGTGAAATGAACATCACTTTTTAAGCAAGGAAATGAGTGGTATTTTGATATTTTGCTACTGTGACAGAATCAGCGTAAGAGAGTAAAGTAAGTGGAAATAAAAAAACGAGAGGACAGAAGACTTCTCGTTTTCTCTTATTTATTTATTGTTTTCATCTAGTAAGTTTTGAAAAATAAACAAGGCATTAATGGAATGAGGGAATCCTGCAACCTTTGTACAGTGCTTAATGATCTCCATAATCTCTATAACAGAGAGCCCGATATGTAATGCTTGTACAAAATGAGCTTTTAACTCTTCATCACAATCACCTTTTGCAATGAGAGCCGATAATGTGCTGATGGCCTTCTGTTTTTCATCTAATATGAAGTGATTGAATTCTTTTTGTTCACCGAGTTCAATTGTTAGTTGTTCAATGTTTGATCGAATGCTCTCATTTTCATGAATTGAAAGCTTCTCCCTGTTACCTGCCACTGTTTCTTGCTTGACCTGGCAAGTCTCTTTTTCTTCATTCAAATTGAACTCCTCCGTTTTTTATGACGATTTTCTATTTGTTCGTGCATGGTTTCTTAAGTGCCTTTTGATAGAGGTAATGGGTATATAGTAGTATTATCGGTTTACTTCGTCAACTTTTTAAGTGTGGAATGTTCAAAAAAATGCCATTCATGCGATACATTGTTCGTTTTTTCTCATGGAGATTGAAAAGAAAATAGAGGGCTAATATATAGAAGCTGTTAGCCCTTTTCATATTACGCAATTAAGAGAGAGGAGGTTT
This sequence comes from Bacillus sp. 22483, assembly GCF_052044605.1. Taxonomy (NCBI): domain Bacteria; kingdom Bacillati; phylum Bacillota; class Bacilli; order Caryophanales; family Bacillaceae; genus Bacillus; species Bacillus sp. 22483. The sequence goes on along the minus strand of NZ_JBQENU010000009.1, from coordinate 130,358 downwards.
CATATTTACTAAATGATATCCATCGGCCGCATCATGTCATAATCCTCATGTTCTAAAATGTGACAATGCCACACATATCGTCCGCTATATGGGACAAACCGAGCGATGATGCGAATGACTTCACCGGCATGCGCCTGAATTGTATCCTTGTATCCTTGTTCATGCAAAGGAGGCGCTTCATTTGGTCCCGTGTACACGATTTCACCTGTTGATTGATAGATGTCTGTATCGAATGGTCTTCTATCAATCACCCGAAATTGAACAAGATGTAAATGAATAGGGTGTGTACCCCTTGTTGGGTTGACAATGTTCCATACCTCTACACTACCAAGTCGAGGATTTTCCGTGACAGGATCATTCCAAAACCGGTTATCTAGTAATAAAATCGGGCGCCCATATTTATCTTGTGTGCCAGTAAGCGTTAGCGTCCGCTCGTTATCAGCTCGGCTCGGCCGGAGCGGTGGCAGTGGTTTGAAGATCGGACGTAATGTTTTAGCTGCTCTTCCTTTGAGCGGACGAGTGACTTTAAATTGCATAATGTTCGCATCTGTTTCTGGATTGACATCCTGACCGCAGCCTGCCGTATTTTTTAAAATAATCGTTTTGTTTTCGTAAGCTGAGAAGTCGATGATGACATCAAAACGTTCAGCAGGTGCAATGCTAAAAGATTGGTGATGAACAGGTCTTGGCAAAAAGCCGCCATCAGATCCAATTTGTAAGATTGTGGCGTCGTTATCTAGATGAAGCTCGTAAGTTCTTGTATTGGACGCGTTTAAGATACGAAAACGATATTTTCGAGGCTCTACTTCTAAATACGGCCATACTTTTCCATTGACTAAAATCGTTTCCCCGCAAAAAAATGGCACGATGGAGGGATCTGGAAGGTCACTATCTTCTGGTGTGTTATTTGGTCTATTTGGGTAAAACAGTGCGCCATCCTCCTGGAATGTCCGGTCCATGATCATTAAAGGGATATCATATTCATCTTTCGGTAATTCGAGTGATTTTTCAAACGCATCTGAGATCAAATAAAAGCCAGCCAATCCGGCGTATACATTTAATCGTGTCAATGCCATGGCATGATCGTGATACCACAATGTGCATGCTTGCTGGTGATTAGGGTATTCGTAAACCTCTCGTTCAAAGAAGGGGCCGGTCGCTTCAAAGTCTCGCGAAAACCAAGCCTCCGGATAACCGTCACTGCTTGCAGGTGTCACGCCCCCATGCAGGTGAACGACTGTTTTGACTTCGGGTTCATCATGATGTCCAGCGTGAATGGTATGATCGACAGGCAGGAAGTGTTTCAGCGGCAATTTGTTCATCCATTTCACTTTGACCTTTTCATTTCGATTCGCTTTAATGGTTGGACCAGGCAAACTGCCATTATAGGTCCATAGCTTGGTTGGGGGCAGATCTCTATGAACTTTTAGGAACACCTCCTCCATAGCGATTTCATAATACGTTTGTCTTGGGTTTTTTTTGACGGGCTCTGCGACTTCTGGAATTGGCAGCTCGTCAACAAACTTTTCTAGGTTCATGTTGACTAATCCTCACTTAAAATCAATTTGATACATTATAAGTGCGGACATCCAAATAGGTGAATAAAATAAAAAAACCCGCTTTTCAGCGGGAGAATTAAGGGTGTTTATTTTCAAGCGCTGCACTTGCAGGCACTTTTTTATTCGGTTTAAAGATGAAGTAGGCGGCTAGTACACCGATGGTAATGATGCTTGTCAGTATGAGCTGAGGTCTCATCGATTCGATAAACAGCATAGAGGCCAAGATGGCGCAGATGACCAAAATGGTAAAGTACGTAAGGTATGGGAACAGCCACATTTTGATTTTGAGTTGCTCTGGATTTTCTTTTTCAATTTTACGACGCATTCTTAATTGTGAAACGGCAATGACCAAGTAGACAAGAAGTGCAATGGCACCAGAGGCATTGACTAGAAATAGAAAGATGGTTTCAGGGTAAAAGTAGTTCATCATGACGGCAATATAGGAAAAGAAGGTACCTGCGACTGTCGCTGCTACAGGGACACCGCGTTTGCTGATTTTCATAAAACGTTTTGGTGCTTCGCCTCTTTCAGCTAATGAATAAAGCATTCTGGACGTTGTGTATAGGCCGGAGTTTAAACAAGAAAGAACGGCTGTTAAAACAATGACGTTCATGACTTGAGCGGCTGATGGGACACCGATGTATTCTAATACTGCAACGAACGGGCTTGTTAAAATATTCGCTGAATTCCATGGGAGTAAAGTGACAACGACGGCGATCGACCCGACGTAGAACACAATAATACGCCATACAACTGAACGGGTAGCTGTTGTCACAGATTTGACAGGGTCTGCTGATTCACCTGCGGCAATTGCCACAATCTCGGTTCCCATGAAGGAAAAAATGACAACGACAATCCCGAGGAGCACAGAGCCGAACCCGTTTGGAAGGAAACCGCCATTTCCCGTTAAATTAGCAAGACCTGCAGTATGATGACCGCCAAAACCAAAGATAAATGCAAAACCAATGAGTAGGAATAGAATAATGCTGACGACTTTAATCAATGAAAACCAATATTCAAATTCGCCAAAAGATTTAACAGAAAAGATATTTGTCAAAGTTAAGAGGATTGTGAGGATAAGACTTGTGAGCCAAACAGGTGCATCTCCATACCAATATTGAATAATGGCAGCACCAGCAATGGCTTCGATGGCGATGACGATGACCCAGAAAAACCAGTAAAGCCAGCCGATTGTAAACCCGGCCCACGGGCCGATGGCGTCGCTCGCATATTGTGAGAAAGAGCCGCTTGTCGGATAGGCACATGCCATTTCTCCAAGCATTCTCATAATAAAGATGACCAGAAGTCCGGCAAATGAATAGGAAAGAATCGATCCAGGCCCTGCAGAATGAATGACAGCACCACTACCAACAAATAGCCCTGCCCCAATGACCCCGGCAATGGAGATCATTGAAATATGTCTTGTCTTAAGGTTTTTTTGAAGACCGTTTGTCATGTTGGACATTTCTTTACCTCCAAACATTTCTCTTTTATTCGAGAGTTTGTTTTTAGAATATTTTAAATTTTATCATACTGAATTGTCATTCAGCATTGGACAGGTTATCAAACTGACATTTCAAACCTCTTAACATGATGTTAAAAAGTATAAAGGATTTGAGAGATTATGTTCCCTCATTTTCCTCTGCCCATTCTTAAAAATAGCATAAGAAGGAAGAAAGAAAAGTTGTGTTTTGAAATAAAACTATTCTGACAATTAGATAGTAGAGTGATTTTGTTCTTTTTCATTTTTCGGGGTGGTTTTGAAAAACGTTGATGGGAGTAGGTCTTGAGGTCAATTGACCTTATAAAAATAAGTTTGCTTAGGTCAACACATTTCTATGTCTCCTATTTTGCTGATTCAAGCGAATCATGTTGCTGTAGACCCACACGGGCTTGGCTTTGTAAGATAAATATAGAAAAGTAATGTGTGAGGAGGCGCTGTTCGGTATGGAGCGCTACAACGAATTAAGACAAGGTGAAACAGGTGCTTGGGTCAGCATTATAGCCTATGTGATCTTATCTGCTGTCAAACTGATCATTGGGTATGTGTTTCATTCAGAAGCCCTTTCCGCAGATGGCTTGAATAATACGACAGATATCATTGCTTCGCTTGCCGTATTAATTGGGTTGCGTATTTCTCAGAAGCCACCTGATGAGGATCATCCATACGGTCATTTTAGAGCTGAAAATATTGCGTCACTTGTGGCTTCCTTTATTATGATGCTTGTCGGGCTTCAGGTTTTGCTGAGTGCAAGCCAGTCGCTTTTCTCATCAGAGCATCAAACGCCTGATATGATTGCAGCTTGGACGGCAGCAGGAAGTGCTGTTGTGATGTATGGCGTGTATATGTATAACCGTAAACTGTCTAAACGAATTAATAGCCAGGCGCTATATGCGGCAGCGGCTGATAATAAATCAGATGCTTATGTGAGTATCGGGACGTTTGTCGGAATTATCGCCTCTCAATTTCAGCTGGCGTGGGTTGATACGCTTGCTGCGTTTGTGATTGGCTTAATTATCTGTAAAACGGCGTGGGAGATTTTCAGAGATGCGTCTCATTCGTTAACGGACGGTTTTCATATAAAAGATATGTCTAAATATAAAGAGACGATTGAAGCGACACCAGGAGTGGGCGATTTGAAAGACATTAAAGCTCGTTATCTTGGAAGCACCGTCCATGTGGATGTGGTCGTTGAAGTAGAACCGCATTTAAACATCGCAGAAAGCCATGATATTGCAGATGAAATTGAACGCAGAATGAAGCAGGAACATGATATTCTACACTCTCATGTTCATATGGAACCAGCAAGTGAACCTAAAGAGGAGCAGAAGTCTTTTCCATCGTGAGAAGGCTTCTTTTTTCTACGTGTTGATGTTTCATGCAAATGCGTGTTGTATGGTAAAGTTAGACTATATGAAAATTGACGGAAACGTGATAGGAGGATCAGGATGGCATTTGATGAACCGATGCATTCAGATTTACAAAAAATCGTAGATAACATCAATAAAGTGATGGTGGGGAAAAAAGATATTGCGATATTAAGCCTTGTTGCGATTTTGGCGAAGGGGCATGTGCTATTAGAGGATGTGCCTGGCGTTGGGAAGACCATGATGGTTCGTGCTCTGGCAAAATCCATTGGGTGTGAGTTTAAGCGAATCCAATTTACGCCTGATCTTTTGCCTTCAGATGTAACAGGTGTGTCGATTTATAATAAAAAGACAAACGAGTTTGAATTTAGACAAGGACCGATTATGGGGCAGATTATTTTGGCTGATGAAATCAACCGAACCTCTCCTAAAACACAATCAGCCCTTCTTGAAGCGATGGAAGAAGGCAGTGTGACAGTGGACGGAGAAACGATGCCGCTGGCAGATCCTTTCTTTGTGATGGCAACGCAAAATCCAGTGGAGTATGAGGGAACATATCCACTTCCAGAAGCGCAAATGGACCGCTTCTTATTTAAGCTGCAGATGGGGTATCCAACCATGTTGGAGGAGCTTGAGGTGCTGAATTTGCAGGAGAAACAATCGCCAATTGACACGCTTCAGGCAGTCATGACAAAAGATCATATCCATGCTTTGCAGCAAGCGGTTCAGACCGTACATGTGGATGCATCGATTAAAGAATATATTGTCGAAATCGTCCAAGCGACGCGAAATCATCCGTCTGTCTATTTAGGCGTGAGCCCAAGGGGTTCAATTGCATTGATGAAAGCGGCTCAGGCGTATGCGCTGTTGAACAGGCGGGATTATGTGATTCCTGATGATGTACAGTATTTGGCGCCTTACACATTGCCGCATCGCATGATTTTGACATCAGAAGCAACATATGAAGGGAAGAAGGCGGAGACACTGTTGCGACAGATGATTGAGCATATTGGCGTACCAGTTCAAAAGTCGATGACTCAATGAAGTCACGTGACCGTTTCGCTTTTTCACTATGGTTACGGGTGTTTATGCTCCTTCTCCTTACAGCAGCAGCCTTTTGCTATGCCATGTTTCAGGGCGGCTTTGTGAGCTGGTTCCTTTTTTATGCATTTTCACCATATGCTTTGTATGCTTTGTTGTTTGCCCTTGTTCCACTTCGTGCAACAGCCAAAAGGACATTACAGCATACCCGGTTAAAGGCAGGGGATGTGCTGTCTGTTGACCTTGAAATCAAGCGGACGAATTTATTTCCGTACGTGTACGTCATACTTGAGGATGACCCGCCGGATACCTTCCATTTACAGGAACAGATTGAAATGAAGCGAATGATCTTTCCTTGGTTTCGGAAAACGTGGCGATTTTCATATCAATTCAATGACATCGTGCGGGGAGAGCATCAATTGACGGCGGTTAGAATTAAAACGGGTGATATGTTTGGGTTTGTTGAAAAAGAAGTGATTCTTCCACTAGAGAAAACATTGCTTGTGTATCCGAAAATATTGGATATTCCGGTTGAATCTGCTGCATCGGTGAATGAAAATGGAGGCAAAGCATTGCACTCTTGGTTAAATGAACCGACAAATGTGACGACAGGTGTGCGTGAATACCAGCAAGGAGACCGTTTCGCTTGGGTGGACTGGAAGACAACAGCTAGAAGAGGTCAGCTTATGACGAAGGAGTTTGAACAGAATCAGACAAAGGATCTGGTGGTGTTTGCTGATTTTACAGATGAAGCCGCTTTTGAAACGATTGTATCTATGGCCGCATCGGTTCTGCAAACGGCTGTGAAAAAAGGGGTGCCGGTAGGCCTTGTCCCGCTTGGGGATCAGCACATATTTCGAGTGGATCAAGGAGAGTGGCATTTACAGGACATGCTCTACTATTTAACAAAGGTGCAGTATCAGCCTTCTCGTGCACCTGATTATCAATCATTAACATCGAGTGAGCACCAGCAGACAGGAAAGTATGTGGTGACAGGTCATCTGCAAGAAGAGCTTGCTGCCATTTTACTTGGGAATCGAAACAGAAAGAACATCACTGTTCTTTTAGTGAAGAGAGCCGTTGATCGATTGACGGCAAAAGAAAAACAGCTTGTGGACCGGCTTAAAGCTTCTGGGATACACACGACCCTTTTATTTGAGGACCGGCTGCACGAAAGAACTGTGAGGTGACAAACATTTATGCTGCATATGCATCAGCGGCAAAGCCGTTTTGAGTTGTTCATCTATTATGCTGTCGCATTTCTGCTACTTTGGGAGTGGCTTCGTCCGCTTCAAGATTTTACAGAGACGAGTCATACGTCTTATTTCATCATTTTTATAGGGCTTACGTGTTTGTTTACGTTCTTTCGATTGAAGTGGTATGTGACGTTTCCTATTTGTGCTGGATTGATCTTGCTCGCATTATATTTGATTTTTTATCAATCAGAGCCAAGTTATCTGCCTGCGCTTTTTGCTGATATCAAAGATAATATTTCTTTGATGAGCATGGGCATGTGGAGTGACATGTATCCGTCTTTCCGCACATTGTTGTTTTATATTTTGCTTTGGCTACTTGTTTATTTGCTTCATTATTGGGTTGTGTATCAGCAGCGTATCTTTTTCTTTTTACTAATGACGATTGTATATGTCACGATTCTTGATACGTTTACACCTTATGATGCGACTTTTGCGATCGTTCGAATTATGGTATTTGGCTTTTGTTTGCTTGGCCTGCTCTATTTCGACCGGCTTCGTTCGGCTGAAGGTGTGCGGGTGTCACAGAAAGCGCGTCTCAATTGGTTCTTACCCATGCTGGCGCTTGTTCTTGTATCAGCATCACTCGGTGCTTCTTTGCCAAAATCTGATCCGAAATGGCCTGACCCTGTCCCGTTTTTTAAAGCGGTCACGAATCAAGATGGTTCCACCGGACAGAATAAGGTGGGATATAGTGCGGATGATTCGTCGCTTGGGGGACCATTTAGTGAGGACCTTACACCGGTATTTAAATGGAGCGGAAAAGAGCCGTCTTATTTTCGTGTAGAAACAAAAAGTATTTACACGGGGAAAGGCTGGGAGGATGCTTCAAATGATACGAAACCTACTCGGTTAAAAGGGAATGAGGTGCCGAACCGGTGGTTTACCAATCGCGTGAAAACAGAGGAGCATGAAACGAGAGTCGATATGGAATCAAATTATCGATTTAATCATGCTGTTTATCCGATTGGTACGGTTATGATGACGCCGATGGAAAACATTCCACTGCAAATGATGGGCAAAACGGAGAAAATTGTCCCGTCCACTCAAAACCCGCCCAAAAATTTAGGGAACTATCGAGTCAGCTTCTTATCACCTACATTTATCCTAGAGGACTTACAGCGGATCAAAGTACCGACCAAGCAGCAAGTGAATCAGCAGGTCGGACGTGAATACTTGCAGCTCCCATCCTCGCTGCCAGAGCGTGTGAAAACATTGGCGAACAGCTTAACGGAAACGAAGGATAATATGTATGATAAAGCAAAAGCGATTGAGGATTATTTAGGATCTGCGAAGTTTTCATATGAAACCCAAAATGTCTCTGTGCCTGGGCGTGACGAAGACTATGTGGATCAGTTCTTATTTGATACGATGATTGGCTATTGTGATAACTTTTCAACCTCGATGATTGTCATGCTTCGCTCGATTGGAATTCCGGCGAGATGGGTGAAAGGATATACGTCTGGTCAGTTATATGAAACACAGATGGATGGAAACAATGTGTATGAAGTGACCAATAACAATGCCCATTCATGGGTAGAGGTGTATTTTCCAAACCGTGGTTGGGTGACTTTTGAACCGACAAAAGGGTTCACGAACCCAGAGACATTTACGAATGAAACCACGGCTAACAACGACCAAGCAGATGATCAAGAGGATGAAAAAGATCAGCCCGCATCTGATCAACAAGAAAACGAGCAGACACAGCAGCCGCAGCAACAAGAACCAGAACAGGCGGCAAAACAAGAGGAACAAGCAGCTAAAGCAAAGCCAAGTATGGTTCATGTTGGTTCAATCTTGGGCTACGCAGCAGGTGTGATTGTCTTTCTTGGTTTCATAGGCTGGATGCTTTACCGGTTCAGAGCAAGGTGGCTGCCAATCTTTATTGTGAGAAAGGTAAAACGTCTGCCAGATGAGGAAGCTTTTTTCTACGCGTATGCTGCTCTATTAAAACAGCTAAGGCGCAGAGGGATCGAGAAAAAGCCAGGCATGACGCTAAGAGAATTTGCTTCTTTGATCGATGACAAGGAAGGGAATCATCACATGTCTGAACTAACGCAGTTCTATGAGCGGGCGCTCTACAGGCGAGAAGATGCGTCGGCGCTTTGGCAGCAGTCGGCGAAGTTATGGGAAAATTTAATAAACAGGAGATAGTCTTGACCCCGTACCTTCCTGTTGTTAGAATAGGTGAATATTAAAACCTTCTAAAATACATGAAATTGAAGCGTTCGGATGTGAGTCTGGGCGCTTCAAAAGCGTGATTTACACTGAGAGAGGTTTTCTCCTCTCATTTTTTCTGTGCGTTTATAAAAACTATATTGGACATAGAGGTGACACCATGACAAATTTAGTAAATGAAATGATTTTGGTTCTCGATTTCGGTAGTCAGTACAATCAGCTGATCACTCGCCGTATTCGTGAATTTGGTGTGTACAGTGAGCTTCATCCGCACACTTTAACTGCTGAAGAAATTAAAGAAATGGCGCCGAAAGGAATCATCCTTTCTGGTGGACCAAACAGTGTATATGATGAAGGATCTTTCCGCTGTGACGAAAAGATTTTTGATCTAGGCATTCCGGTTCTAGGCATTTGCTACGGCATGCAGCTGATGACTCACTATTTAGGTGGGAAAGTAGAAGCGGCAAGCCAGCGTGAATATGGAAAAGCAGACATTCATATTAACGGAACACCTGCTCTATTCAAAGACCTTCCAACGGATCAAGTCGTTTGGATGAGCCATGGTGACCTTGTCGTTGAAGTACCAGAAGGCTTTACAGTTGATGCAACAAGTGCACATTGTCCAAACTCAGCGATGAGCTTAGCTGAGAAGAATTTCTATGGCGTTCAGTTCCACCCAGAGGTACGTCACTCTGAGTACGGAAATGATCTATTGAAGAACTTTGTCTTCGGCGTATGTGACTGCGATGGCAAATGGTCAATGGAGAACTTCATTGAAATCGAAATGCAGAAAATCCGTGAAACAGTAGGCGACAAACAAGTATTGTGCGCACTAAGCGGCGGTGTAGATTCATCTGTTGTGGCGGTATTGATCCACAAAGCCATCGGCGATCAGCTGACATGTATTTTCGTTGACCACGGTCTTCTTCGCAAAGGCGAAGCAGAAGGGGTTATGAAAACATTTAGCGAAGGTTTCAACATGAACGTGATTAAAGTAGATGCGAAAGATCGCTTCTTAAACAAGCTAAAAGGTGTGTCTGATCCTGAGCAAAAACGTAAAATCATCGGTAACGAATTCATTTATGTATTCGATGACGAATCGGACAAGCTTAAAGGAATCGACTACTTAGCACAAGGAACACTTTACACAGACATCATTGAGAGTGGAACAGCAACGGCACAAACAATCAAATCTCACCACAACGTAGGCGGTCTTCCAGAAGACATGCAGTTTGAATTGATTGAGCCACTCAATACACTATTCAAGGATGAAGTTCGTGCTCTAGGGTCAGAGCTAGGTATTCCAGACGACATCGTCTGGAGACAGCCATTCCCAGGTCCAGGACTAGGAATCCGTGTACTAGGTGAAATTTCTGAAGAAAAACTAGAAATCGTCCGTGAATCGGATGCGATTCTACGAGAAGAAATTGCTAACTTCGGCCTTGAGCGCGACATCTGGCAATACTTCACAGTCCTCCCGGACATCCGCAGCGTAGGTGTCATGGGTGACGCAAGAACATACGATTACACAATCGGTATCCGTGCTGTTACATCTATTGACGGTATGACGAGTGACTGGGCAAGAATCCCTTGGGATGTACTTGAAAAGATCTCGACTCGTATCGTGAATGAAGTGAAGCATGTGAACCGCGTGGTGTATGATATTACGAGTAAGCCGCCTGCTACGATTGAGTGGGAATAAGGTATTAACTTAATAATATTTGCAAAGCCTATCTTAAAGCGTTTTTCAGCATGTTAAATGTTTTAAATGCTTGATCTATAAAAGTATTCACCACCAAAAAACCCCCCAAGAAATATTTCTTGGGGGGTTAATTAATAATGTTGATTCATGATTATTCAACTAAATTGTGAAATCACCATATTGATGGTAAAATGACACCTAATCGGATGTTTATGCATAGGAGGAAATTTTATGAGAATGACTATTACACTATCCATTGAAGCGAAAGAGAATTTAACAAAGTTGCAAAAGTTAATTAGTGAAGAATCTGGAGGAGGAAAAGTAACTCAAGGTTTTGCTATTGGATACGCACTAAAAAATCAAGTTGAACAAATGGAAAAGAAGAAAAAAGAAGAAATATAAACACATAAAAACAAAGGTTAATCATTTTAGATTAGCCTTTTTATTTTGTCTTTTTTGATGGTGAATATAATTTCTAATAAAAATCTAACTTAAATCACGCAATTGTATGTCTTTTTGGTGTTGACATGGTGTTTTTATGGTGTTAATGTTGTTTTAACGCAATTTGGTGCTTTATTGCGTGAGAAAATTCAATTGAGGAGGCATTAATCGATATGTTTGAAGAAGAGTTTGAAAAATTATCAGATGAGGAACAACTCGAAGTCATTGAGTATTTAGAGGATTATATGGAATCTGTAGCAATTGGGAACGGCGATTACCATATTGGTCCAAATGGAGAAATCATTATTGATTAATTCAATTGGAAAGAAGGAGAATTACATGTCATCAAAAAAAGATAAATTTCAAAGATTATTAAATAAAAGATTAGACACTGCATTAATCAAATTAGATTTAGTAGCAAACCTTTCAACAAATCGTTATGAATGTAATGAAGATGATGTAAAGAATTTACTCGTTTCTCTAAAAAGTAAAATTATTCATATAGAAGAACTGTTTGATAAACGTATTCTTCTAAATTCTAAAAAGATTAATAAGTGAAGAAGCAATATTCGTTTGAAAAAGAGATTAATTGGCGGGTATTCATTTCCCGCCAAAAAAGTAGTATACCGAAATAAATGAATCCATTATATTGAATAACATTTTTGGATAATTATTTTTAACGGGATATCAATGTAAAAAGGAAGAGAATACAATGAAAAATAAAATTAAAGTGATAAACAAATTCATCTTTGAAGTAGCTATAATTCTTCTACCTTTTGCGATTGTTTATTTGGTATTGGGGAATTGGCTGTCAGGTATTACGGATTTTGGTAGAACATATGTATTTTCATCTGATGTAACTAATCTTCGTGAGGTTTATGGGACAGGAGTAAAGTATGGCTGGATAGAGTTTGATACCTTTGGACAAGGTTTTAAAAATTACAGTTTTGATGTTTCCCATGTATTTTGGGGCGGATTAATATCTGCAATTCTTCTAGTTTTAGTTGGCAAGCTAATTCATGTGGGCCTTGTTAAATTATTAATGAATCGAGTAAATATTAAAAATAGAATTTGAAAGGGCGTTAGTAATCCGTGAAGCTAGAGGCACTAAAGAATATCCTTAGTAGAAGGCAGAGTGAATGGCATCATGTTGTTTTTCCGCGCAGGAAAATGAATTTATTAAAATATCTCCTTGGAGTATTCATATTTGTGCTGACAGCTTTCTGTGGAATGGTGTCTAATGCTATTCCTCCACTAATAATTAATATTCCTGTGGTGTATCGCTCAATCAGTTTTAATGGTTTCGTTAATCTAATCATCATCATTTTTTGGGCGATATCCATTTATAAAAGTATAAGGCTCTACTTTAACATTGTTAAGAATCCTAAATCATGGATTGCGAACAATTTAGCTTATATGATTGATACTTTGAAATTATATGACGAAGATCACTTTGAATCTATTAAAAACGATAAAGTTGTTAGGGAAAAGCGTATTGTCAGAGTAATTCGCATTCAATATAGGGAAACAAGTAAGCATGTAGTCGTAAGGATTTTACGTGACGGTGATAGGTTTACCAAAGAAGCCACTAAACTTGGAGAGAATTTAGAAGCTGCTTTAGGCTTGGAGCTAGACTCTACCAATAAGACAGTGGATTATGCTGAATATGTATTTTTAAAGCACAAAGATGAACGTATAGATTTAAATTCTACTGTAACTAACGTAAATGATTCAGATGAAATCAAAATAACTGGCAACATATCTTATGAGCTTCATAAGGTTCCCCATTCTCTCATTGTAGGAGGCACTGGATCGGGCAAGTCTTTCTTTATATTAGGTAAAATTGTTAATTATCTGAAGTTAACTCCGCAAGCTGATTTGCGAATTATAGATCCTAAAAAAGCCGATTTGAGTCTGTTTAGATTTGTTACTGGATTTGAAAATAAAGTTGCAACAGATGCTAACCAAATATGTCGAATTCTTAGGGAAACTGTCGAGTTGATGGAACGAAGATATACGGAGTATTTTAATGATATATCAGCTTTCGGAAAAACGTATCGAGACTTCAATTTGCCTGTTGTTATTGTGATATTTGATGAATTTTCAGCTTTTATGCATTCAGTGGATAAGAAAATTGCTAAAGAAGCATTAGATTATGTATTTACTCTAGTAATGAAAGGTAGACAAGCAGGAGTAATGATCGAGATCCTTATGCAACGTCCATCGGCAGATGATCTACCTACAAATATAAGGGCACAAATGGGGTTTAAAGCTGGGTTAGGTGCTATGGATTCCATTGGCTATAATATGATATTTGATACGAAAAACGTTGAATATAAGACTGTCACAGAAAAAGGTGGAGGTTACATACAACTAGATGGTAAACACACTTCTCCAGTTTATTTCGAAACGCCATATATAGACAAAGATTTTGATTTTATAGCAGAAATAGAAAAACTAATGATTCAGAGAGCAAATTAAGTGTTTAACGCTATTCTTGTCAAACAGTTACAGCCAACATTGACCGTCAATTTTTGTGAAGGTTTGAGGCGGTGGCAGAGCCATCCGAACGGAGTGGTCGAAAACGTTCAGAAAAAGTGATGGCCAGTTGAGCGATTTTTGCTCAACATGAATCGAAAAATAGGGTCGCACCAGTTGGGTAACACTGGTAACACTGGTGAATCTCCCTCAACGAAAATGCTCGAAACCCTTGGTGCTCATGGGTTAGAGGGCTGTGTGAAATCCCGAGAGTTGGGGATTTAAAAAATGATAAAGAGGTGTCTGTAAAAATGGGAAAACTAATATTAAAATCGTCTAAATTACATTCGTTAAATGACTCGGAAAATGTGGATTTGGCTGATTTCCACTTTGATATTAAACAATTTAAGATTCCTACAGCCATGCTGATTCAGAAAGACGGCTTTACTACTCGAATTGAGAAAGAAAAAAATCTAAATGGAGAGTTAGTTGAAACTGGAAAGTATTCTGTCACATTTAAAGTATATGATCGTCCATTTATCGAACTCGTCTTACAAAATGGCGGTACTGAAATTGGCTCCCCTATTACTGTAATAGTTGAAAAACAGGATAGCCTACCTATTTTAGATGATTATGAAGATGGTGAGTTCATTCCAATTTCCTTTTCGGGACTAAAAGTAAAGCCTAAAAAGGTTCAAAAGAAAGCATTTGTTGGGCAAGGGAAACCAATGATTGATACATGGCAGTATTCAGAGCTTAAAGTTGAAGCTGAGAGTTATATCATTGGTGAAGCACATGAGTCGTCTAAATCGAAGTAATCAGTGTCTCATTGATTACTTTCGTTGTTCAATTCCGAATAGTGAATTTTCAATCGTTGCTAATGAAATTTTAGGAATCCCTATCTCTGAATTTTCTTCAGAGATTAAGGGGTCACCTTATCCAACATACGATAGATGCATTAGCTTTGCGAATATAAAACTCCATTCTTCGGGAAATCATGGAAGCATTCTTGTAGATATGTCAGGACAAGCTTGTCGACAGTATGAGGAATACATGTCAAGAATTGATGGATGGCATTGGTACAAATTTGTATCATTTATTTTAGGAATACAAGGGAAGGTATCAAGGATAGATTTGGCATTAGATATATTCGATAATGCTTCTCCATCTGTAAAAACGCTACAGGATTATGTGAAACGAGGGCAGTTGAGTACGAAAAGCCATAAATATGTTGAAATAAATAGTGGAAGGATTCTTGACGGAAAACTAACAGGATTTACGTTGTACATAGGATCATCTCCTCAAATTTTACGAATTTATGATAAGAAACAAGAAAGAGAGATAATGCAGATGAAGTTGTGAACGTTGGAAAATGGGTTAGATGGGAACTGGAGTTAACAGGAAACAAAGCAATGTTAGTTGCTCTTCAAATCTCAAATGGGAAACCATTGAACGCTATAGTTAAAGGTGTTCTATCAGCACATTATTGTTTTAAAAGACAACCTAAGAATGTTAGTGAGTTACATAACAAAAATAGGCTGCCAACAATGAAATGGTGGAGGAAGTTTATAGAAGGTATTGAGGAAATACCTTTAAAGGTTCAACGTGAAAAATTGACTTTAAAGAAAAAGAAAAAATGGGTTGAACATTCAACTGTAAAGTCAATAAGTATGATCTATGAGTCATTTAGGCGAGCATATGGTGAAAAATATGCTGAGTTATATTTGAAAGAGTTAGTACATGTAGGAAAAGAAAAAATCACTGAGTCTGATCAATCATTAATTGAGCAACGTGTTTTAGAACTTGTAAGTGAAGAGGAATATTAGTGTGGAAAGGGATGGGTGAGATGGGTACAACAATATGTAAAGATGATTTAATTGAACTAGGCTATAAGAAATATCAAGCCATTTCGCTAATTAGGCAAGCAAAAGCAATCATGGTACAAAAAGGTTGTCCGTATTATAACAACAAAAGGCTGGGGAGAGTGCCGAGGGATGTGGTTGAATCAATTTTAGGAGTTTCTCTTTTGGCAGAAATGAGTAACTCCCAATGAAAAATAAAACGCAACAAACAACGAAATATCCTGGTGTATATGTTGATGATAAAGGAAATTTCTTTTTTCAATCAGAATTTGGTATTGATCGAATTACGGGAAAACGAATACGAAAAAAAGGAAGAAAAGATGTTAATGGCAAGCCTTTTGCTTCTGCATTTGAAGGAAACAAAGTGTTAACTAGATTAAAAAGAGAATACCATAAGGTTAACAGTTATTCTAACTATAAAATGACTTACGAACAATTTATGAATAGTGTGTACATACCTTATTATCAAACAAATGTTGAGGAAAGTACATTCTCCGTTCGAAAAAGGATATTGGAGAAGATTAGGGATAGATTTGCTTCTATCCCTCTTCGTTCAATTTCAGTTGAAGACGTACAGCATTTTCGCACATGGTTATTAACAAGTAAAGAAAATGGTGGTGCTGGGTATTCACAATCGTATGCAAGTCTAGTATTTGGAACGTTCCGTAAAAGTTTAGATAAAGCTGTTGAAATGCAATATTTAGAATACAATATATCGAAAAAAGTAAAGGCAATTTCAAAAGGAAAAGCAATTGTTGCATATTGGACAAAGCTAGAATTTAAAAGAGTTATAAAACAAATTTATATAGATGATTTTTATAAGCACTTAAATTTCGTTATGTTATGGGTTTATTATATGACAGGAATTCGTGTGAACGAAGGTACAGCTTTACATTGGAATGATATTGATTTAAATAAGAAGGGTGCACGAATCCATCATATGCTTGTTATGAAATCTAAAAAAGATTGGAAACGTAATCAATATACAAAAACAGAAGGTGGAAGGAGAATGATTGCCCTTGATGATGATACTGTGAAAATATTGACAGAATGGAAAAAAAGACAGAAAAAGATAGGTTTAGGAAAAGGAGATGAATTTGTTTTTAGTTATGATGGCTTACCTATGACTAAGTCAACAATTGGAAGAGTCATTGCTCGTTATTCAAAGATGGCCAATGTGAAAAAGATAGAAGCTAAGGGATTACGTCATTCTCATGCTTCATATCTCATCAACGAATTTAATGTATCGGTGCTTGTTTTATCTCAACGTATGGGGCATTCAAGTCCAGAGATTACATTAAAACATTATTCCCATATGTGGATGGGAGCTGATACTTCGATTGCTGAAGCAATGACTGGAAACATAGAAATTAAAACTGCTGAACAAACAAAAGTCAAATTTAAAGGAAATCAGGCTATAAATAAAAGTAGATTAATATAGCAAAGAAAAAATTAGGATGAGGAGATTAATTTAATTGTGCAGGACAGCAAAGAAATAATTCCCTATAAAGTCAGTAAAGGTATGGGATCCTGATTGGGAATAATATACCTGTGGGTGCTCTGTGTAAAGGATATATCGAAATTTTAAGTGTTTGATAAGGACAAGGTAAACTGAATTAAGATGCTTGGTATATTAGATTCAATGAATGGTATTAAATAAGAACGATTTAAAGAACCAATACCAAAAATATTAACGATTTAAATTTTAATTAAATATTTTTGCTATAATTGAATATATCATAGGGGGGATAAGAATGGTACATAGTGATTTGAGTGGTTTCATAGTTACTATCGCAAGAAATAATACAAATGGAGTTCAGTTATTAGGCACAGGTTTTGTTGTAGGAGAGGGGCTCATTGCTACTACTAAACATGTTACAAATGGGGATGAATCTAATTTACATATAATCATGCCTAAATATAATTTATCAGATTATCAAGATACCTCTGATAAACAAGTTAACATAATGACTGCTGAAATATTTGCAATAGATCCAATTAAGGATATTTGCATTTTGAAAATTCAAGCTTCTGTTACTCCACCATATAGACTAATTGGAACTGATAATGTTCAGCCGGGAACTTCAGTAGTTGTTTTTGGGTATCCACATGCTAATTATGGACGATTTGTACTAACTCAACAAAATACTCAAATTGGTGCAAAAATACTTATTGATTCATACGGTATAAAATCTAAACATATTGTTTTAAATACTCAAGCACGTCCAGGGCAATCTGGAGGTCCGATATTCGATTCATCATTTCAATACGTTATAGGAATGCTGATGGGTTCTTATGTTCCGGGAGAAGGAGGAATCTCATTAGGTGGAATAGATCCACATACATTGCATCAAACTACTCATGTAATTTCTTCAGAGTATATAATGGAGATGATATAGAATGGTCAACCTTTTTCAATCTTTAGAAAATTCGAATGATATATTTGATGTGTTGCCAAAATACCAACGAGACACTATAGAAATTTTATTACGACAAGGAAAATCGAATGAAGAAGTAGCAGAAATTTGGTTGGCTGCCAATGGACCTTCTAATACTTTTCCATTTGGTGCTGAAAATAAAAAAAATACATTCTTGGATAAATTAAAAAAAGAACTTCAAGATTTTATTTGTAATGAAGAAAAATATATTGAAGAAAGGAAACAAGTAATAAATAAATTTAAAAGCAGTAGTCTCGTAGGTATTACATCTTTAACAGCAATTATCGCTCCGATAATCGGAACAACACCAACATTAATAATACCTGCAATCGTTTTGATTTTAGATACTGCATTCAAAATAGGCATTAACGCATGGTGTAATCTAAAAACAGAAGAAGAAGAGGTTGGCATTTCTTAATAAAAACAAAAATTATTGCAAGTGGCGATTTAACTTGCTGAGTGTTTGGAGATCGTATACCCCCAAAATATACCACCAAAACAACCGCATTTCTTTGGAAGTGTTCCCAGCTCTAAGGGTGAGCTAATATAGTGTACGATCGAGTGGGAATAGTTATAAAAGAGCGAGAAACCTTTGTGTATCAAGGGTTTCTTGCTCTTTTTTATGTTTAATTCTTTCCTTTCGTTTTAATGTGTGAATTCATCATTCCATCCTTTACACACATCAATCCATTGTGTATAACCGGAGTGTTTTTCTAATTGTTTGATTGTGAGTTCAATAGCACTGTTACTGCTCCCGCAGGCTGGATAGACTGTCTCAAAACGTTTGAGTGACATATCTAAATAAACAGAAACGCCATTCTTTATAGCAAAAGGACATACTCCGCCAATGTCATGACCGACCAAGTCAACGACCTCATGAGGAGGCAGCATTTTCGCTTTTGTTTTAAAATATTCCTTGAATTTTTTGTTATCAACCTTTGCATCGCCAGAGGTCACAACTAAAATAGCTTGTCCATTTACTAGAAAGGAGAGTGTTTTTGCGATTCTTTCAGGTTCGCAGCCCAAAGCAGAAGCAGCCAAGTCTACGGTTGCACTAGATACTGAAAATTCCTGAATTCGAGTATCCATTTCATATTGTTTAAAATAATCTTTTACTTGCTTGATTGACATGATGATTTCTCCTTTTTATTCGTATTGATTTGAAGTTTGCTCGACTTTATTTTTTAAACGATATTGATGTGGTGTTAGGTGATACTTTTTCTTAAATAAACGAATGAAATGCTCTACATTTTGATAACCAACGGCTCCCGAAATATGATCCACTTGTAAATTACTACCGGTTAGCATTTCGCAGGCTTTTTCCAATCTTATTTCTTGTCGAATCTCACTAAATGATTTGCCGAGGGTACGAGTTATATATTTAGACAGGTAAGATTGTGAAAGGTTAAATTCCTCTGCCATCTCCTGAATTGTTATATGCTCACAACATTGCTGAATATATTGAAGCATTTGAATCATACGTATATCACTATATGGTTTGACCTGAATGACGTTCATATGACTTGGTTTGAATCTTAATAAGAGACATAATAATATTTCAAACAAATTATTCATAATCAACTGGTAACCAGGAAATCGATTGTGATTTTCTGTGAAAAGTTGAAGAGAGCAGTCTAGCAAATTTTTATCCAAGTGACTATGGAAAATAAGAATATGTTTATTTTCTTTTATATACAATGCATTCAAAAAGAACTCTGAAATGACATGATTGCCTTTTAACATTTTAAAAAACACTTTTTGAAAAGTACTTTTACGGATCATGATTTGGATTGCGATTGTATTCTCCATTACAATTGGCTTGTGTATTGTGTCAGGTGGAATAAAGGCAATATCTCCTGATTTTAAAGCGATTTTTTTATCTTCCACTTCTACATACATCTCATTTTCCAGAACATAGATCATCTCAAAGAAATCATGGATAGCCGACAATTGAGGCATAAAACGGCTATACTTTCTCACTTCGATATCTTTCTCCTGACCTAACCACATGGTATCCTCTTTTTCAAATTCGTTCTGCCCTTTTAGCAAAAATTCTTCTATATATATTTGCTTTTGCATGAAATTGTTTTGATCATAATCCTTCAAAAATAATTGCAATGATTGATTGTCATGCTTTTTCTGTTGGTATTGTTGATAAAAGATTTCTTGTTCGTTATATTCTCTTAAATATTGCATCGCTTCATGTTTTTCAAGTGTATCTGTTTCCATCTACATCCAAACCTCTAGTTTATTTACTGCAATCACCAGGGCCTTCACTGTTGCTTCTATAATATCTTTATCGATTCCAGCACCCCAATGCATTTTTCCTTGATTTGAAATACCAATCTGTGCACAGGCTTTTGCTTGAGAATCGTTGCCCAAAGAATTCTGTTCATAGACTTCCAAATCATACTCGAGATGAAAATGTGCTTTTAACGCATTACTGATGGCATCTAAACTTCCAGTGCCAGTTCCTTGTATGTCTATTTGTTGATGATCTCTCAGCAAAGTTAAGGTGACTTCTTGCTTCTCTCCTTTATGAAATTGATAATCAAGCAGCTGGAAATGAGGGTGAAAATCAACATACTGCTCTTTAAAAACATGATATATTTCTTCGACAGACAATTCCCTATTTGTCTGATCAGATACTTTCTTCGCTGCATATCCCATGGCTTCATTCATTTGATAAGGAAGTTGAATGCCATAATTTGTTTCTAGGATATAGCCTATGCCGCCTTTTCCAGACTGGCTATTGATTCGAATTACATCCGTTTGATAATTCCTCCCCAAGTCAACTGGATCAACTGGGATATACGGAACGTCCCATTTATCAACATGATGTTCCTTTCTATATTTCATACCTTTAGATATCGCATCTTGATGTGACCCAGAGAATGCGGTGAAAACCATCTCACCAGAATATGGCTGTCTCTCATGAACAGTGATTTTTGTTAGTTTTTCATATTTTTTACGAATCGCTTCTAGGTTATTGAAATTCAATTGTGGATCATAACCTTGTGAGTACATATTCATCGCCAAGGTAATCAAGTCTACGTTCCCTGTACGTTCACCGATACCAAATAATGTCCCTTCGACTCTTTCTGCGCCAGCTAGCACACCAAATTCTGCATCACTCACCCCAGAGCCACGATCATTATGTGGATGAACAGATAATGTCACACTGTCTCGGTAAGACAGATTTTTGTGTATATACTCAATCTGACTTGCAAAGATATGAGGCATTGAATATTCAACTGTTGTTGGAATATTGATGATTGCTTTATGATGTGGTGCCGGTTTCCAAATATCTAAAACACTATTACAAATATCTAACGCGTAATCCACTTCTGTTCCTGGAAAGCTTTCAGGACTATATTGAAAATAAATATCACTTTCTGTTTTTTCGGCCAATTCTTTTACTAAAATAGCTCCATCAATGGCAATTTGTTTTATTTCATCTTTTGTTTTCTTAAATACTTGTCTGCGCTGCGCTTCTGAAGTCGAATTATATAAATGAACAATCGCTTTCGGTACCCCCTTAATGGCTTCGAAGGTTCGGCGGATAATATGCTCTCTTGCTTGTGTGATCACCATAATCGTGACATCGTCTGGAATCATATGACGATCAATCAGTGTCCGTAATAGCTTAAACTCCGTATCATTAGCAGCTGGAAATGCGATTTCAATTTCTTTAAAACCGATCTCTACTAGTAGCTGAAACATGTCCAATTTCTCTTCTAAGTTCATAGGAATAGGTAATGCTTGATTTCCATCCCGTAAGTCCACACTGCACCATATCGGAGCACGTTCTAATGTTTCTTTTTTCACCCAATCATAAGTAAGGTTCGGTGGCAAAAAGTATTTCTTTTCGTATTTTTTGTGGTTAAACATCATCGATTCCTCCTAGTAAATAGAATAAAAAAAGTCCTTCATCTCCAATATTTTCATTGGAGACGAAAGACTTCTTCTTACGCGGTACCACCCCTGTTTCATGATAACTTTACATTATCATGCCCTTATTCGGATACAGATTGTTTGATCTTATATCCTTCCCGTATAACGGCGGGGTGCCGACCTTAACTACATCAATCATTTTCATTTCACTAAGGCTACTCTAAGGTGAGTTCCCTGCCTTTTTGTTATTGCTTCTCATCAACCAGCAACTTTCTGAAAACATTTCGGCAAGTACTATTCCTTATCATCGCATTCTCATTTTTCTGATTTTTTCTATTATACCAAGATGACAAAAAAGTGATAGTGGTAGGGATATCTTTTTTAATTGATTTTTTTTGTCCTGTGGGTGTCTATCTTCATTTTTAATCCTCTTCACCAAATAAAAATCCAAGGCCCCAAATAAAGGTGAGTGAATTCATAGCGAACAATAAAATCGCACCAATTTTTTTCATGGCAATTAACCTCCTCTTAAATTTAGTCTGCTAGCCTTCAAAATTTAAATTCACTGGTTCATCCTCTAAATGATCCACAGTATTTTGTTCTGTCACTGGCACACTTTCATCTACAATTTTAAAACTAAGTTTGTCCATCCAAATGTGACCTGAGCCTTGTAGTAATATGCCAAACGCAATGACTTCACTTTTGACTGGAACATCCAATACTACACTAAAATGATTCCAGCCGTTTGTTCCTGTAATTGGACGGTTCATCATATTGTCAAACGCAAGAACTTCACCTGAAGAATGGTCAATACTCATCCATAAACCAGCTGAACCTTTCACATCTTCGCTTTTGACAAAAGCGGAAAATTGAAGACGTTCTCCTCGGTAACGATCAGACTTAATTTGCTGCATTAAGGTCGCGAATCCGCGTGCTTTTTCATCCTTTGATTTCAGGTAAGCTGAGGTAGTACCACTGTGTACAATTCTGTCATCCAAACCTGTTTCATAATCAGATGGTGTTTCTCCCGTCATAATCCAGCCAGTAGGTGTGTGCTTATTTGCAGCCATATTCATTTCCTCCTTATCAATGACATTCCTTAGTAATCTCCGATAACGTGCGGGTGACATATCATATATCTTCTTAAAGACTCTAGTGAAGGATTCCTATGAACTAAATCGATACTGCAATGCAATGTCAATCGCCCGTTGATCCGTATGAATTAAATCCTTCGCCGCTTGGGTCATTCGACGTTCCCGTATATAATCAACAACTGACTTCTTCATCACTTTTTTGAACATACGGTGAAAGTGAAACCTAGAATAACCAGCGTGTTTCGCTAGAGTTTGAAGCGGTAAATCATCTTTCAGATGCTGTTCAATATAATTTGATATTTCTTGAATCGTTTTCTCATGTTCTTGATAGGACAACCGAGCACCTCCTTGCCTTACGAGTTTAGTATAGAGGAAATCATCTTTTAGAAACTTGACTTTTTGTGCTATGTTTCGATAGTAGAATGGGTATTCTTGTTTCAGGTTCAGGACTAGGTAGCTGTATAATGAGTGAAATTTCAGAAGAAAAATTAGAAATCATCCGGGAGTCTGATGCGATTCTACGCAAAGAAACTTCCACTTCGGTCTTGAGCGCGACATCGGTCAGTACTTCTCGGTTCTACCAGACATCCGTAGCGTAGGTGTTATGGGTGACGCAAGAACATATTACTACACAATCGGCATCCTTACTGTTACTTCGATTAATGGGATAACGAGTGACTGGGCAAGAATCCCTTGGGATGTTTTTTTAAAAGATCTCAACGCGTGTGAATGAAGTGAAGAATGTTCACTGTGTGGTGTATGATATTAAGAGTAAGCCGCCTGCTACGATTGAGTGGGAATAATTAAATATTAAATATAAAAATCTTGGAGATTCTATTAATATTAAGTTTACTCCAAGATTTTTTGTTTAGATATCACTAGTGATACTTTTGAGGTAATCTATAAAATTTGAAAGATTATTTATATGGTGGAATATATTTCATATAGGGTATATTATATGATTATCTATAATCTATTAATTATAATACGTATCAAAAAATAATTTGATGTGTAAAAATCTGGTTGAATTTTAAAATAGACTTTTTTAACAAAATCTGTAGAAAGAAAAGTTAATTCAATCGAAATATTGATACGTTAGATCGGTCTTCTGAAAAGGGCCCGTTAAGACCTGTACAAATTCAACTCTTTGACAAATGGTATAAAGGTTTTAAAAATAAAAAAGACGATGTAATGAAATTACATACTGGTCAAGGTAAAACCAATATGGGCATTTTAATGCTATAGTCTAAACTTAATGAAGATAAAGGACCAGCATTATATTTATGCAACGACCACCAATTAGTAAATCAAGCTTGTGAGCAGGCTGCTAGCTTTGAAATATGTAACCATGAATTCTTCAGTATTACCAGATGAATTTATTAATGCTAAAGCTTTCCTTATAATTACTGTTCAAAAACTATTTAATGGTGAATCTAAATTTGGTATAGGAGCTAGACCTTTACCTGTTTCATCTAGTCTTTTAGGCGATGCTCACGCCTGTATTGATATTATTAAAGATGCTTTTAAAATAACATTGCCTCAAGATTCGGTATGAGGAATTCAATAGGCGAGAATCCTTTTGGACATGTTTGAAAAGATCTCAAATCGTATCGTGGAATGAAGTAAAGCATATTAACCTGGGGTATGATACTACAAGTATGCAGCCTGCGTATTTACTTTATCCTTTAACCAATAATGAAATTCTTTCTTGAAATTAAAAAAGAGTAATCGACAAAATAAATGTAGAAGTAACTTTTGTTTTATATTTTAATTAATATTAGTAGGAGGAATTTATATGAGAGAGAAAAGGGAAAGTAGAACTGAAAATTCAATCAATACATTATTTCTTGTTATTTATATGTGTATACTACTTTTTTTATTGTCTAAAAAATTGTATTTATTTGCAAGTATTTATGTAGTATTAATTAGTTTGTGGCTAATTTGGGTTAATAGAAAAACCATTACTAGTAACATTAATACTCTCTTTGTTGAACTGAAAAAGCTAAAACAATTAAAATATTATTATATTACAGATGATAATAAAGATATTGATTTAGAGAAAAGACGGAATATCTTTAATTTATTCCGTGATGCAGCGGTGGGGACACTTTTTATTTTATTAGTTAACATCTTAGCAATTAGAAGTATTTTTGAACATTTTTTAGGTAAATCAGAAATTTTGAATTTAATTATTATTATCAGCATCAGTTTTGTTCTTCTTATTGGCTATGGGGGTATAATAGCTGGTTTAGTTTATAAATATACAACAGCTACTTATGTTTTGATACCAATAATTAGTTCTATCATCTACTTTTTCTTTCTACATCCAATAATTAATTTTTTACCTGATTTCGTTGGATTTTTGACTTACTTACTTAATACAATGATATTGTATTCTACGTTAACATATGCTTTTCCAGTTCATGTTTTAAGAAAATTAAATGGAAAGACAGTATTAATCAGTTCATTTACAACAATTTTAGCAGCACTTTTAAGTCCAATTTTATTGTTCTATTTTTCTAGTTATATCAAATCTGAAAAATATTTATTAACTATTGAAACTGTAAAAAATGAGAAGGATCTCTCGGATACATTAAAAAACATTATTTTAGATAATCCTGATTTAGTAGATGTGATTAATCACTTTTTGTTGAAAGAATTTTCGAGTCAGTTGACTTCAATGATAAGTTTAGGGATAACTGCTTTTACAATATCTTATATAATAGGTGGTTTATTAATTAATAGAAAAATAATGAAAAATAAACTAAAAGCAAAAACTATTTATAGAAAATTAATTAAAGAAGAATATCCAATGGAGTATCAGTACTTAGTTGAATGCTCGTATTTTGGCGGAGAAGATTATGAGAACCTTTTATTAAATAACGATATAACGTCAAAAATAATAAAAGATAACGAGGTTAAATTAGATATTCCGGATCTTTCAATAAAAACCCGGTTTATAGCTTGGTTGAAAAGAAATTTAATTATATACTCTATTTTCTCCTCATATAAAAAAGTATTTAGTGAATTAAGGAAGTAGTTCAAAATACATCATTTAAAGTTACAAAATAGTTATCGAAATCTCTAAATTATGACCTTATTCTTGTACTCTAGGGTTTTTTCCAAGCTGTTGAATCACACTACTTGAAATGATGACAAAGACTATTTTATAATTTGTTAATTTGAAATGAACGTGTATTTTTTGATATATGTTTTATTTCTCGTATTTACTTATATAGGTTACATGCTGAGACATTTGTTACTTTTTTTTGATCGAAAGAAACACTTTTTATATATAAAATTTCGTTGTAATAGCACTTTAGCACACCTTTCTTCTCCGAATCTTTCAGAGGGAGAAAGGGTGCTAAACGTTCAATTTGTTAGACAAGTTATCAATATATGGGTTTAGCTCGCAAATGCGGGTTGTGATTTTGAATGAAAAAAGTATTTGTTTTTCCTGGTTCGTTACGACTTTATATAGTATGATCAAATGAATGTGCAAGACTTAATGATTTCTAATTAGTTTCGTAATCTCTCTTCAAAATCGAATACATATACACATCATCGAATCCCTTCTGACCCAATTCATACTCTCTTAATAAACCCTCTTGTACAAAATGTATCTTCTCCAATAATTGAACAGAAGACGTATTTGCTGGATCAATGATCGCTTCAATCCGATTCAAGTTCATCTCCTGAAATCCATACCGCAACACCGCAGTAATTGCTTCCTTCATGATGCCTTTTCGCCAATGATCTTGGTGTAATTCATAGCCAATTTCCGTACGGCGGTGCTGTTTTTCTAGATTGAGAAAACCGCAGCTGCCGATGATGGTGGGGTTGTCTTTTAAAGAAATGCCCCACCGGATGCCTGTTTGTTCATTGAAGATATTGTCATACCACTTGATTTCACCTTTTGTGTCTTCGATGGTTTCATGTGCATCAATGCCCATATAGCGGCACACGGTTTCATTGGATAAGTAGACGTGCATATCCTCGGCATCTGCGATCGTCGCTTGTTTTAAGATTAGTCTTTCGGTCTGTATCGTTGGAAATGATTGTGGAAAAGTAATTTTGTTCATGCATTTATCCCCCTTGTGATGTCTTTTGTTCTGTACATGCCTTACAATAAAAAATCCCTTCATTCCTCAGCCAAGCCTTCACCTCTGTCATTCCACGTCTCTTTGGATAGACGAGCTTGACGTACACTTCTTCGTTACCTTCTATCTTCTTCTGACAGCTAGCACATACGGGTTCTTCAAAGAGAAACAATCGGCATACTCCTTTTTGTAGATATTTCTTCCATTATATCAAATATGCAACATAATCTTTGCGGCCCTTTCTTCACTTTTTCTATTTTTGTCCGACATATGGTAAGGAAAAGAAATTTTCGTTTGTTGAAACCGTTTGAGAGAAACCTTGCTCTAACAGGTGTAGGAGGTGTGGATGAGATGAAGCAAGTGCGTCTAATTAAAAAAGCACAAAAAGGGAATGTCCCGGCATTTGAGACATTAATGCTGATGTATCAAGAGCGTTTATATAAAACGGCTTTTCTCTACACAAGAAATAAAGAGGATTCGTTAGATGCTGTTCAAGAAACGGTCATTAAAGCGTTTAAGCATTTATCCGGCTTAAAAGAGCCAGCTTATTTTTCTACATGGCTGACGCGGATTTTGATTCATACAATTTTTGCAATGAAGAAAAAGCAGCAAGATGTTGTTCCGTTTGAACAGCATCATGAGAGCGTTGAGCGGCATGATTTTTTGGAAGACAAGCTGGATTTAAAAAATGCACTAGATGTGTTAGATGAGCAATATCAGCTCGTGATTCAGCTATTTTATTTTCAAGATTATTCGATTTCAATGATTTCTGAACAGATGGGTGTGCCCGAAGGAACTGTCAAAACTCATTTGTATCGAGCAAGAAAGTTATTAAAGCAAACATTGGAGAAGGAGGAGAGTGTCGATGGAACGAAAAGAAATGAAAAAGCTTTATGAAGAGATTGATGTACCAAAGGTTGAAGTGACCTCTGTGATTCGCCAAGCAATGGGAGATGTGAAAGCGGAAAAGAAAAGACGTTGGTTCACATGGAATTGGAGAACGCCAATATATTCTGCCATTGTAGTAATCGTTCTTTATTTTTCATCAGGCTTCCTTTTTCCTTCTCTTAATACAGCGATGGCTCGAGTGCCATTGGTTGGACAGTTATATATGATGTTTCACGATAAAGTAGGAATGTCTCTTTTTCAGAGTGAGTTGGTGAAGCATGTCAATGAGGGGGCTGAATCAAGAGGGGTTACTGTGAAAGTGAACAGTGTGTATTATGATGCCGGGCGGCTTGTTTATACGTTTACTGTGGAGAATTTCCATACAAATGAAGATTTTATACCGATCAACATTGATTCAGATCAGATCAATGAAAATTTCCAGCCAGATACAAGTGGTCCAGAGTTGAAAAAACTAAAAGATGGTCGATATGCTGGACGAATAGAATTCTATACAAATGGACAAATGATTAAGCAAGGTCAAAAAGCACAACTCGTGATTTCGAAAATTGGAGATATTGTAGGGAATTGGCGCTTTGAGTTACCTGTGGTTAAGCAAAAAACCACCTTATTAGCAGGACAAAAAGAAGTATCTATTCTAAATGGACGTTATCAAGTGAAAGATATCAAGGTGGAAAATGGAGTGAATTCCTCTGTGATTCAATATGCTATTGATTACAATGGTGTCGCAAAAGATGATGATATCACTCTAGATAGCATGAGAGATAATTTGGGAAATGAGTACAGGCTTATGAATGGAGCAACATTAAAGGAAAAACAACTTTCAACTGAAAAAACTAGACAAAATGCTTTGACCATTTTGGATAAGCCAATTGCTTCAAACACTACTGAACTGACATTTTATATTAATGGGATATATGAACATGAAGAAAGCAAAATCATTTCACTCCAGAATCAGCTGCCTGTTCAGTTCAGAACAAAGCACCATGGAATTGGGATTAAAATCAATAAAATAAAGCAAAAAGGGCGTTCTTTAACAGTTGATTATCAATTTACTGGAGTAGACCAGGAAAAATTAGATGAGGCTGATATGAAGAGTGTTGGTGGAGCAATTGGATTAGGCGATGTGAAAAAAATGCAATCATGGTCCAATCCTGAAGTAAATTACGAAAACGGATATTATTTGAAGGGGAACAATGCGAAGGTGACCAATTTAAAGACAGCTTCTATGCAATCCACTTTTGATTTTGATGTGAAGGAGTTAGACAAACTATCATTAAACCATTTTTCATTTAAGGATTATGGGCTTTATCTTAATTTGTCAGATCTGAATCTGTTGGTACCACAAAAAGATATAAAGGTAACCATTCCAGTCAAAAAAGAAACATCAAAAGCTAATCGATAAATAAATGAGCGAACATGATTACACATGTTCGCTTTTTATCTGTTGATGTGCCAGTCGATTGCGATTGAACGAGTACCGAATCAACATCAACGCAACAAAACTGGCTAGCCCGCCAATCCAACTTAAATTCGTTACATTTGAATATTGAATAATCAGACCACCCATTGACGAGCCAAGCATCATGCCGATATTCATAATCGCTGTATTAAAACTCAGCACGGTTTCCGATGTTTCAGGTTTTAGGGAGATGAGATAAAATTGCTTGGCTGGTGTTGTTGTCCATGTGGCGGTGCCCCAAATGGCGAGCGTGATGAAGACGCCAACTACTGAAAATTGTGTAAAGGATAATGCAAAGAGCATGAGCATCTGAACCGTGATGCTGATTAAAATGGTTCGGTTTGGTCCCCATTGATCGACAGCGTATCCACCAAAGCGTGAGCCAATAAAAGCAGAGATGCCTAAGACAAGCAAGGCAATGCTTGTCAGTTCAAGTGTAAATCCGGATGTCTGTCGCAATAATGGCGAAATGTAAGCAAATACCATCGTGTAACCTAAAATCCAAAAGACTGTCGTGGCTAAGCCGCTTAACACCCTACGGTCTTGAAGAATTTGAATTTGCTGCTTAAATGGCACATGGGAATGTCCCGCCATAGGCGGTAATAATCGATACAGAAGAAACAAGAGACAAGCGGTCCCTATTGCAATGATGAGAAAAATGGCATGCCAATCTACATATCCTGCTAAAAATGTTCCAATCGGTACACCGAGTACTAGTGAAACTGTAAATCCAGTGATCACCGTTGCCATCGCACTCCCCTTTTTTTCTGGCGGGGCGAGCTGCGCTGCATAATTTGTTGCGAGCACAATATATAAGCCGCCACTCATGGCCATGATGACCCGCGAGAGCATGAGCAGCATAAAGTGATGGCTAAAAAAGGCGAGCACATTCCCCGCTATAAACATGGAAATCGCCGATAAAAGAACCTTTTTTCGATTCAATTTCGATGTGGCCATGACTAAAAAGAGGGCACCCACCGCATAAAAAAGAGAATAGATGGTGATGAGCTGTCCCGCAACCGGGATGGAGATGCGCAGATCGTCAGAAATGATGTCCAGTATGCCTGATACGACGAATTCTGAAGTGCCTGTGACGAAAGAACCGACGGCTAAAAGAAATATGAGCAATGGATAAGATGTACTTTTCATTTTGAACCCTTCCTTTATGTTGAAACGTTGTATTCATTTTAAATTCCGTGCTAACATAAGTAAAATTGATGTTTTTCATGAAAGGGATGAGTGAATACTCATGAGCTTTGTTCGATTCGAGACGATGGCTAAAGTGGTTGAGCTAGGCAGTTTTACCGCTGCAGCTGAAGCATTAAATATGACACAGTCTGCCGTGAGTCATGCGGTGGCAAGTTTAGAAACGGAGTGGGGCGTGTCTTTATTCGTGCGTGACCGAAAAAAGGGCATCACGCTGACAGATACCGGTGAAACCCTTCTTCCGCATATAAGAGAAGTGCTAAATAGAGTAGAGAAAATTCAGCAGGAAATTGCGCTCACCAAAAATATTGAATCTGGCTTGATTCGGATTGGAACTTTTGCCAGTGCATCCGCTTGTTTATTGCCAAAGCTACTTGTGAGCTATCAGAAAAAGCATCCAAAGATTGAATTTAAATTCTATGAGGGGACATATGAAGAAATATTGGAGTGGCTCGATTCTGGCATTATTGATGTTGGGTTTGTTGTAAAAGGTAAAGCGGATGAAGCGTTTCATCTATTGCCACTTATGAAAGATAAAATGGTGGTCGCCTATCACGAAAATCATCGTTTTAATCAGCAGCCAATTGTAGACATGGAAGAATTAGCAGATGAACCGTTTATTATGCCAACTGGCATGTATCAATCCCATGTAGAGGATATTTTTTCAGAGGCGCAAATCAAGCCGTCTATTTTATTTGAAGTGCATGATTGTACGACCATTGCCCGCATGGTTGGGGAAGGACTTGGTGTGACGATAGGTCCTGAGTTATTCCTAAAAACGCAGCAACTTGTGCAGATCAGTCATCTGAATGTATCGCATCATCGTGAGGTGGCGCTTGCCTGTCCATCGCTCACGCAAGCTTCTCCTGCTGTGAAGGCATTTTTCGATGTAGCAGAAACGGTTTTTGCCAGAATTCAGTGATGGGTGTATAAAGAACTAGATGTGATTTTCCAAATTCGTGTAATAAGACGAATGAAGCGGACATTTCTTTGAAAAATGTTCGCTTTTCGTATTGTGTTTTAAAAATGAAGTTGGTACAATAGACACAGAAATCAAATAGATAGAAGTCGTATAATGGCGGGGATATGGCCCGCAAGTTTCTACCAAGCTACCGTAAATGGCTTGACTACGTCAATTCACACTCGTTTGATATAAATCATGCATTGTTCTTGTTTGATGTCACGGTCTGAATTCACATTGTAGTCAAGCGTCCCAAAAACTGTTGGGGCGTTTTTTATTTGACTTGTGAATGGGACAGACTAAAGCAAAAGGACATGAAGGGAGTCAGTTGGCTTTGAAACAGTTTTTTCAGTTTGATGAGTTAGGTACGAATTATCGCAGAGAGATCATCGGCGGTTTAACGACATTTTTGTCGATGGCTTACATCTTGTTTGTCAATCCGATCACACTTGCTTTAGTAGCAGTACCGGATTTTCCAGATAAATTACGAATTGATCAGGGGGCTGTCTTTACAGCTACAGCGTTAGCTTCTGCGGCAGGTTGTTTCCTGATGGGATTGATCGCCAGGTACCCGATTGCAATTGCACCAGGTATGGGACTGAATGCGTTCTTCGCTTTCTCAGTGGTTCTTGGTATGGGAATCTCATGGCAGGCAGCACTTTCCGGTGTGTTTGTTTCAGGATTGATTTTCGTTGCTCTTTCTTTAACAGGTTTCCGTGAAAAAATCATTAATGCCATTCCATCTGAGCTGAAGCTGGCGGT
The DNA here is from genome assembly GCF_052044605.1 of Bacillus sp. 22483. Taxonomy (NCBI): domain Bacteria; kingdom Bacillati; phylum Bacillota; class Bacilli; order Caryophanales; family Bacillaceae; genus Bacillus; species Bacillus sp. 22483. The sequence continues at coordinate 98,153 of NZ_JBQENU010000009.1, read as the reverse complement.
TGGTGCAGGGATTGGTTTGTTCATTACATTTGTAGGGCTTCAAGGCTCTGGCATTATTGCCAATAACGATAATACGCTCGTTTCGATTGGAAACATTCATAGTGGTCCTGTATTGTTGACGGTATTTGGAATCGTTGTGACTGTCATTTTAATGGTTCTTCGAGTGAATGCAGGTGTCTTCATTGGGATGCTTGTGACAGCCATTGCTGGAATGATCTTTGGTCTTGTGCCAGTTCCATCTCAAATTATCGGAAGCATTCCAAGTTTGTCTCCAACCTTTGGTCAAGCTTTGATTCACTTACCAGACATCTTCTCCATTCAAATGCTTGTGGTCATTTTAACGTTCCTATTCGTTGGGTTCTTTGATACAGCTGGTACACTTGTGGCTGTGGCGACACAAGCTGGTTTAATGAAAAATAATGAGCTGCCGCGTGCAGGAAGAGCGCTTCTGGCGGATTCTTCTTCTATCGTCGTCGGTTCTGTTCTTGGTACATCAACGACGACGTCTTATGTTGAATCTAGTTCAGGTGTTGCTGCGGGTGCCCGCTCTGGGTTTGCAGCCGTCGTGACAGGTATTTTCTTCTTACTTGCGATGTTCTTCTCGCCACTATTATCTGTCGTGACATCAAATGTAACGGCACCTGCTTTAATCATTGTCGGTGCACTGATGGTAGCACCTCTTGCGAAGATCGCATGGGATCGTTTTGAAATTGCGGTACCGGCTTTCTTAACCATGATTATGATGCCACTGACATATAGTATTGCGACAGGGATTGCAATTGGTTTCATTTTCTACCCGATCACCATGATCTTTAAAGGAAAAGCAAAAGAAGTGCATCCAATTATGTACGGCCTGTTTGTCATCTTTATTCTATATTTTGCTTTCTTAAATCATTAATCGTTTGTCTGAAACAGCAGCTCATGGAGGCTGCTGTTTTTTGTAGGGAAATTTTAAAAACATAGTTGACTTATAGGAATTATGTGTTTATGATAAAAAGACATAATTCGCTGATTGGATCACCAAAGGCGCTTTGATTTCCTTTTTTCTATAGAAGGGTTCAGAGTGCCTTTTTTCTTGCATTCATCATAACGGGAGGGGATGACTTGTCACGCTGGCTTAGGCAGGTGATTGAGCGGAAAAAGCAGGTATTGATTGAGCAGCTCCTTTTATGGGGGCATGAAGAAAAACATGAAGCGCTCATGCACTATACGATTCATGAGCTGGAAAATGAGGTTCTCTATTTAAAAGAGCGCAAGCAAAATTAGTGGGATGGGGGATGAGCGATGGATGAACAAAAGCTGAATTTTATTTTATCTGCCTTAAAAGGGATTGAATACGGGTCGGTGGTGATCACCATTCATAATGGACAAATTACACAAGTCGATACGACAGAAAAGACTCGTTTCCCGGCACACCAGGAGAATCTTCGGATTCAGAAAGCAAAGCAGGGGCGCTATCGTTCATGAAAAGTGATGAAAGATGATGAAAAGCTGATCCAGTCATCAGCTTTTTTGTTTTGTCTTATTTTCTCTCCATTTAAAACCTCTTCATTCTTTTATCCGTCTATTCGTATGAACGTCAAGGAATCTTGACTGAATAGAGAGACTCCGCTACTTTAATAGGAGTCATTCGGACAGGTCACTTGAGCCTGTGCGGATTGTCTGAGATAGGAGTTGATATGGGATGTTAGAGAAAGATCAAGAGCAGGTCACATCTGAAACGAAAAACGAAAACGAAGAGCCATCAATAGATCAAGAAACAAGGCAGTCCCGCCTCAGCCGCAGTGCTGCAAAACGAGGAAGAACGGCTAAGCCAGCTGATGAAGAGGGTTCAGCCATTCAGCGCATCGCAAGAGGTGTTGGAGGTGCGTTTAAGCGCTACGGCTCGTATGGGCTCGCAATGTTAAAATCACCGAGTCGTGCGATCCATCAAGCGGACACTTTACGCATGAAGTACGCCTGGATTTCAATTGTGTTATTCAGTGTGTTTTTTGCTTTAGGCAACTACGTTCAATTAAAGGCGTCAAAGACCCGTTTATTAGGTTTTGGTATTCATTATTCTTTTGGTGACGCCTTTTTAAAGGTAGCGGTCTTTACACTCATTTTGTTGACACTGATGATGCTGACGGTTTGGGTGCTCGGTAAGTACATGCTGAAAGGAAACATATCGCTGAAAGAAGTGATCATGAAGTTCGGTGCCGTGCTTGTGCCGGTTTTGGTTTTATCTATCCTTTGGCTTGTATTTGCCATGCTGAATATTCCATATGTAACGGTGATTTTATCCGTCATGATGTTTTTTGGTCTTCAGCTGATTGCCATTGTGCTCTTCCGCTCCATTCAATCAGAGCAAGATGTTGTACGGGGAGACTTGATGTATGCCGGCTGGGTCTTTTTGTTGATTGAGCTCGTCATCATTGCCCTTTTATGGGGCATTGTCGGAGAGTATTTGATCCCATCACTTGTTCCAGTTCGGTTTGGATAGAATACGTTTCAGTGTGTACTCGGTCTTTTTAAAATTCAAAGGTTTTCTATCACGCTGAAAAGAAGACAAAGGGTTAAAATAAAGTATATTTTAGCCCTTTATCAACCATCTAAAGCCTCCTTTTGAAAAAGGAGGTTTTTCATGTTGAGAAGAGGAAAAAACGGGTAAACTCTTGGTAACAAAGACCACCCCTTGTTGTCGAAAGATATATGTGTTTTTCTCGCGCAAATTTGATTGTATCAAGGTTTGTTCTCTAGTAGAATATGGGGTGCTTTATTTGATTTTTAGTGCAGGGGGTTCGAATCGTGCTTCAACAACTTTTATCCAATGCGTTCACCATGGTTTTGATTATTTTAGTGATTAACATTGTTTATGTCTCTTTTTCCACTATGCGTTTAATTTTAACAATGAAAGGCAGAAGGTACGCAGCCGCTTTTGCTGGTACTGTCGAGATGCTGATTTATGTCATTGGTTTGAGTATCGTATTAGATAACTTAGATCAAGTACAAAATGTCATTGCGTATGCGCTAGGTTATGGAATTGGAATCATTGTCGGGATGAAAATTGAAGAGAAGCTGGCACTTGGCTACATTACTGTGAACGTGATTACAAAAGAAATCGATCTAGATCTCCCAAAACAATTGAGAGAAAAAGGATATGGCGTCACCAACTGGGTAGTAGGAGGTCTTGAAGGAGACCGGTCAGCGATGCAAATTTTAACACCGAGAAAATATGAACTGCAATTATATGAAACGATTAAAACGCTTGATTCAAAGGCGTTTATCATTTCGTATGAGCCCAAAACGATTCATGGCGGCTTCTGGGTGAAGGCTGTGAAGAAAAGGAGAATTAAAGAATGACCGCAAAACCAAAGAAAAAGAAATTCTACGTGGAAGACAACATGACGATTGATCAAGTGTTGTCCCAGATGGCGGAGGAAGGATACTCACCTGTCCGACGAATGGAGGAGCCCATCTTTCAGGAAAAGAAGGAAAATGGGTCGATTCAGATCATTCCGATTGGGAAAAAAATCGTATTTGAGGGAAAAATACTCTAAATCCGAACATTAAAACGACGACTTCATAGATTGTTCGATAAATCCGTTGACATCATGAACATCCGTTGTTAAGATAAACATGAAATCAAAACACGAGCCTCATATAATCTTGGGAATATGGCCCATAAGTTTCTACCCAGTTACCGTAAATGACTGGACTATGCAGGATAGTGAACAAAACTGACATGGCGTTTTAAAAGCGAACAGCGCTTACCATGGCCCGGTTTGTGTTGCTTCCTAACAATGCAATACAAACCGGGCCTTTTTGTTCGGCGTTTGACAAGCTACTTAGGTTTGGGAAGCGTGTCAAACGATACAAAATCGAATAATAGCTTAAAGGTGGGGACAAAATGAAGCCGCTTGTAGGTGTCATCATGGGAAGTACATCTGATTGGGAAACAATGAAACATGCGTGCGATATCTTAGAGGAATTGAACATTCCGTATGAAAAACAGGTTGTATCTGCACATCGGACACCTGATTTGATGTTTGAATATGCGACTGAAGCAAGAGGTAAAGGACTCAAGGTCATTATTGCCGGTGCTGGAGGCGCAGCACATTTACCGGGGATGGTCGCAGCAAAAACGACACTGCCGGTCATTGGTGTGCCCGTACAATCAAAAGCATTAAACGGGCTGGATTCCTTATTATCCATCGTTCAAATGCCAGGCGGTGTACCTGTTGCTACAGTGGCAATTGGCAAAGCCGGTGCAACAAATGCAGGGCTTCTAGCTGCACAAATGATTTCAGCATTCGATGAAGCCGTTGCAGCACGCCTTGAAGAAAGAAGAGAGCAAACAAAACAAACTGTATTAGAAAGCAGTGATCAGCTTGGCTAAGCAGACCATTTTTCCAAACGCAACCATTGGTATCATCGGCGGCGGACAGCTTGGCAGATACATGGCCGTCAGTGCAAAGCAAATGGGCTACCGGGCAGCAGTCCTTGACCCTGTCACACTTTCTCCTTGTGGACAGGTTGCTGATACAGAAATTACAGCCGCATACAGTGACCTTGAAGCGATCAGGCAGCTGGCGGACATCAGCGATGTGGTCACATATGAATTTGAAAATATTGATTATGATGCACTCAATCAGCTGAAGGAAGAGGCGTATTTACCGCAAGGAAGCGAACTCCTTCTTTTAACCCAAAACCGTGAAACGGAGAAAAAAGGGATTGTAGATGCAGGCTGTGAAGTCGCCCCTTATCGCATCGTTCATGATGAGAAGGAGCTGAAAGATGCAGTAAGTGCGCTTGGTTTACCAGCTGTGCTGAAAACATGCAGAGGCGGTTACGACGGTAAAGGACAGTTCGTCATCAAAGAGAAGGATCAGCTTCATGAAGCGGCTGCACTTCTCACGCATGGAACGTGCATTTTAGAAAGCTGGGTTCCTTTCCAAATGGAACTGTCCGTGATTGTGACGCGGTCTGTTCAGGGGGAAATTGCGACATTCCCAGTCGCTGAGAACATTCATAAGCACAATATTTTATTCCAAAGCATCGTGCCTGCACGGGTAGATGGCAGCATTCAGGAGAAAGCAAAAGAGCTGGCAACAACGCTTGCTGAAAAGCTAGGGCTGGTCGGTACGCTTGCTGTTGAACTGTTCCTGACAAATGAAGGGAAGCTGCTCGTCAATGAACTGGCACCGCGCCCGCATAACTCTGGACATTACACATTGGATTTATGTGAGACGAGTCAGTTTGAACAGCACATTCGCGCCATATGTGGTTTGCCGCTTGGCGGAACAGCTCTTTTATCAGAGGGTATGATGGTGAACTTACTGGGCGATGAAGTGGACATCCCAAAAGAACATCCTGAGCTTTTAAAGGAAGCGAAACTTTATCTATATGGCAAACATGAAGTAAAAGCCGGCCGCAAAATGGGGCATATGACATTTATGAAACAGCTTGATGATGAATGGATGGCAAACATCACAAAGATATGGACTGAAAGAGATGGAGGAAACGGGAAATGATCGAACGTTACGCACGACCAGAAATGTCAGCAATCTGGACAGAGGAAAACAAATTTAATGCATGGCTTGAAGTAGAAATTCTCGCTTGTGAAGCTTGGGCAGAACTTGGCATCATTCCGAAAGAAGACGTTGTGACAATGCGCAAGAATGCAAGCTTTGATATTGGACGTATTTTGGAGATTGAACAAGACACGCGCCACGACGTGGTTGCCTTTACGCGTGCTGTATCTGAATCTCTAGGAGAAGAAAGAAAGTGGGTTCATTACGGGCTAACATCTACAGACGTAGTGGATACGGCGCTTTCATATCTATTAAAACAGGCGAACGATATTTTGCTCAAGGACATTGAGAGATTTGTTGACATACTAAAAGAAAAAGCAAAAGAGCACAAATATACCGTCATGATGGGCCGTACACACGGTGTACACGCTGAACCGACAACATTTGGCTTGAAGCTTGCTCTTTGGTACGAGGAAATGAAGCGTAACTTAGAACGTTTTAAACAAGCTAAAGCCGGCATCGAATACGGCAAAATCTCTGGTGCTGTTGGCACATATGCGAACATCGACCCGTTTGTTGAGCAATATGTATGTGAGAAACTTGGCATCAAAGCTGCACCAATTTCAACCCAAACCTTGCAGCGTGACCGTCATGCCGATTACATGGCTACTCTTGCACTCGTCGCAACAAGCATTGAGAAATTTGCTGTTGAAATTCGTGGTCTTCAAAAGAGTGAAACGCGTGAAGTAGAAGAGTTCTTTGCAAAAGGACAAAAAGGATCATCAGCGATGCCTCATAAACGAAACCCGATCGGTTCTGAAAATATGACGGGGATTGCCCGTGTCATCCGTGGTTATATGCTGACTGCTTATGAAAATGTACCGCTTTGGCATGAGCGTGATATTTCTCACTCATCTGCTGAACGCATCATTTTACCAGATGCAACGATTGCACTGAACTATATGCTGAACCGTTTCTCTAACATTGTGAAGAATTTGACGGTGTTCCCTGAGAATATGAAACGCAACATGGACCGCACACTTGGCTTGATCTATTCTCAGCGTGTTCTGCTTGCACTTATTGATACAGGCATGGCACGTGAAGAAGCATATGACACGGTTCAGCCAAAGGCGATGGAAGCTTGGGAGAAACAAGTACCATTCCGTTCATTAGTAGAAGCAGAAGAGAAAATCACTTCACGCTTAACACCTGAACAAATCGCTGACTGCTTCGATTACAACTATCACTTGAAAAATGTCGATATGATTTTCGAACGTCTAGGTCTTGCGTAAGAAATGGGCCGCCTGCTAGTCGGGCGCCTAATCCTGAAAATTGCCAACATTCAAATTAGGAGGCCAATCTGAATGACTGTGAAACAAGAACTTCTCTACGAAGGCAAAGCGAAAAGAATCTATCAGACCGATGACGAGCACATTTTATATGTCGAATATAAAGACTCAGCTACAGCATTTAACGGTGAAAAGAAAGCGGAAATTGAAGGCAAAGGCAGACTGAATAACGAAATTTCTAGCTTGATTTTTCAAATGCTACATGAGAAAGGGATCAACAATCACTTTGTGAAACGCCTATCTGAAACAGAACAGCTCATTCAAAAGGTAGACATTGTACCGCTTGAAGTCGTTGTGCGAAACGTAGTGGCAGGCAGTATGTCAAAGCGTCTTGGGATTCCAGAGGGAACGAAACTGGACACACCTTTGATCGAGTTTTACTACAAAGATGATGCACTCGGCGATCCGCTCATTACAGAAGATCATATTCGCATTTTACATGCAGCGACACCTGAGCAGGTCGAGGAAATGAAACAAATCACAAGACAAGTGAATGAAGAATTGAAGCAAATCTTCTCAGATTGCCATGTGAATTTAATTGATTTCAAGCTTGAATTCGGAATAGATCACGAGAATCGTATTTTGCTAGCTGATGAGATTTCACCTGATACGTGCAGGCTTTGGGACAAAGACACAAACGAAAAGCTTGATAAAGACGTGTTCAGACGAAACCTGGGCGGCTTAACAAATGCATACGAAGAAATTTTCAAAAGACTTGGAGGCCATAAACATGTATAAAGTGAAAATTTTTGTCAGCTTAAAAGAGAGCGTTCTTGATCCACAAGGAAGTGCCGTGCAGCACGCTTTGCACAGCATGTCTTATCAGGAAGTAAAGGATGTCCGTATCGGGAAATATATGGAGCTAGTCATTGAGAAATCAGAACGTGACTTAGATACAGTGATCAAAGAAATGTGTGAAAAATTGCTTGCCAATACGGTGATTGAAGATTACCGCTATGAGGTGGAGGAGGTTGTCGCACAGTGAAGTTTGCAGTGATCGTCTTGCCTGGCTCTAACTGTGATATCGATATGTACCATGCGATTCAAGATGAGTTAGGTGAACAAGTTGAATATGTATGGCACGACGAAACGAGTCTTGATGGTTTTGACGGTGTACTCGTACCAGGCGGTTTCTCTTATGGGGATTACTTAAGATGCGGTGCGATTGCTCGTTTTTCTAACATCATGCCGGCTGTGAAAAAAGCAGCTGCGGAAGGAAAACCTGTTCTTGGTGTTTGTAACGGGTTCCAAATTCTTCAAGAGCTTGGCATTCTGCCAGGCGCAATGAGACGAAATAAAGATCTAAAATTTATCTGTCGTCCAGTTGAACTCATTGTAGAGAACAACGAAACGCAATTTACAAGCGGTTATCAAAAAGGTGAATCGATTACGATTCCTGTAGCACACGGTGAAGGTAACTTCTACTGTGACGAAGACACGTTAGCGAAGCTGATTGAACGAGGCCAAATCGCTTTCACTTACGGTGACGATATTAACGGCAGTGTCAATCGAATTGCAGGTGTAACGAATGAACAGGGCAATGTACTCGGCATGATGCCGCACCCTGAGCGCGCGGTTGACTCATTACTAGGCAGCGCAGACGGACTTAAATTGTTTCAATCTATCGTGAAAAATTGGAGGGACACTCATGTCACTACTGCTTGAACCAAGTCACAAGCAAATTAAAGAAGAGAAATTGTATCAGCAAATGGGATTGAGTGATGAAGAATTCGCTTTAATCGAATCCATTATTGGCAGGCTGCCAAACTACACAGAAACGGGTATCTTTTCTGTCATGTGGTCAGAGCATTGCAGTTATAAAAACTCAAAGCCTGTTTTAAGCAAATTCCCGACAAAAGGAGAGCATGTTCTTCAAGGTCCTGGGGAAGGCGCTGGAATCGTTGATATTGGAGACAACCAAGCGGTTGTATTTAAAATCGAATCACATAACCATCCATCTGCAATTGAACCGTATCAAGGAGCGGCAACAGGTGTCGGCGGAATTATCCGTGATGTATTTTCCATGGGTGCGCGTCCAATTGCTGTACTAAACTCTCTTCGTTTTGGTGAACTGACTTCACCGCGCGTGAAGTACTTGTTTGAAGAAGTAGTGGCAGGGATCGCAGGCTATGGAAACTGTATTGGAATTCCTACAGTCGGCGGAGAAGTTCATTTTGATCAAAGCTATGAAGGTAATCCGCTCGTGAATGCGATGTGTGTTGGATTAATCAATCATGAGGACATCAAAAAAGGGCAGGCAAAAGGTGTCGGCAACACGGTAATGTATGTTGGTGCTAAAACGGGACGTGACGGTATTCACGGTGCAACATTTGCGTCTGAAGAATTTTCTGATGAATCAGAAGAAAAACGTTCAGCGGTTCAAGTCGGTGATCCATTCATGGAAAAACTTTTGCTTGAAGCGTGCCTTGAAGTCATCAAAAACGATGCGCTCGTTGGAATTCAAGATATGGGAGCGGCTGGCTTAACAAGCTCAAGTGCAGAAATGGCGAGTAAAGCAGGTTCTGGGATTGAGATGAATTTAGACCTCATTCCGCAGCGTGAAACAGGCATGTCCGCATACGAAATGATGCTGTCTGAATCACAAGAGAGAATGCTTCTAGTCATTGAAAAAGGCCGTGAGCAAGAAATCATTGATATTTTCGAAAAATACGATCTTGAAGCGGTATCAGTCGGTCATGTGACAGACGATAAAATGCTTCGTTTACTCCATCAAGGAGAAGTGGTGTGTGAGCTTCCTGTTGATGCTCTTGCAGAAGAAGCACCGGTTTATCATAAGCCGTCAAGTGAGCCTGCATACTATCGTGAGTTTTTAGAAACGAAAGTGGAAGCTCCAGCGATCACAGATGCTGCACAGACATTAAAGCAGCTCCTTCAGCAGCCAACGATTGCAAGTAAAGAATGGGTCTATGATCAGTATGACTACATGGTTCGGACAAATACCGTCGTTGCACCGGGCTCTGATGCTGGCGTTTTAAGAATCCGCGGAACGAAAAAAGCCCTAGCGATGACTACAGATTGTAACGCGCGCTATCTCTACCTTGATCCAGAAGTCGGCGGGAAAATCGCCGTTGCAGAAGCAGCACGTAACATTGTCTGCTCAGGCGCTCGTCCGCTAGCAGTGACAGATAATCTAAACTTCGGTAACCCAGAGAAACCAGAAATTTTCTGGCAAATTGAAAAGTCTGCTGACGGGATTAGCGAAGCATGCCGCACGCTAAGCACACCAGTAATCGGTGGGAACGTCTCTTTATATAACGAGTCAAATGGTACAGCCATTTACCCAACGCCAGTTATTGGCATGGTTGGTTTGATTGAAGATACAGCTCATATTACGACTCAATCGTTCCAACAGGCAGGCGATGTGATTTTCGTCATTGGTGAAACGAAGGAAGAATTCGCAGGCAGTGAGCTTCAAAAAATGACAGAAGGCCGTATCTACGGAAAAGCACCAGAAATTGATTTGGATGTAGAACTGGCGCGTCAAGAAGCCCTATTAGCAGCAATTCAAAACGGACTTGTTCAGTCAGCACATGATGTGTCTGAAGGCGGTCTTGGTGTAGCACTAGCTGAAAGTACATTTGGAACAGATGGTCTTGGCGCTGATATCCAGCTCGATCTAAACAGCGCTGCATCACTATTCAGTGAATCACAGTCACGTTTTGTCGTCACAGTGAAACCAGAAAATCGCGAAGCGTTTGCTGCGGCTGTGCAAGATGCAAAAGAAGTCGGAACGGTCACAAATGATGGTGTATTCACTGTCAAAAATCAAGAAGGACAACAATGGATTCATGCGGCAGTCAACGAGCTTGAACGCGCATGGAAAGGAGCGATCCCATGCTTGCTGAAATCAGAGGCTTAAACGAAGAATGTGGCGTCTTTGGGGTTTGGGGACACGAAGAAGCCCCGCAAATCACATATTACGGATTGCATAGCCTTCAGCACCGAGGACAAGAAGGTGCGGGAATTATTGCAACAGACGGTGAAAACTTGACGTCACACAAAGGCCTTGGACTGATTACGGAAGTGTTCCAAAATGGTGAGCTTAAGGATTTAAAGGGAAAAGGTGCGATCGGACACGTTCGGTATGCGACAGCAGGCGGAGGCGGCTTTGAGAATGTGCAGCCCCTCTTCTTCCGCTCGCAAAACAATGGCAGTCTTGCCCTTGCTCATAATGGAAACTTGGTCAATGCAACGCAATTAAAACAGCAGCTAGAGAACCAAGGAAGTATTTTTCAAACGTCTTCTGATACCGAAGTGCTCGCTCACTTAATTAAGCGTAGCGGATATATGGATTTGAAGGATCAAATCAAAAATGCTCTGTCTATGTTAAAAGGAGCTTATGCTTTCCTAATCATGACGGAAACAGAAATGATCGTAGCGCTTGATCCGAACGGATTACGCCCACTTTCACTTGGTATGCTTGGGGATGCTTATGTTGTCGCTTCTGAAACATGTGCATTTGATGTCGTCGGTGCTACCTATTTACGAGATGTAGAGCCTGGCGAAATGCTGATCATTAATGATGACGGCTTAAAATCTGAGCGTTTCTCGATGAACATTAACCGCAGCATGTGCAGCATGGAATACATTTATTTCTCAAGACCGGACAGCAATATCAATGGCATCAACGTGCATAGTGCGAGAAAGAATCTTGGTAAGAAGCTTGCAGAAGAAGCACATGTCGAAGCAGATGTCGTGACAGGTGTGCCAGACTCCAGTATTTCTGCAGCGATTGGCTATGCCGAAGCAACAGGTATTCCATATGAGCTAGGTTTAATTAAAAACCGTTATGTTGGCCGGACATTTATTCAGCCGTCTCAAGCATTGCGTGAGCAGGGCGTGCGCATGAAGCTGTCTGCTGTGCGCGGGGTGGTCGAAGGCAAACGTGTCGTCATGGTGGATGATTCCATCGTACGCGGAACCACAAGCCGCCGGATTGTGACGATGCTAAGAGAAGCGGGAGCGACGGAAGTGCATGTACGCATTAGTTCACCGCCAATCGCTCATCCGTGTTTTTATGGAATTGATACGTCTACACACGAAGAGCTGATTGCATCATCTCATTCAGTGGAAGAAATTAGACAGGAAATCGGTGCAGACACCATTGCATTTTTATCTGTAGACGGTTTAATGGACGGGATTGGCAGAAAATATGATGATCCGCAGCGTGGTCAGTGTTTAGCATGCTTTACTGGAAAATACCCGACCGAAATTTATGAAGATACTGTCCTTCCTCATGTGAAGGAAACAGTCCTGACGAAATAATCGAATAATGGAGCAGCAGTCAACGTGATTTGATATGCTGCTCTTTCATTCTGCCGAAAATACATGAAAGACAAGCAGATAAAAGGAGTGAATGGGATGTCAGAAGCATATAAAAACGCCGGTGTCGACATCGAAGCAGGATACGAAGCTGTTAAACGAATGAAAACACACGTAGAACGTACAAAAAGAGCAGGTGTAATGGGGGCTCTAGGCGGATTTGGCGGTATGTTTGATTTATCTGAACTGCCATACAAAAAGCCCGTTCTTGTCTCAGGAACAGACGGTGTTGGTACGAAATTAAAGCTAGCATTTTTAATGGATCAACACGATACGATCGGTGTAGATGCTGTTGCTATGTGTGTGAACGATGTGCTTGCACAAGGGGCAGAGCCGCTCTTTTTCTTAGATTACTTAGCAGTTGGAAAAGCAGATCCTTTGAAAATTGAATCCATCGTCAAAGGTGTAGCTGACGGATGCGAGCAGTCTGGTTCAGCGCTTGTCGGCGGAGAGACAGCAGAAATGCCGGGTCTTTACACAGAAGAAGAATATGATATTGCTGGATTTTCTGTAGGTGTCGTTGAAAAGGATGAAATCGTCACAGGAGAGAACATCAAGGAAGGTCATTTGCTGATTGGACTCAGCTCTAGCGGAATTCATAGCAATGGCTATTCTCTTGTACGAAAAGTATTGCTGGAAGACGCAGGACTAGACCTTCACCAAACATATGAACCTTTTACAAGACCGCTTGGAGAAGAGCTGCTCGAACCGACGAAGATTTATGTCAAGCCTGTTCTTAAACAAGTGAAAGCTGGCAAGGTTGACGGTATGGCACATGTGACAGGCGGTGGCTTTATTGAGAATTTACCACGTATGCTGCCTGAAGGGCTTGGTGTTGAGATTGATAATGGCTCATGGCCGGTCCCGCCTATTTTCTCCTTTATTCAAGAAAAAGGGCAATTAAAAGCAGAAGAGATGTTCAATGTATTTAATATGGGTATCGGCTTTGTCCTAGCCGTCAAAGAGGATGATCTCGTCGATGTGATCAGCGGACTTGAACAAGACGGAGAGAAAGCCTTCCTTATCGGACGAGTTCAAAAAGGAGAAGGCGTCACTTTCGGTGGTGGAAGCCTCTCATGAAAAAGTTTGCGATCTTCGCCTCTGGAAGCGGGACAAATTTTCAAGCCATTATTGATACGTTAAAAGAAGAACAGTGGCCGGCAAAAGCCGCCATTGTGATCTGTGATAAACCGGGTGCGAAGGTGCTGGAGCGGGCAGAGAAAGAGGGCATTCCGTCCTTTTCTTTTACGCCGAAGGCTTTCCCGAGTAAAGCCGCTTTTGAGCAAACCATCATTGAACAGCTGAAGCTGCATGAAGTGGAATGGATTTTCCTCGCTGGGTATATGCGACTGATCGGTCCGACATTACTTGACGCATTTAGAGGGAAAATCGTGAATATCCACCCTTCTTTACTGCCAGCATTTCCTGGACTCGATGCGATTGGACAAGCCTATCAAGCAGGAGTCAAAGTAGCTGGCATCACGGTTCATTATGTCGACGAAGGCATGGATACCGGCCCGATTATTGATCAAGCAGCCATTCATATTGAACAAGGGGAAGACCTTGAATCCATTGAAAAAAGAATGCATGAATTAGAACATACACTATATCCAAAAGTGATCAAATCACTTTTAGAATTATCTTAATGAGGTGACAAAGGCATGACGATCAAACGCGCATTAATCAGTGTTTCCGATAAAACAAATCTTGTACCTTTTGTGAAAGAACTAACAGAACTTGGAGTTGAAGTGATTTCAACTGGTGGTACACACAAACTTCTTCAAGAGAACGGCATTGATGTCATTGGTATTTCTGAAGTGACTGGCTTCCCAGAAATCATGGACGGACGACTCAAAACGCTTCATCCGAACATTCACGGTGGACTGTTAGCAGTGAGAGAAAACGATGAGCATATGGCACAGATCGAAAAGCACGGCATTCAGCCAATTGATCTTGTCGTTGTGAATCTATATCCATTCAAAGAGACCATTTCCAAAGACGATGTCACGTATGAAGAAGCGATTGAAAACATTGATATTGGCGGACCGGGTATGCTTCGTGCTGCTTCTAAAAACCATCAGGACGTCACTGTGATTGTAGACCCGCGTGATTATGATTCTGTCGTTCAACAAATCAAAGAAGGCGGCGTCTCACTAGAGAAAAAACGTGAGCTTGCAGCAAAAGTATTCCGTCATACAGCTGCTTACGATGCCCTGATTGCGGATTACTTAACGAACTTTGTTGGCGAAACAGAGCCAGAACAGTTCACAGTCACATTTGAGAAAAAGCAATCTCTTCGTTATGGAGAAAACCCGCACCAAGCGGCGACGTTCTATGAAAATGCGCTTCCAAGCAAAGGCTCTTTAGCTACTGCAACGCAATTACATGGAAAAGAACTTTCCTACAACAACATCAAAGATGCAGATGCTGCTCTTCAAATTGTACGTGAATTTACGGTGCCAGCGGCTGTGGCTGTAAAGCATATGAACCCATGTGGTGTTGGGACAGGGGAAACGATTGCAGAAGCATTTGATCGTGCATTTAAAGCAGATGAAACATCTATTTTCGGCGGCATTGTGGCGCTTAATCGTGAAGTAGACAAACAAACGGCTGAGGTGCTCCATACGATTTTCTTAGAAATCGTCATCGCACCATCGTTCAGCCAAGAAGCACTTGACGTGTTAACAGCGAAAAAGAACCTTCGTCTACTAACATTAGATGTAGAAGCAGATCTTGGGAAAAAAGAAAAGCAGCTGACAAGTGTTCATGGTGGATTGCTCGTTCAGGATATCGACACATACGGCTTAGAGGAAGCAACGATCTCTATCCCAACGAAAAGAGAGCCGACTGAAGACGAATGGAAAGACTTAAAGCTCGCTTGGAAAGTCGTCAAGCATGTGAAATCAAATGCCATCGTTCTAGCGAAGGATCAAATGACAGCAGGTATTGGTGCTGGTCAAATGAACCGTGTTGGCTCGGCTAACATTGCGATTGAGCAAGCAGGTGAAAAAGCGAAAGGAAGCGCACTAGGATCTGATGCGTTCTTCCCAATGGGCGATACAGTGGAAGCTGCTGCAAAGGCAGGCGTCACAGCGATCATCCAGCCAGGTGGTTCCATTCGTGATGAAGAATCAATCCAAAAAGCAGATGAATACGGCATCGCCATGGTCTTCACTGGCGTTAGACATTTCAAACATTAAGGGGATGACAGTGTGAACGTATTAATTATCGGCAGAGGTGGAAGAGAGCATACCATCGCATGGAAAGTGAATCAAAGCGAACTTGTCAGCCAAGTATTTGTCGCACCCGGCAATGATGGAATGACAGACGCTGCGAAGCTTGTCCCAATCGACGAGGGCGATCATGAGGCGTTAATTCGTTTTGCAAAAGACAATAACATCGGTTTAACAATTGTCGGTCCAGAGGTTCCTTTAATTGCAGGTGTCGTCGATGCATTTGAAGAAGCAGGACTCAAGGTATTTGGACCGAATGCAAAAGCCGCAGTCATTGAAGGCTCAAAAGAATTTGCAAAAGACTTAATGAAAAATTATGAGATCCCGACAGCCGCTTACGCCACTTTTACATCGTTTGAAGAAGCGAAGGCATATGTGGAAGAAAAGGGTGCCCCAATTGTCATTAAAGCAGATGGGCTTGCCGCAGGAAAAGGCGTGACAGTGGCAATGACGCTTGAAGAGGCGATCAACTGCCTTCATGACTTTTTAGAGGATGAAAAGTTTGGCGATGCGAGTGCATCGGTTGTCATTGAAGAATTTTTAACAGGTGAAGAGTTTTCTCTGATGGCCTTTGTCAATGGAGAAAAGGTGTATCCGATGGTGATCGCACAGGATCATAAACGGGCATTTGAAGATGACAAAGGACCAAACACCGGCGGGATGGGCGCTTATTCACCGGTTCCACAAATTTCTGATGAAGTCGTACAAAAAGCGGTGGAAGACGTCGTCAAACCAGCAGCTCACGCGATGGTGCAGGAAGAGCGTTCGTTTACAGGCATTTTATATGCAGGCTTAATGCTGACACCAGAAGGCTCAAAAGTCATTGAGTTCAATGCACGCTTTGGCGACCCTGAAACGCAAGTAGTGCTCCCTCGCCTTGAATCAGATCTAGTCCAAGTCTTCCTAGACATTCTAGATGGAAAAGATGTGGACTTGCAGTGGAAAGACACAGCCGCTGTCAGTGTCGTTCTTGCATCAGAAGGATACCCGGAAGACTACGCAAAAGGCACACCAATCGGTGCTTTGCAAACAACGGTCTCTGATGTCGTCACCTTCCACGCAGGAACAAAAAAGGAAAACGATCAATTCGTCACAAATGGCGGCCGTGTAGCAAATGTGACCGCATTTGACGACACATTTGAAGCGGCAAGATCAAGAGTGTATGAAGCGGTTGAAGAAATCATTCAGCCAGGTTTATTTTATCGCCGTGACATTGGCGCCCGTGCGCTGAAGGCAGCGGGGAAAACTACATGATTATACTGGACTCTCTCACTATGTGAGTGGGTCTTTTTTTATATTATAAAACTCACAGATAAACCTTAAAATTACTTTAAATGTATAAAAAAACCTTTTTATTTTCATTTTAATGTTATAAATTTAATATATTACAAAGGGAGGTATAATAATGAAAAAAGTGATTTCATCAGTTCTTCTAGTTCTCGTATTAGTAAGCTCAGCTTTTGCTATTCCTGCACCAACTTCTGCTAAAGAATTTGGTTCTATCAATCTTAATAAGGTCCATAATTTAGGTAAAACAGGAAATACCAAAATTGAAAAAATTTCATATGATCAATATGTTAAGGAAGTATCCAAATCAAGGGGTATCTCTAAGAAAGAAGTTCAAAAATCTTCTACAAATTTATCAAAGAAACAATTTAGTACAGCTGCAACAAAATACAGTATGCATAAAATGACAATTGTTCAGGATGTAGGTTTTTTATATCAACCTAAAGTTCAAATTTATGCTTGGACATATGCGAGTGGATCATTTGTACAATTTAAATATATTGAAGATATAGACTTAGACAGATATTCTAGCCTTGGTTCAAAACATTTTGCTGGTAAAGTTAAAGCAAAAATAACTTCTCCAACTGCTATTTGGTGGTATGTAAATGGAGACTTCTATAATAATGGAACCACTAATGTATCAATAAGTGGAAGTGGTTCTGCAGCAGTAAAAGGGGTAACAGTAACTGGTAGTTTCTCAGTTTCTAAATCTTCAAATCATTACAAATATTGGAATAATAGTGGTACTAAACATCGTTAATTATAGAAATTATTTTCTGGAATTTTCGAGAAAATTGGTTTAATCAAAACACCTTTCTATCTGACGAGATGGCAAGGTGTTTTTTCTTCTTTTGATGATTAGAAGGGATATAGCCCGAATTTGGAGAAGTGTTATTGGATGACCCATTCACGAGGAGGCAACATGGAATTTAAGGCAATTATTCTCTTTGCAATATTCATGATCATTTTATTTCTCATAAACATAAATAACATTATGTTATTTGCCATTAAACACAATAAAATGAAAAAAGCTTCAGCCATTAGTTATATGATCCTATCCATTTTTTCTGGCATTGCTATTTCTTCATTTTTAATTTGGAAGTTTTTCATTAGCTAAGAGGGGAATGAGTGTATGGTGCAATTGAAGAAACTTGCAAACGAGCGTTTTTCTGCTTTGATCTGTATGGATCCATTCAATGAGCGAATTCGTTTGGATGACTATAGCGGCAGGGTGCAGGATGTGATTCAGTCCGTGCTTCAGGAAGCGGCGGACTGCAAGGCGTCTAAGGTTATTGTAAAAGTAAGGCGCGAGCATATGCCTCTTTTTTTAGCAAAAGGCTTTCGGCTTGAAGGCGTGTTTTCTCATTATTTCCTCGGAAGTGATGCGTACGGCATGTCGCTCTTTCTGACCGAAGATCGAATGAACAGCCCATTTTGGCTGAAGGAAGATGAAATCGTTGCGTCTATTCAAGAAAAGCCGATGAAAAAAGACCAAGGCGTGTGGCAAGATGAGTATGTGATGAGGAAAGCTGGTCCAGAGGATGTGCACAAGCTGGCAGCGCTCTATGATACGGTCTTTGAAACGTACCCCACGCCAATGAACGAGCCAGATTACATCCAAAAGGTAATGGAGGAAGGGACGGTTTTTTATGCCGTTGAACATGACGGTCAACTTGTAAGTGCCGCATCCGCTGAAATCAATGTGCTGTATGGTCATGCAGAATTAACAGATTGTGCAACCCTTCCCACATACAGAAAACTAGGATTCATGCATCATTTGATTCTAGCCCTCGAACAAGAGCTTCAATCCATGCACATTTATGTCTTTTATTCTCTCGCCCGTGCACTGTCCTATGGAATGAATCAAGTATTTTATCAGCTCGGGTATACATACACCGGACGCTTTCAAAACAACTGCTATATTTTTGACAAAATTGAAGATATGAATCTATGGGTCAAAACGCCAAATGAATCATGAAATGGTTCTCATCTGATCAAGCAGACCAGATAGGCGGTACGCCATGATACTCAGCTGCAGCTTCATCCGATCATCAGTGGATTTGAGGCTGCAGCCTGTTCTCGTTTCAATTTGTTTCAACCGGTAGCTTAACGTATGCCGGTGAATAAACAATTCCCCCGCTGACTTTTGAATATTTTCATTGTGTGCCAAATACACTTCGAGTGTATGAATGAGGTCAGCTCCTTGTTTTTTTGTATAAAGCAGCGGGCTTAACAGCTCCACATAAAAGTCATGCAAATTCATTCCGGCTTCGTTCATTTCAAGCAGCATCCCATATAGGCCGAGCTTCTGATAATGAATGATGCTGTCATCTGTTTTCAAAAGAGGAAGAAGCCTTGCTGCATACTGGGCTTCTTTTGCACTTTTAGCAAAGAGACTGATCTGGTCGTAGGCTCTTCCAATGCCAATCACAATGGGATGGACGGGGAAAAAATAAGACCAAGTACTGCGGCATTCTTCTGATGCACGATACCAATTTGTTTCTTGATATGTGTTTTTTCCTGCGGGTGTCAGGACGAAAATGGAATCAAGCCTTGCCTTTAATAAAAAAGGAATTTGTCTGCGTTCAAAAATGGATGTGAGCAATTGGGATAGGCGCTGCACCATTTGATGATCGAGCTGTGTGTGCTGATGCTGAAATTGAAAGTAGATGACGACTTGTTCTTCGCTCATATCATATTGCAGCTTTCTTGCTTGTTCGATGACATAGCTTTCTTCTGTGTATTGCTGCTGCAACATATCATCCAATAAATGCCCCTGCATTTGGTTTTCTGTATCTTGAATGGCTTTTTGTTTCAACCATTCAATCGCATACACCGCACCGGCATGCTCAATGGCGATGGCATCGAGATGGTGCCACGTCTCTTTTTTCTTTAACGCCACAATGAACCCGAAAATATCCCCCATTGCAATCACAGGGCATGCGGCTAGAACAAACGCACCATATGTGTCATAGACGAGCCGGCCTTTTTCCTCTGCCTGCTTGAGCAAAGAAGAGGTTTCAATCGGTTCGTCATCTGTTAGAAAGCCAAAAGCATGAGAATAGGTCACTTCGTCTGTTTCGAGATGAGCTGCTGTTTGGTGCAAAAACACATCCAGTACGACGATATTTGCCGCTGTGAGATGTGCCAGTTCATCTGTAATTTGCGTGACATTTTTATTGCTCACATTTAAATGGGTCAGTCTTTGATGAATCGCGGAAGAATATTTGAGCTGATGGAGCTGACTGCTGACGATTTGTTCTAGAACGGCTTTTGTGATGTCTGAAAAATTGACATGGGGCGGAATCTCGATGAGCGGAATACCGCTATTTTCGGCGGCTTCAATGAGTGATGCGGGAATTTCCGTTAAGTACACGCCTTTATAAATGGCAATGGCTGAAAGACGATGAGATTGAATCAATTTTTCAAGCCGGATGCGTCTTTCTTTATTTTCTGTCAGCCCAAATCCAGTTGTAACAAGTAATTCTCCTTCGGAAAGTCTAGATGTGTCCTCAATAATTTCCACAATGGTCACCCACTGGATAAGACGATCCAGTCCATTTTCTCCAGCAAGCAGTTTGGTTTCTTTCATCATATCGAGCGAGAGTGCATCTTTGACGAGAATCGCCATAGACTCATGACCTCCTTTTGAACACTCTTATACACCATGTATAAAAAACACGTGTGAAATTCGGGCATATGGCGAATGGAGGATGACTGCCCTCTTGATTAAGCTAATCTTATACCAAGTATACAAAATTTTCTTGCGATTCATGTAAAAAGAAAAGTGCAGCTGCTGACAAGAGAGGGAGGAATGACAAAGTGGAGACCCGGGATTACTTAATCAAACCGATGTTAAATCAGCAATATCCTGTGGCTGTGAGAGGAGAGGGGATTTACTTATATGATCGGGACGGAAAAAAATATATAGATGGCTCATCAGGGGCAGTCACGGCAAGTATTGGACATGGCATACAAGACATTATTGATGCGATGACGGAGCAAGCGAACAAGGTGAGCTTTACGTACAGGTCACAATTTACGAATGAACCAGCGGAAGAACTAGCGTATGAATTGAGTACACTTTGCCCAGGTGATCTGAACTGGTCTTTTTTTGTAGGAAGTGGTTCAGAAGCAACGGAGACTGCTATGAAAATGGCGATACAGCATTGGCAGGAGCAGGGGAAGACGGAAAAAAATCATATCATCTCAAGATGGATGAGTTACCACGGCATTACATTAGGGGCGCTGTCGATGTCAGGTCATATTGCAAGGAGAGAGCGTTTTGAACCACTGCTTGAAAAGCACCCAGTGCTGTCTCCGCCCTATAGCTACAGGTCATGGCTGCCAAAGGAAGACAGCAAGCAGGTCGAGTGGTATGTCCAGGAATTTAAAACCGTCATCCAGCGTATAGGAAAAGAGAGGATTGCCGCATTGATCGCCGAACCGATTGTTGGCGCAGCGGGAGCGGCGCTCCTGCCGCCAGACGGTTATTTCGAAGCGATGAAGCGTGTCTGTGAAGAAAACGACATTTTAATGATCGCAGATGAAGTCATGACGGGCTTTGGACGAACTGGAAAAATGTTTGCGATGGAACATTGGGGCACGGTACCAGATATCATGGTTCTTGGAAAGGGAATGAGCGCAGGTTATTCTCCAATCGCAGCAGTTGTCTCAACGGATCGTGTGATGGCACCGATTATCAGCGGCTCCGGCTCTGTCATGGCAGGGCACACATATAGTGCCAATCCGCTTTCAGCAGCCGTTTCATTAGCGGTCATTCGATATATGAAAAAGCATCAGCTTCCCGACCGGGCTGATCTTTCTGGGCGATATCTGATGAATGCTTTAAAAGATCTGCAAGTAAATCATTCCATCATAGGAGATGTGAGAGGGAAGGGATTGCTTATTGGCATTGAGTTTGTCGCAGATCGTTTATCCAAAACGCCATTTCCTGCACATGCTCAGATAACCAATCTCGTCGTTGAAACGGCAAAACAAAATGGACTGCTGGTGTATCCAGCAAGCGCTGGAGAGGATGGAGTCGGAGGCGCAGCGGTTATGATCGCACCGCCGCTTTCCATCACACAGCAGGAAATGGATGAACTCATTGATTTATTCGGGCAGACCATCACACAAGTCGAACAAGAAGTGATCAATCGAGGGTTTTTCCCATCTGCTATGTAAGGAGGAACGAACATGAACAAAACTGTGGGTTTGGATGAAGTGATGACGCGATTAAAAGATGGCATGACCATCATGTTTGGCGGATTTGGCGGCGTGGGTTCACCACCATCGTTGATTGATGCCATTTTGGAAGCAAATATTCAAGATCTGACATTGATCGGAAATGATGCAGGTTTCCCGCAAATTGGTGTGGGCCGGCTCATCACAGAAGGAAGAGTGAAAAAAATCATTGCCTCTCATATCGGCTCAAATCCCATTGCCGGACAGAAAATGCAAGCTGGTACATTAGACGTTCATTTTTATCCGCAGGGCATTCTTGCAGAAAAAATCAGAGCAGGCGGAATGGGTCTGGCGGGCATTGTGACAGATGTTGGGATGGATAGCCTGAATCTCGATGAGAAACAATTGGTTGAGCTGAATGGGAAGAATTATATGTTAGAGCCTGCGCTCACAGCGGATATTGCCATCGTCAATGCCTACAAAGCAGATGAAGTGGGAAACCTGATTTTTGATAAAAGCGCACGGAATACAAACCCGATTGTGGCGATGGCAGGAGACTGGACCATTGCGGAGGCAGAAGAAATTGTGGCAGCAGGGCAGCTCGATCCAGAGGAAATCGTGACGCCAGGCGTATTTGTGAATCAAATCGTGCAATCAAAAGGAGTGAACTGGACATGGGCATGGGAGACATCGATTTAAGACACCGCATTGCCAAAAGAGCAGCACAAGAAATTGAAGATGGCATGATTGTGAATCTTGGGATCGGCATTCCGACCCTAGCAGCAGATTACATTCCTTCACATTACGAGGTGTGGCTGCATGCAGAAAACGGCATTATGGGGGCAGGAGCCTCGCCTCTGCAAGGGGAAGAAGATCCGAATTTGTGCAATGCCGGTGGTTTTCCCATTACGTTGACAAAGGGCGGCTCGTACATGGACAGTACGACTGCTTTTGGCATCATCCGAAAAGGCATGCTGGATATGACGATTTTGGGTGCACTTGAAGTAAGCAGCCAAGGGGATCTTGCCAATTGGATTGTACCGGGGAAAAGAGTACCGGGTATGGGCGGAGCGATTGAGCTGGCGCAAAAAGCGAAAAAAGTGGTCGTGGTGATGAGCCATCTGGATAAACACGGTCGATCTAAAGTGAAAACGGCTTGTTCATTGCCATT
This sequence comes from Bacillus sp. 22483, assembly GCF_052044605.1. Lineage (NCBI taxonomy): Bacteria > Bacillati > Bacillota > Bacilli > Caryophanales > Bacillaceae > Bacillus > Bacillus sp. 22483. The sequence goes on along the minus strand of NZ_JBQENU010000009.1, from coordinate 75,070 downwards.
AACCGCTAAAGCGTGTGTCGATTTGATTATTACGGATATGGCGGTCATTGAGGTCAAGTCTCAGCTGCTCATTTTACGTGAAGTCATGCCGCCATTTCAGCCGGAAGATGTCATCAGGGCGACTGAAGCGCCATTAATTTTAGCGCCTGATGTCAAATCTGTTGTGTAGAAAGGATGAACGACTTGCAGCCAATGACACGTATCAGAAACTGGATGAAAGAGCATCAGGATGAAGCCATTACGCTTCTTCAGCAAATGGTGCAATGTGACAGCACCCAAGGAAATGAAGAAGACGTGCAGCAGATCGTGGCCAATAAACTGTCCGCCATTGGCTTTGATGTAGACGTTTGGGAAATTGGCGGCGATGAATTACTAGAGCATCCTTATTTTTATTCCCCGCGCCGATCTTTTCAAGGGAGTCCCAACGTTGCTGGGCGATTGAAAGGAAAAGGTGGAGGCAAATCGATTTTATTAAACGGGCACGTAGATGTGGTTCCGGCAGGAGATACGAATCAATGGACATATCCACCATACAGCGGGCATATCATAAACGGGAGACTTTATGGACGCGGGGCAACAGATATGAAAGGTGGAAACGTTTCTTTACTCTTTGCGCTTGAGGCACTGCATGCGCTTCAGATTCCCCTGAAAGGAGATGTGGTGTTTCATAGTGTCGTCGAAGAGGAAAGCGGCGGAGCAGGCACACTTGCAGCGATATTGAAAGGGTACACAGCGGATGCTGCCATCATTCCAGAGCCAAGTCATATGAACATTTTTCCGATTCAGCAAGGATCAAAGTGGTTCAGGCTGCATATTAAAGGAAGGGCAGCTCATGGCGGAACAAGGTATCACGGTGTTTCTGCTATTGAAAAGAGCACGGTGGTCCTTTCTCATATAGCGGCACTAGAAAAAGAAAGAAATCAGCGAGTGACGGAGCCGTTGTTTCAGCATATCCCGATTCCAATTCCAATCAACATTGGGAAAATTCAAGGCGGTGATTGGCCGTCCTCTGTCGCAGATCTTGTCACAATGGAAGGCAGGCTTGGTGTGATGCCAGGTGAGACAGTTGAGCAGGCAGAGAAGGAATTAGAAAATTGGATGACTGGACTCGCTGAAAAGGATGATTGGTTTCAAGAACATCCTGTGGAGGTGGAGTGGTTTGGTGCTAGATGGCTTCCAGGGTCAATCGACTCTGATCACCCGCTTTTAGGTCTATTGAAGGAACAATATGAAGAGGTCATGCAGCACCCGCCAAAGGTGGAAGCCGCCCCTTGGGGGACAGACGGCGGATTACTGTCACAAGCAGCGGATATCCCCATCATTGTGTTTGGACCTGGAACGACAGAGCTTGCCCATTTCCCGAATGAATCCATTGAGATCAAACATGTGATTGAAGCAGCAGAAATCATTGCTGGTACGTTGGTCAAATGGTGCGAAGCAGCGGAATGATTCACACACAAAAAAAGAAGGCTGTCTACTCAGCCTTCTCCAGCGTGCAGATAAACCCTCGCATTCGCCCGCTGGTCTGTGCGCCAGTGCTCACGAATGTAACATTCGCTCCGCTCCGGTGCTCGCCCTTCCTAGACTTCAAAGGTTTTCATGTCACGCTGAAAGGAAGACAAAGGGCTAAAATAAAAATCATTTTAGCCCTTTGTCAACAATCTGACGAAGGCTGTCTACTCAGCCTTCTCTTTATGTGTATTCTGCTGTTCACATATATAGGTCACTGGACAAAAACGAAGAATACCAGAACCCAATTTTAATCCGCCGAGCATGATGCCAAAAAGCAGCATTTTACTCCATGGTTTTCGAGTATATAAGGATCCAGCTACAGTACATATCGTCATTCCGCAGGCAATTCTCATGAGTGCTTCCATTAAGCCAAGATTAGGTTTCATTGCAAGTGATTCTCCTTTTTTAAATTATTTTAAGTGTGATTTCAAGAAATTGTAACGTTTCATTAATGCGTAACGTGGTTCGTTATGTTACGATAGGGCTAATACAAATGAAGGAGAGTATGTGAATGTCCGAACGTACTTTTAATTGGAGAAACAATGACATCCGCACACAAATCGATGTAGTCGACTCAAAAATAGTTCCAACACTCCTTTTAACGAATGGACTCGTGCTAAACCCGTTTTTGAAGCAATGGGTGAAGGCAAATATTTGGATACATGATGATCGAATTGTTTATGTCGGAGCAGAGCTTCCTCAAAATAAATCAGCTAAACGTGTGATTGATTGTGAAGGTAAATACATTGTGCCGGGGTATATTGAACCTCACGCGCATCCGTTCCATATTTATAATCCCCAATCACTTGCAGAATATGTGTCTCAATTTGGCACAACAACGATGGTCAGCGATAACTTATTTCTTCTTTTGCAAAGCAATGAAAAGAAAGCGCTTTCCACTCTATGTGAATTAAAAAAGCAGCCATTTCAGTACTTCTGGTGGTCCAGATACGATCTTCAAACCGAGGTCAGGTATGAAGATGAGATGCTTCCTATTAACTATCGGAAAGAATGGATTGATCATCCCGACGTCCTTCAAGGCGGCGAATTAACGAGCTGGCCAAGATTAATGGACGGCGATGATCTCATTTTATATTGCATGCAAGAAACGAAGAAGCAGAGAAAACGAATTGAAGGGCATTTCCCTGGGGCTTCTGAGAAAACGCTAACAAAAATGAAGCTGTTTGGAGCGGACAGTGATCATGAAGCAATGAATGCAGACGATGTGCTCAAACGCTTGTCTCTAGGTTATCATGTGTCCTTGCGTCATTCTTCCATCCGCCCAGATTTAGTGAACATTTTAAGGGAATTGCATGAGCGTGACTTTAGGCACTACGATCACTTTTTCTATACAACAGATGGATCAGCGCCTCACTTTTATGAAGAAGGCATGATCAATCGTCTCATTTCCATTGCCCTTGGAGAAGGCGTGCCTACTATTGATGCGTACAATATGGCGACTTTTAACATTGCGAAATACTATCAAATTGATGACTTATTAGGCGTGGTCGGTCCTGGCCGATTGGCTTCTTTGAATATTTTAGATGATCCGATGAATCCAAATCCAGAAACGGTGATTTCTAAAGGGGTGATCCTTAAATTAGAGGGGGAGAACCAGCATCAATTCCAAGAGACAAAATGGGAAAATGGCGGGCTTGAACCATTAGATTTAAGCTATGACCTGACGATGAGTGACCTGCAATTCTCAATGCCGCTTGGTGTCAAAATGCGCAATGCTGTCATCATGGAGCCTTATACAGTGGAGATTGATAACTCTGTCAACCAGCTGTCCTGTGACCATGATCAAAGCTTCTTCAGTTTGATTGATCGAAAAGGCGAGTGGCGCGTGAACACAATGTTAAAAGGATTTGCAAACAAGGTGCAAGGCTTTGTCAGCTCATTTTCAACCACTGGTGACATTTTAGTGATTGGGAAAAATAAAGATGATATGATGCTTGCTCATAAGCGAATGAAAGAAATTGGCGGTGGAATTGTGCTCACAGAAAACGGGAAGATTTTGCATGAAATCCCGCTGCAATTATCAGGCTGTGCATCAGCTGAACCGTTTGAAACGGTTCTTCAGCAGGAGCAAACGTTACGAGAGCTACTCATTGAGCGAGGGTATCCATTTGACTGCCCGATTGATACACTTGTCTTTTTCCAAAGCACACACTTGCCGTATATTCGAGTGACACCAAGAGGAATATTTGATGTCATGAAAAAAACTGTACTCTTTCCGTCTATAATGCGTTAAAATATAACAGAGTGGAGCTGTATCATATTTGCTAGATTTCTGACCGCTGTTATAGGGCAGGAGTAAGCAAGAGATCTCTTCGCTGCTAGATATGGTGACAAAGCATAGGGCTTTGACATGACGAATGAAGTGCCCAATTGTAAAATGAATCTGTCGGTTACGCTGGCCGACCAACATATTTTGAATAATTAAGCAAGGCGGGGCGCAGGTTTATCGTCTCGCCAAGCTTTCTACACATACTGTTTTTTAGGGAAAGACTTAACAGAGCAGAAGTGTTCTAGATATCGGAGACAAACAAGTTTGTCAGATTGTCGCACAAGGAATATGACAAAACTTGTCGAATTTGTTTACGATAAAGAAGCTTCGGCTTACGAAAGAACCTGATGGCATTTTCAGCGTAGAACCAAACCTGTCATGATTCGTTCAAAGCTCATTGCTGAGGTTGAAAAAAATGAGTCAGGAAAGATACCGCTTTCTCGGAAAAGTCAGTGCGGAGCGGTGTGCCAATAGTAAAGGAGAAGATGTATAAAGATGCAAATTGATAAATTAAGGGGCAAAAGCTTAGATCAGCTATTCAACTCCATCTTATCCCTTAAAGACCTGGAAGAATGTTATCGATTTTTTGATGATTTGTGCACCATCAATGAAATCCAATCTTTATCACAGCGTCTTGAAGTAGCGCGTATGCTTCGCGAGGGAAATACGTATCATAAAATTGAGACGGAGACAGGTGCAAGCACTGCAACCATCTCACGAGTCAAACGCTGCTTGAACTACGGAAACGATGCCTATACAATGGCACTTGACCGCGTAGCAGAGCAACAAGCAACGGACGAAACAAAATAAAGCAGCTTTCACTGCAGACATTCTTTATGATTTGTCGTTTTGAAGTTGAACAAGTAAGAGCCATTTCATTTGAAATGGCTCTATTTGATGTCATCAAGTTCCCCCATAAACCATCGTTCACCTTCATAGGACACTTCATCGTCATCAGTGATCACTTCCTTAAAACCGATGGTTCGCATATTTTGTGCAACAGATAAATCCCATTCTTTTTGAATATTTCTCTGATCGGAAAGGGGAAGCCATGTCTGATACTCATCTTGTCTGTTGAAGAAATCTTTCACATAAGAATCCCCTTTAAACACAATGATTTGTGAATGCCATAATCCAGGCAGATCGACTGCGACCACGACACGATATATGTCCCCGTCTTTTGGTTTCAAATCAATGAGATGCTCAGCTCTATTCAATAGAGTTTGAATGCATAGACGTTTGATCTTTTTCGGTGTTCTGTTGGAAGTCATAAAATCATAAGCCGCTGGTAGAGGCAGGTGCCAGTAGTCAGAAACATTCGCCGGAAACGACTGCGTATTTGCGTTCATTTCTTTTATGATCTGTTGAGTCTTTCGTTTCATACCGCGGACCTTTTTTTCACGCATACTCTTTCTCCTTATCAAAGATCTATTAAGTTCTTTATACGTGATTGAGCAAGAATGTCAACGAAAAAAGGTGTGGAAACGCACCTTTTTAAGCTAGACAGACTGCTCTGTGCCTGAGAACATAGGGACTTCACTTGTCTGGCCGTTTTCTTGTCTAAAAATAATATGTTTTTCGTTAAAATGAATAGGTGATTCGATTCCAGCTGCTGCGCATAAATTAAACAAACCTTCTCTAAGGGACAGGATATAATTGCAGACTCGGTATTTCTTTTCTTCAATGGATAAACCTTTTTGCAGCTTTGGATCTGTCGTGGCAACCCCAACAGGGCATTTATTCGTGTGGCATACTTGCGCCCGAATACAGCCAACCGAGAACATCAAGCCCCGTGCGATATTCACAAAATCCGCTCCCATGGAAAGGGCAATGGCGATTTTATCAGGGGAGAGAAGTTTACCAGACGCAAACAGCTTGAGTTGATCTCGAACCCCATATTTCTTCAAAATTTGATGGACCATCGGCAGTGCTGTGAAAATGGGCAGGCCTGCGGAATCAGCCAGTTCATGAAAGGAAGCACCTGTGCCACCTTCTCCGCCATCTACTGTAATGAAATCAGGATGTTTTCCGCTTTTTTTCATATAGAGAGCAAGCTCCTCGATATCTTCTTTATGTCCAACAACTAGCTTGATTCCAACTGGTTTTCCGCCGATGTTTCGCAGTTGTTCAATAAAATCAAGCATGTCAGGAATGGAGTGAAACATCTCGAACCGGTTCGGACTGTCAATGGATTGGTGTGGCGGCAGTTTACGGATTTGGGCAATTTCTTCTGTGACTTTTTCACCATCAATGTGTCCGCCGCGTGTTTTCGCCCCTTGTGCCAGCTTGAGTTCAAAGGCTTTTACTTCATCATGCTCACTTTTTTTCTTAAACTCTTCAAATGAAAATGCGCCATCCTCTGTTCGAACCCCAAATAAACCAGGCCCAATCTGGCAAATGATATCGGCGCCCCCTTTGAGATGGTAAGGCGAAAGCCCGCCTTCACCTGTGTTCATCCATGTGCCGCCAGCCATTTTTAAGCCGGAGGATAGAGCCGTAATCGCCCGGTCGCCTAAGGAGCCGTAGCTCATGGCTGATTGCCCAATCAATCCTTTGACGCGGAAGGGTTTTTGGCACGTATGTTCACCAATGATTTGTACATCGTCTTGATGGAGATAGTAAGGTTTTGCTTCGACCTCTTTGGTATGTTCACTTCTTCTCAGTAAATTGTCTTGATCGATCTGATACACTTTTGTTTGGATTTTTTCAGATTGATCGATGCGTAACTCATCTCGCTGCTTTGGAAATAGGACGTTGCGAATATAGTAACCAGGCTTGTCAAAATCACGTTTTGATCCAAAGCCCATTGTCCGGCTTTTGTACTTCCCAGACATGACAGCTTGCTCGTATTCTCTTCTTGAGAAAGGAAGCTCCTCTCGATCATTTAGAAACAGATATTGACGAAGCTCAGGTCCTATTTTTTCAAAAATAAACCGTAGCTTTCCAATGACCGGATAATTTCGTAGGACAGAATGCTCTTCCTGTTTTTCATCTCGCATCCAAATCCAGATGAATAAAATGATTGGTATGATGAAAAAAATCACTAATAATGCGCCAATGACAATGAAAGTTGTTGTCACGAAAATCCCCTCTTTTCTCTATCATTACTGTTGTTATTCCACTTTTCATTGAAAGAGAAACCACTTCAACAGATTGTGACGTTTAGAAATGAAAAGGCAGGGTAACTTACAAATAAGATCATAAGGGGAGGGAACATACATGAATAAGCGTCCGAATGCGTATGTACTTGCAGGATTAGGGGTTGGTGGTGCAGTGTTATTAGCAGTGAAAAATAAACAGCATCTCAAAAAATGGGCAAGCATGTTCCGCTCAGATGAAAAGGTTCCTGAAAAAGCTGGTCACCCTGATCCGTTAGATATTCAAGACAACAAGATGGTCGATGAAGGGGCCATGACATCTGTTCATTATTTTAATGAAGTGAGACAATAGTTTAGAAAAACCGTTTTGACCATTCAAAACGGTTTTTTCTTGTCTTTTTTTTGATGTGATATCGAAGAGGATCGACAAGCGTAAAACCGATCAACCCTTCGTGATCAGGCGTCGAGAAAAGAAATTCAATGCCTGATAAATGATAGGTTGAGAGAACTTCCTGATCCGTAAAACGTAACGAAAGCTCGTCCTCATAAACGGGTGTGTGCTTCAACACCTTGGCTTCTTCTGCAAATAACTCCAGCCCAGCCACTCGGCCCTCTTTGTCGATGTCTACGTTCACACATTCATTCACGTCTAATTCAATGGTTTCTTTGATTGTCCCGATTCGAGGCGGGATGAGATAGATGTATCCGATGTCGATCGTTTGATCATATGTGATGGTTCTTTTCAAATCATTCACCTGCTTGGTCGATAGTAAAATGTTCCTTTCATGTATAATATCATGTGATGAGATGAAGTAGCTCTCATTTCAGTTCAGCACGCATCTATTGATCTCCCTCAGCTCCTCTTGAAGTGGAGCTTTTCATATAGTCTCTATTCACCTCGCCTAAAGTGAAAATCGACTATTTTCAAAAGAATGAAACTTTTAGCTGAAGGAGGTTACCCATTTTTTGCGGTGTCTGATTTTGTTATAATATTTAAATGGAATGAAACGAATGGAGGAACGTTTTTCATGTATGATGTTACCGAGTGGAAGCATGTCTTTAAACTCGATCCAAATAAAGAGATTTCCGATGAACAACTTGAAGCGATTTGTGAATCCGGTACGGATGCCATTTTAATTGGCGGCAGTGACAATGTGACAGAAGACAACGTGCTGCAACTGATGTCAAAGGTGCGCCGCTTTCTTGTGCCATGTGTTCTTGAAATCTCGACACATGAGATGATTGTGCCTGGCTTTGACTTGTATTTTATCCCCACTGTGTTAAACAGCGCTCATCCTGATTGGATTGTTGGTCTGCATAAGGATGCGATGAAGGAATACGGTGATTTGATGTCAATGGAAGAGATTGTGCCGGAAGGATATGTCATCTTAAACGAAGAGTGTAAAGCGGCTAAGCTGACAGAGGCCAATACGGCACTGGATATAGATGACGTAAGGGCATATGCGAGAGTGGCAGAGCACTTGATGAAACTGCCCATCTTTTACTTAGAATACAGCGGGACGCTTGGAGACATAGAGCTTGTGAAAGAAACCAAAGCAGTGCTACATGAAACGGTTCTATTTTATGGCGGCGGTATTGAAAGCGAAGAGCAGGCGAAAGACTTTGCACAGCATGCAGACGTTGTCGTAGTGGGAAACGTCATTTATGACAATTTTAAAGAAGCGTTAAAGACAGTCGACGCAGTGAAAAAGTCATCATAGTCAAACAAGACGAAACGGGTTAAAATAGAACATAAGTTCGAATTGGCGGTGAATGAAATGAATGAAATATCGAATCACTTATTAGAAGGGCTGAATGACGCGCAGAAAGAAGCGGTCAAAGCAACAGACGGGCCGCTGTTACTGATGGCAGGAGCAGGTAGTGGAAAAACACGAGTGCTCACGCATCGAATTGCGTATTTAATGGCAGAAAAGCATGTGGCACCGTGGAATATTTTAGCGATTACCTTTACAAATAAAGCAGCAAGAGAAATGCGTGAGCGTGTACAAGCCATTTTAGGGCCTGGTGCGGATGACATTTGGATCTCTACGTTCCACAGCATGTGTGTGCGCATTTTACGCCGCGATATTGACCGTATTGGTGTGAATCGCAACTTTTCTATATTAGACACATCTGATCAGCTTTCAGTTATTAAAAACATTTTAAAAGAACGAAATATCGATCCTAAAAAGTTTGATCCACGTAGCATTTTAGGTTCAATCAGTAGTGCAAAAAACGAACTCATTGACGCAGAGGAATACGCTAAAACTGCTGGTGATTTCTATGATCAAGTGGTCAGCGACGTCTACACAGATTATCAAAAACGATTACTCAAAAACCAATCACTCGATTTTGATGATCTTATTATGATGACGATTCGTCTGTTTGAGCGGATCCCTGAAGTATTAGAACACTATCAGCGAAAATTCCAATACATTCATGTCGATGAGTATCAGGATACAAACAGAGCGCAGTACATGCTTGTGAAATTGCTCGCTCAGCGTTTTCAAAATATATGTGTGGTCGGTGACTCGGATCAGTCTATCTACCGCTGGCGTGGAGCGGATATTACAAACATTCTTTCCTTTGAAAAAGATTATCCGTCCAGTGAAGTGATTTTGCTTGAGCAAAATTACAGATCGACTAAACGTATTCTGAATGCCGCAAACACGGTCATTCAAAACAATTCAAACCGTAAGCCAAAAAACCTTTGGACAGAAAATGACGAAGGAGCGAAGATTGCCTATTACCGTGCAGATAATGAATTCGGTGAAGGTCAATTTGTCGCTGGCAAGATTCGTCAGCTTCATCAGAGCGGCAAGCGTAAATTATCTGATTTTGCGATCCTCTATCGAACGAATGCCCAGTCACGTGTCATAGAGGAAACGTTAATGAAGGCGAACATTCAATACAACATCGTCGGCGGCACGAAGTTCTATGACAGAAAAGAGATCAAGGACATTTTGGCATACTTACGCCTTGTGTCAAATCCAGATGACGATATTAGTTTTGCACGCATTGTCAACGTACCAAAGCGTGGAATTGGGGCGACTTCTGTTGATAAAATTGCCGCATACGCAGAAATGAATGATCTCTCTATGTTTGAAGCACTTGGTCAGGTGGATTTCATTGGAATCAGTGCAAGAGCAGCCAATGCACTTGATGAGTTCAAACAGCTCATTGATCAAATGACAAATATGCAGGATTATTTATCTGTCACAGAATTAACGGAAGAGATCCTAGAGAAAACAGGCTATCGTGAAGCACTGAAGATCGAAAAAACGATTGAAGCACAAAGCCGTTTAGAAAATATTGACGAGTTTCTATCGGTCACCAAAAACTTTGAAGAACAAAATGAAGATAAATCACTTGTCACCTTCCTGACAGACCTCGCCCTCGTCGCAGACATTGATAAGCTGGATGAGGCTGAGGAAGAAGATCAGGATGCGGTCATTTTAATGACCCTCCACGCAGCAAAAGGACTTGAATTCCCTGTTGTGTTCTTAATGGGAATGGAAGAAGGCGTCTTCCCGCACAGCCGTTCACTAATGGAAGATGCCGAGATGGAAGAAGAGCGCCGTCTTGCTTATGTAGGGATCACACGGGCCGAAGAAGAGCTTTATTTATCAAGTGCGAAGATGAGAACGTTATTCGGCCGGACGAACATGAATATGGAATCACGATTTATCAGAGAAATACCAGCTGATTTATTGGACAACCTAAATGAGAAAAAAGAAACGAAAACACCGTTTGGCCAAACGAGAGAAAGACCGCAAAGACGAGGGCCTGTCTCACGTCCACAAACGCAAACCATTCAAAACACAGGCGGCGGCAGCATTGGCTGGGCTGTCGGTGATAAAGCCGCTCATAAAAAATGGGGCGTTGGCACGGTTGTGAGTGTAAAAGGTAGTGGAGATAGCACAGAGCTTGATATTGCCTTCCCAAGCCCTACAGGCATTAAGCGTCTCCTTGCCGCATTTGCGCCAATCGAAAAGCAATAAACTGATAGGACTGACAAAACGGATGAAGTGAAAGGAAGAAGCAGATGGATAAAGAAGCAGCGAAACGCCGGATCGAGGAACTACACCAGATTTTGAATCAATACAACTACGAATATCACACACTGGATCGTCCAAGTGTTCCTGACGCTGAATATGATGCGCGGATGCGTGAGCTGATCTCTCTGGAGGAAGAACACCCTGATTTAAAAGCAGCGGATTCACCCTCGCAAAGAGTAGGCGGTGCTGTTTTAGACGCCTTCCAAAAAGTACGTCACGGCACACCGATGCTCAGTCTCGGCAATGCGTTTCATGAACAGGACCTTCTTGATTTTGACCGCCGGGTTCGTCAAGCAGTCGGTGACGACGTCGCTTACAATGTCGAGCTGAAAATTGACGGACTCGCTGTTTCTCTCCGTTATGAAAATGGCGTGTTTGTCCGGGGTGCCACGCGGGGTGATGGGACAACAGGTGAGGATATTACCGAGAACCTCAAAACCATTCGTTCCATCCCGCTCAAAATCAATCGGCCTCTGTCGATTGAAGTGAGAGGCGAGGCATTTATGCCAAAACCTTCTTTTGAAGCCCTTAACGAAAAAAGATTACAAAACGAAGAAGAGCCGTTTGCGAACCCGCGTAATGCGGCTGCTGGCTCACTTCGTCAGCTCGATACGAAAATTGCAGCGAAACGAAACCTTGATATCTTCGTCTACAGTATAGCGGAGCTTGATGAAATTGGTGTTGAAACGCAAAGCGCAGGACTTGATCTTCTCGATGAGCTTGGCTTTAAAACCAACAAAGAAAGACGGATGTGCCAAACCATTGAAGAAGTGATCGACCTCATTGAAACACTGAAAACAAAGCGTGCTGATTTCTCATACGAAATCGATGGCATTGTCATTAAAGTCAATTCATTGGCACAGCAAGAAGAACTAGGCTTCACAGCAAAAAGTCCACGCTGGGCTGTTGCGTACAAATTTCCGGCCGAAGAAGTCGTGACGAAGCTGATTGATATTGAACTAAGTGTTGGGCGTACTGGCGTCATCACACCAACAGCGATTCTTGAGCCTGTAAAAGTGGCAGGAACGACAGTGCAACGTGCTTCTCTTCATAATGAAGATTTGATCAAAGAGAAGGATATCCGCCTTTTTGATCAAGTGATTGTCAAAAAAGCGGGCGATATTATCCCAGAGGTTGCAGGTGTCCTTGTCGATCAGCGAACAGGAGAAGAAAAGCCGTTTCACATGCCGACTGAATGTCCAGAGTGTCATAGTGAGCTGGTCAGAATAGAAGGAGAAGTGGCGCTTCGGTGCATCAATCCACAATGCCCCGCCCAAATACGTGAAGGACTCATTCACTTTGTGTCTCGTAATGCGATGAATATTGATGGGTTAGGGGAGCGAGTCATTACACAACTTTTCAAAGAACAGCTTGTCTCTCGTGTATCAGATCTTTACCGCTTAACAAAAGAAGAGTTGATTCAGCTAGAACGAATGGGCGAAAAATCAGTCGATAACTTACTGCGTTCGATCGAGCAATCGAAAGAAAACTCTCTTGAACGTTTATTATTTGGACTTGGTATTCGATTTATTGGTTCTAAAGCAGCGAAGACGTTGGCCATGCACTTTGAGGATATCGATCAGTTAAAACAAGCAACGAAAGAACAATTACTTGAAGTAGATGAAATTGGTGAAAAAATGGCCGATGCAGTCGTCACGTACTTTGAGAAAGAAGAAATACTAGATCTGCTAAATGAACTAAAAGAACTTGGGGTCAATATGACCTACACTGGGCCAAAACCGGTGAAAGTAGAAGAAAGTGATTCCTACTTTGCAGGAAAAACGATTGTGCTGACGGGGAAATTAGAAGAAATGTCTCGTAATGATGCAAAGGCAGCGATCGAAGCATTAGGCGGCAAGTTAGCAGGTAGCGTAAGTAAAAAAACAGACTTAGTCATTGCCGGCGAAGCAGCTGGAAGTAAGCTGACAAAGGCAGAAGAACTCAATATTGAAATTTGGGACGAAGCCAAAATGCTCGAGGAGCTAAAGAAATAAGAGGAGTGTTTTCTATTGAAAAAGTTGCTATTGCTGCTGACAATGCTCACACTGGTATTGTCAGCGTGTGCACCTTTTGGGGGAAAGGATGAGGAAGAGGTCACACAAAAAACGGATGAAACGAAAGAAACAGCGATCATCCCAATGTACAACATCTCTGATTCCTATTACAAAATGGTGCTGCCGTTTAAACAAGGAGCGGCAAGAGGACTAACAGCAGAGCGTCTCAATACACGCTTAGACATTGATGAATTTGAAACAGGACTCATGCGCCTGGCAACAGAATCATTCAATACAAACGACTATCTGTTCCAAGAAGGACAACATTTAGATGAAGATACTGTTCTCAGCTGGCTTGCCCGCAAAAAAACAGGCAGTGATCTGAAAAAAGCTGAAAAAGAAGACAAAGACTTTAAGAACTTAGGCTTAAACCCTGCTCTTCCAAACTCAGGTTCAACAAAGTCAAAAAATGAAAATAGTCCAATCTACTTAGCTTCCATGCTAGAACATAATTACTTAATCAGAAAAGATAAAAATAGCTTACAGCTTGGCGGGGTTGTCATCGGTCTTGCGCTTAACTCTGTCTATTATTATCGCGAAAATATCGGGGATCCTCAGCAAGAGGTGACCATCGATTCATCGAAGAATTCAAAGAAACTTTTAGCAGAGGGCGAAAAAATTGCGGAACAAGTCATTAAACGACTTCGTCAAATGGACGGACTGCAAAAAGTCCCAGTCATGATTGCTCTTTATAAACAAGCACCAAAATCATCTATCGTTCCAGGAAACTTCATCGCTAAAACCGATGTAAAAGCAGGATCAGCTGATATTGGCAGTTGGGATACGATTAAAGAAGAGAATGTCTTCTTCCCTTCAGATAATGCCAAGAGCAGCTACAAAGATGATTCAGAGCGATTTGACCGCTTCAAGACAAAGGTAGAAGACTACTTCCCGAATTACACAGGTGTGGTAGGCAAAGGTTTCTATAAAAACGGGAACTTGCAAAAAATGAAAGTAGAAATTCCAATGCAATTCTACGGAAAAACAGAAGTCGTGGCATTTACGCAATACTTAACAGGTGAAGTCATGGATTACTATAAGAGCACCAATATAGAAATCAACATCACCTCTTCTGATCAGCAAGAAGCCCTCATCACAAAAAATGCTGAAGATAAAGAACCAACAGTCCATATATATGACTAAATAAAAACCGCCTTTTGGCGGTTTTTAGCGTGTAGACAAACCCTCGCATTCTTTGTCAGTCCTGCGTGCTGGTGCTCACGAATGTGAAATTCGCTCCGCGCCAGTACTTGTCCTTCCTAGGGCTGCAAAGGTTTTCTATCACGCTGAAAAGAAGACAAAGGGCTAAAATCAAGTTCATTTTGGCCCTTTGTCAACATTCTGAAAACCGCCTTTTGCGGTTTTTTATTTTTAATTAGAGGAATTTTTCAACTTTTGTCAAAGTATGTGAAGAAACCAAAAGGAAAGGCAGGTATGTTGATGCTCGTATAAATGCTGATTACCGTCATGTATAAGTAAAAAGACGATAAAAGGAGAATCAGCATGCATAAAGAAGTAAAAGCACGATACGATGAACAAATGGTCTTAAAGAAAGCGGCTCTACTCTATCATTTTCAGCCAGAACAGGTCACATTTCTAGCCGATGCAGAAAATTATGTGTATGAATATACGGATGAAAAAGGGTCGAGTTATATATTGAAAATTACCCATACCATTCGCCGCTCCCGCACATATATTCTAGGAGAAATGGACTGGATTCGGTATTTATCTCAACATGGAATCTCAGTAGCTAAACCGGTTTTATCCGCAAGAGGAAAAGATGTTGAAGCGATTCCCGATCAAGCAGGAGGCGCTTTTTTGCTGAGAGTGTACGAAAAGGCGCCCGGCAGAAAAGTGACCGAAGCAGATTGGAATGGACAGTTGTTTCAAGCGTTAGGAGCCTATACTGGGCGTATGCATCAAACGACTAAACAATATCAAGTGAAAGATCCTCGCTATAAGCGTCAAGAGTGGTATGAGGAGGAGCAATTAAAGCTTGAAACGTATATTCCTTCTGATCAAACGGTTGTGTTGCAGAGAAAAGATGAACTGATGCAAAAGCTTCACCAGCTCCGAATATCCAAGGATGTCTATGGACTGGTGCATGCGGATTTACATCACGGGAACTTCCATTATCATCAGGGAGAAATCATTGCATTTGATTTTGATGATTGTGGGTATCACTGGTTTATCAATGATATAAGCATTTTGCTATACAACGTTCTTTGGTATCCGGTGATTCCGTATGAGGATAAAGCTGAATTTACGGGTGAATTTATGAGCCATTTTCTCAAAGGCTATCGACAGGAGAATGAGCTTGATGACGCATGGCTGGCGACAATACCAGATTTCCTTATGCTGCGTCATATGCTTATTTATGGGCTTTTACATCAAGCATTTGATCTCCGAACACTAAGCGCTGACGAAAGTGCCATGCTGGCGCGTTTTCGAAAGGAGATTGAGGACAAAACCCCAATTACGCCTTTTGACTTTCATCAGCTAACAACATAAATAGAAAGCCCCTTGCTGTTTCACATAGCAAGGGGCTTTTTATCCTACACCGTATCACACTTCACACCAACAACGCCTTCTAAATCTTTAATATCAAAGTACACATCGGTTGTATAGCGGTCTTTATGTACGCGAACACGTACTTCCATGATCGGATAGTCTTTTTCCTTTAAATCATCAATACGTACAGAATGAATACGAATATTGAGTGCTTTCATTTCTTTTAAAATCTCTGTCATGCGGTTTCGATCAGAAAGTGACATTCTGATGCGGATTTCTTTTTCCTGTAAGCGAATGGGTCCAATCCGCTGGAAGAGCCAAGGTAAAAATTCCACACTGACAAGAATAAAGAAAAGACTGAGGAAGGCTTCTTTATAAAAACCTGCACCTGTTGCAACCCCAAGTCCTGCTGCTCCCCAAATCATCGCAGATGTCGTAAGTCCTGAGATGACGTCATTGCTTTTGCGAAGAATCACACCTGCTCCAATAAAACCAACACCAGATATAATTTGCGCCGGTAACCTGAGTGGGTCCATTTGAAGCTTAGAGACTCGAGGGAAATTGTAGGCTGCATCAATGCTGATGATGGTTAATACGCAGGAGCTGACAGCAATGACAATACACGTTTTCAGCCCAAGCGGCTTTTTCTTAAGTTCGCGTTCAAGACCGATGATCAAACCGATTAAGGTGGCAACGGCTAATTTTAAGACCGTATCCCATTCAATTGTCCAAAACATGCGTATCGCTCCTTTCACTTCATGTACGTTTCACATCATGTATATGATCTTCTCACAGCCCATATGGCTGCACAACTTCTATTTTATTCAGAAACGGGAGAAAGAAAAGCATTTTATTGAAAAATAAAGAGAGTCATCCGCATAATGCAGATGACTCCTCATGTCTGGTTATTTTGTTTCTTCTTCGAGATGGTCTTCCATTTTGCTAAATAGCTTTTTAGAAGCTTTAGACGGTTTATTTGTTAAGAGGCTGACAATAATAGCAGTCAAACCACTTAAAATAAATCCAGGAACCATTTCGTACAATCCAGTCGTGTTGTTTAAGCCTGTTGAAATCCAAACGAGAACGACAACAGCCCCAACAATCATTCCGGCTAAAGCGCCATGATGATTCATTCGTTTCCAGTATAGACATAACAAGATGACTGGACCGAATGAAGATCCAAATCCAGCCCAAGCATAACCGACAAGGTCAAGAATGGTATCACTTGGGTTTAGAGAGAGACCAATGGCAACAATCGCTACGACTAGTACAGAGATACGTCCAATCATCACAAGTTCTTTGTCAGAGGCTTTTCTTCTAAAGAATGTACGGTATAAATCCTCTGTCATCGCACTTGCAGTGACAAGCAGCTGAGAAGAAATTGAACTCATAATTGCAGCTAAAATGGCAGAAAGTAAAAATCCAGTAATATATGGATGGAATAACACTTTAGAAAACACAATAAAGATGGTTTCTGGGTCTGCCAAAGTGGTGCTTGTTTCATGAACATACGCTACGCCGACTAAACCGACAGATAGTGAACCAATGACAGACACAATCATCCAGCTCATACCGATACGACGTGCTGGCTTTAAATCTTTTACAGTCGTAATCGCCATAAAGCGAACAATAATGTGCGGCTGTCCAAAGTAACCGAGTCCCCAAGCGAGGAAGGAAATAATGCCAATGACGCTCGTTCCTCTAAAAATATCAAGCAATTTAGGGTCAATCTGTTGAATATCATTGAATGTGGCAACAGGTCCACCTAATTGAGTAAAGGCAACGATCGGCACGAGCACTAATGCTAAAAACATAATAGCTCCTTGAACAAAATCAGTTAAACTAACTGCCAAAAAGCCGCCGAATAGTGTGTACAAAATGACAATACTAGAAGTTAAGATTAAGCCAAACATATAATGAGCACCAAACGCTGATTCAAATAAGCGTCCGCCTGATACCATACCTGATGAGGTGTAAAGCGTAAAGAAAATCATAATGATGACAGCTGAGACAGCTTTCAATAAAGTAGATGAGTCTTTAAACCGTTTGTCAAAAAAGTCTGGAATGGTAATCGCATCATCAGCAACTTCTGTATACGATCTCAATCGTGGTGCTAGGAATAGATAGTTTAAGTAAGCCCCACTAATTAAACCAACAGCAAGCCATCCAGATGAAAGACCAGTTGTGTACATAGCGCCTGGAAGCCCCATCAGCATCCACCCACTCATATCAGCTGCACCAGCAGATAGAGCCGTTACATAAGGACCTAACCCGCGTCCGCCTAACATATAATCATTCAAGTCGTTTGTTTTTCTGAATGCATACCAGCCAATGGCAAGCATTCCAATAAAATAAATAGATAGAGAAATTACAATCTCAATACTCATGTTTCCATATCACCTTTTTCGTATTAATTTGACATCACCTCAATCAAAATATACAAAGAACAGCCTATTGAACTGTCTGCTCACTGCTATGGTTACTTAACCTATCAGAGTATTCCCAAGTGATCAACCTTCTTAAACATCCTCATCAGACAAAAAAATACGTGTATGCGTGATAAGCGTCTATATGTAAGCGCTTACTCAATTAAATAAAAGAAAAAATTTTCTGAAAAATAAAAAGTCACCTTGATGAATATTTTAGACAATGACTGCACCACAATGGCATATTAGTGGACAAAGCCTTTCTGGGCGACCTCGTAAAGTTGCTTTAGAACAGTAAAATTTGATATGATAAAGTGTATATGACTTATGATCATGACCACGAACACGAACACGTATCATTTTTGGAGGTGAACCTGCATGTCAAGAATTTCAATAGAAGAAGTAAAGCATGTTGCGCATTTGGCACGGCTTGCGATTACAGAAGAAGAAGCTGAGATGTTTACAGAACAGCTTGATAGCATCATTTCATTTGCAGAGCAGTTAAACGAGGTAGATACGGAAAACGTTGAACCAACAACACACGTATTAAAAATGAAAAACGTCATGAGAGAAGATGTTCCGAATAAAGGTCTTTCCATTGAGGCAGTCATCAAAAACGCGCCTGATCATAAAGACGGCTATATTCGTGTGCCATCAATTTTGGACTAAAGGAGGCCTGAGGCATGTCACTGTTTGACCACAAAATTTCTGAATTAAAAGAGCTTTTACATAAAAAGGAATTGTCTGTTTCTGATTTAGTGGACGAGTCTTATAAACGAATCCATGAAGTAGACGGGAAAGTACAAGCATTCCTAGCGCTGGACGAAGAGAAAGCACGTGCGTACGCAAAGGAATTGGACGAGGCCGTTGGTGAAAAGGACGAGCTTGGTCTATTGTTCGGTATGCCGATCGGTGTCAAAGATAACATCGTGACGAAAGATTTACGTACAACGGCATCAAGTAAAATCTTGCAAAACTTCGATCCTATTTACGATGCAACCGTTGTGAACCGCTTAAGAGAAGCGGAAGCTGTCACAATCGGTAAATTAAACATGGACGAATTTGCGATGGGATCTTCTACGGAGAACTCAGGCTTCAAAGCAACGAAGAACCCGTGGAATTTAAATACAGTTCCAGGTGGGTCAAGTGGTGGCTCAGCAGCATCTGTTGCAGCTGGAGAAGTACCATTCTCTCTTGGATCAGATACAGGCGGCTCCATTCGCCAGCCGGCATCATTCTGTGGTGTTGTTGGTCTTAAACCAACGTATGGCCGTGTATCTAGATACGGTTTAATCGCATTTGCTTCATCATTAGATCAAATTGGGCCGATTACGCGTAATGTTGAGGACAACGCATATGTTCTTCAAGCGATTTCTGGTGTTGATCAAATGGACGCAACGAGTGCAAATGTCGATGTCCCAGATTTTCTTTCTTCATTAACTGGCGACATCAAAGGCTTGAAAATCGCTGTGCCAAAAGAATATCTTGGCGAAGGTGTTGGCGAAGAAGCAAAAGAGTCTGTTCTTCAAGCGTTGAAAGTATTAGAAGGACTTGGTGCCACATGGGAAGAAGTATCTCTTCCGCATTCTAAATATGCGCTTGCGACTTACTACTTGCTTTCATCTTCAGAAGCATCTGCAAACCTTGCTCGTTTTGACGGTATTCGCTATGGCTACCGTACAGACAATGCAGACAACCTGATTGATTTATATAAAAATACCCGTTCTGAAGGCTTTGGAGACGAAGTCAAACGCCGCATCATGCTTGGCACATTCGCTCTAAGCTCAGGATATTACGATGCATACTATAAAAAAGCGCAAAAAGTCCGTACACTGATCAAAAAAGACTTTGAAGATGTTTTTGAAAAGTATGATGTCATTGTAGGACCAACAACACCAACTCCGGCATTTAACATTGGTGAAAAGACAAGCGATCCACTGACGATGTATGCAAACGACATTTTAACGATCCCTGTTAACCTTGCAGGCGTCCCAGGAATCAGTGTGCCTTGTGGATTTGCAAATGGTCTTCCGTTAGGACTGCAAATCATCGGTAAACACTTTGATGAAGGAACCGTTTACCGCGTGGCTCACGCTTTCGAACAAGCAACAGATCATCATAAAGCAAAACCTGAACTGTAAGGGGTGAATCAGAATGAACTTTGAAACGGTAATTGGACTTGAAGTCCACGTAGAGCTCAAAACACAATCAAAAATTTTCTCAAGCTCACCGACGCCTTTTGGTGCGGCTGCCAATACGCAAACAAGTGTCATCGATCTTGGTTATCCTGGCGTACTGCCTGTGCTGAACAAAGAAGCGGTGAACTTTGCGATGAAAGCAGCAATGGCACTGAACTGTGAGATTGCAACTGATACAAAATTTGACCGTAAAAACTATTTCTATCCTGATAACCCAAAGGCGTATCAAATTTCTCAATTTGATAAACCGATCGGTGAAAACGGCTGGATTGAAATTGAAGTAGACGGCAAAACAAAACGAATTGGTATTACACGTCTTCATTTGGAAGAGGATGCAGGAAAACTGACGCACACAGGCGACGGTTATTCACTCGTCGATTTCAACCGTCAAGGCACACCGCTTGTTGAAATCGTATCTGAGCCAGACATTCGTACGCCAGAAGAAGCGTATGCTTACTTAGAAAAATTAAAATCTATTATTCAATATACAGGCGTCTCTGACTGTAAGATGGAAGAAGGCTCACTGCGCTGTGATGCCAACATTTCTCTTCGTCCGATCGGCCGTGAAGAGTTTGGAACGAAAACAGAGCTGAAGAACTTAAACTCATTTGCTTTCGTCCAAAAAGGTCTTGAGTTCGAAGAAAAACGCCAAGAGCAAGTATTGCTTTCTGGCGGCTTGATCGAACAAGAAACTCGCCGCTATGACGAAGCGTCTAAAAAGACGATCCTCATGCGTGTCAAAGAAGGTTCTGATGATTACCGTTACTTCCCAGAACCAGATTTAGTGGAGCTGTATATTGATGACGAGTGGAAAGAACGCGTAAGAGCATCGATTCCAGAGCTTCCAGACGAGCGCCGCAAACGCTACATTGATGAACTTGGACTTCCTGCATATGACGCAATGGTACTGACGCTGACAAAAGAAATGTCTGATTTCTTTGAAGCGACCATTTCAGAAGGTGCTGAAGCGAAGCAAGCATCAAACTGGCTCATGGGTGAAGTATCTGCCTACTTGAACTCGGCTCAAAAAGAGCTGGAAGATACGAAGCTAACGCCTCAAGGACTGGCTGGCATGATCAAGCTTATCGAAAAAGGAACGATTTCTTCTAAGATTGCCAAAAAGGTATTCAAAGAACTTATCGAAAATGGGGGCGACGCAGAAACAATCGTCAAAGAAAAAGGACTTGTCCAAATTTCTGACGAAGGTGCACTGCTCAAACTTGTCACAGAAGCTCTTGATAACAATCCGCAATCCATTGAAGACTTCAAAAATGGAAAAGACCGCGCAATTGGTTTCTTAGTCGGACAAATCATGAAAGCATCGAAGGGACAAGCAAACCCACCGATGGTCAACAAGATTCTTCTCGAAGAAATCAAAAAACGATAAATCGCAAAAACCGCCTCATGGAAGAGGCGGTTTTTTTGTTGATGGATAATGACAGGGTCTTATCACAGATTCAGACCACCGCCGTATATCAATTCATTGGTTCTTTTTTTATAATGAAGCATAAGCTTTAGCACATATTCGAAGGGGATAAAGGTGAACTAAAGTGAACATCGCCACGTATTGTCATTGGAGGAATAGCTTCAATTGTTCCACAGCTCTTTGGACAGCGGAGTCCTCACACGTTTCTAAATTTGTCAGCATCCCTTGAATGACCGGCTTGCGCGGCTCATCTTTGGCCAATTCTTCTTCAATAACTTCAATGGATACAAGGGTATCATCCGAAAGCAGATGCTCAGATTTTAACAATCGAAGCTCTTCTTGAAGAGTAGCGGCATTTGGCGCTTCATCATCCCAAATGTTTTGCTTTAGAATCGGCTTCGCATGAGAACGGAGAAGCCCATGCACCAAATCATCAAATCGGTCGAGAATAAAGGATGAGAGCTCATCACATGATAATTGCATCTGATCTTGCAAAAGCAGTACTTGCACATAAGATTGGATGATTCCTTGAATCATGACTGACAGGTCAGTTATATATGGTTCGATCTCCTGTCCATACGTGGTCAAAATAGAAATTTGGATTTCATCATTCATCTGCTTTTTAACCGTTTTGGAATACTTTTTAATTTGCTGATTTTCCGGAATAATGTTCTCGCTGAGGATCAAAATGATAAAATCCTTGTTCTCAGCAAAGTGCTGGAACTGTTCAGCGATTTGTTTCTGAAAGATATCTCTAGGCGCAAGATGTTGATTTTCTTTTCGAATCTTTTCAATACTTTGCATAGACGTGTCGATATAATATTCAAACGCTCTGTTGAAAAGCTGTTCTTTTGATTTGAAATGCAAATAAAATGCACCTTTAGAAATTCCGCATTCATCTGCAATTTCCTGAATGGTCGTAGAAGAAAAACCTTTTTTCGCAAACAACTGAATGCTTGCTTTAATGATTTTTTCTTTTTTTTCGTTCATGAAATAAGGCCCCTTCAGCTTTAGAATGTTACGTCAAACGCAAGTGAAATGGTTGACGGCATTGTATATCACCGTTTATTATGATATAGAATGACCAGTCAGTCAATACATAAAGGAAAATGGAGGACATAATGAATTCGATCATCAATTTTGTATTAAAGAACAAGTTCGCTGTATGGCTCATGACGATTATCGTAACAGTTGCTGGTCTATATGCCGGATTGAATATGAAACAAGAATCAATCCCGAATATCAACACTCCAGTCATTACGGTTTCTACAACGTATCCTGGCGCAACGCCGGACGAAGTATCAGATAAGGTGACAGATCCAATTGAGAAGTCGATACAAAATCTCAATGGGGTGAATGTGGTCACTTCTAATTCTTTTGAAAATGCCTCATCGATTCAAATCGAGTACGATTACAATAAAGACATGGATGAAGCAAAGAAGGAAATTGAAGATGCCATTAGCAATATCAATTTTCCAGAAAATGCAGAAAAACCAAAAATCGCACGTTTTAGCATCAATGCGATTCCAATTTTAGCTCTTAGTGTCTCCGGTGATAAAGAGTCATTACAAGACCTGACACAAAAAGTGGAAAATGACCTTATTCCTTCTCTTCAAGGCTTAGATGGTGTCTCTTCTGTCGAAGCTTCTGGACAACAAATCAAAGAAGTAGAATTTTCTTTTAAACAAAAGAAATTGAAGGAATATGGTTTAGATGAAGAAACTGTCCAAAACATGATCAAAGGCTCTGATGTCAATGTACCTTTAGGGTTATACACATTTGGCAACAAGCAAAAATCAGTCGTAGTGGATGGCAATATTTTAAGTGTTAAAGATTTGAAAAACATGCGAATTCCTGTCACACCAAGTGCAAGCGGCGGTGCGGGAAGCGCAGGAGCTGGAGCGCCTTCTAGCGGCTCAGGAAATGCAGGAGCTCAAGGTGCTGATCAACAGGCTGGAAGTGCAAGTCAGCAGCAAGCAGCAGCAGCTCAGCAACAACCTGGTGCAGCAAGCGGTCAATCTGTAGAGCTGCCGACGATCAAACTTTCTGAGATTGCAGATATTAAAGTCGTGAAAGATGCAGAATCGATTTCTAGAACGAACGGAAAAGACAGTATCGGTTTGCAAATTGTTAAAGGCTCTGATGCCAACACAGTGAGTGTAGCAGAAGCAGTCACAAAAGAACTTGATACATTCAAAAAAGACAATAAAGGAATCAAAGTCAGCACGACATATGATCAAGCAGAGCCGATTAAAGAATCTGTCAGCACAATGCTGAACAAGGCGATCATCGGAGCAATCTTTGCGATCATTATCATTATGTTGTTCCTTCGAGATATCAAATCAACATTAATCTCGGTGATTTCCATACCGTTATCCCTGTTGATTGCTGTTTTATTATTAAATCAGCTCGATATCACATTAAATATCATGACACTTGGTGCCATGACAGTCGCCATTGGACGTGTTGTCGATGACTCGATTGTCGTCATAGAAAACATCTATCGACGAATGGCGTTAAAAGATGAACCGTTAAAAGGAAAAGCACTCGTTAGAGAAGCCACAAAAGAAATGTTTATTCCGATTATGTCTTCGACGATTGTCACAATTGCGGTATTCTTGCCATTAGCTCTAGTGGGTGGAATGATTGGTGAACTATTCATCCCATTTGCATTAACCATTGTGTTTGCTCTAATGGCTTCACTACTTGTCGCCATTACAATCGTTCCAATGATGGCTCACAGCCTATTTAAAAAGAACCTGTACGGCAAAGCGAAAAAGGTAAAAGAACACAAACCAAGCAAACTTGCTGGTGGTTATAGACGTGTACTCAATTGGACATTGAACCATAAATGGATCACGTCAGGAATTGCGATTTTGATGCTGATCGGTAGCTTATTCCTCGCACCACTTGTCGGTGTCAGCTTCTTACCGCAGGAAGCAGAAAAAACGGCAATGGTGACATACACGCCAGAGCCTGGACAAACGAGAGAACAAGCCATTGCTGAAACGAAAAAGGCAGAAGATTACTTAATGAAACGTGATCATGTCAATACGGTTCAATATTCATTAGGCTCTTCAAATGCACTGACAGCAAGTGTTGGTGGAAACTCTAACGGTGCATTATTCTTCGTACAATACGACGAGGACACACCGAACTTTGATAAAGAAAAAGATCGTGTGGTTAAAGCCCTTCAAGACAAAACGTCTAAAGGGGAATGGAAATCACAAGACTTCTCATCTGCTGGCGCAAGCAATACAGTGACGTACTATGTGTACGGTGACAAAGCAAGTGATATTGAAGGCACAGTCAAAGATGTCGAGAACATTTTAAAAGATGAGAAGAACTTGAAAAACGTCAGCACAAGCTTATCTGAGAAGTATGACGAATATACGTTTAATGCAGATCAAGAAAAACTGGCGAAACTAGGCTTGACCGCTTCACAAATCGCACAGGCGATCGCTCCTCAAAGTAATGAAACAACGTTGACGAAAGTAACAGAGGACGGCAAAGAACTAGATGTGAAGCTTCAAACAGAAAAAGATGAATACAAGAGTAAAAAAGATCTAGAGAATAAAAAGATCACAACACCAACAGGACAACAAGTCCGAATTGGCGATGTGGTGAAAGTGAAAGATGGCACAACAGCAAACACTGTAACAAAGCGTGATGGGAAGATTTACGCTGAAGTATCTGGTGACATGACAACAGACGACGTATCAAGTGTGACACAAGATGTTCAGAAGAAAGTTGACAAGCTTGATTTAAAATCTGGCGTTACGATTGATACAGGCGGTGTAAGTGCGGATATTGAGGAATCCTTTACACAGCTAGGACTCGCAATGCTTGCAGCGATTGCGATTGTATACCTCGTTCTCGTCATTACATTTGGCGGAGGTCTCGCACCATTTGCGATTCTGTTCTCACTTCCATTTACGGTTATTGGGGCACTCGTTGGATTGTTTGTAGCGAAAGAAACCATCAGCTTAAATGCCATGATTGGATTGCTGATGCTAATCGGAATCGTTGTAACAAATGCCATTGTCTTGATTGACCGAGTGATTCATAAAGAAAAAGAAGGTCTTTCAACAAGAGAAGCTTTACTTGAAGCAGGTACAACAAGATTACGCCCAATCTTAATGACGGCACTTGCGACAATTGGTGCATTGCTGCCACTCGCATTAGGTTTTGAAGGCGGAAGTCAGATCGTATCAAAAGGACTTGGCGTCACCGTTATTGGCGGTTTAACAAGTTCTACACTTCTCACATTGGTCATCGTGCCAATCGTGTATGAAATCTTAAGCAAGTTTAGACGTAAGAAAAAGTACGCTGAAGAAGAGTAAGAGGAAGCCCCGCTAATGAGCGGGGCTTCAGCGTGTAGACAAACCCTCGCATTCTTTGTCAATCCTGCGTGCTGGTGCTCACGAATGTCAAATTCGCTCCGCGCCGGTACTCGTTCTTCCTAGAATGCAAAGGTTTTCTATCACGCTGAAAAGAAGACACAGGGCTAAAAAAGTACATTTTAGTCCTTTGTCAACAATCTGAGCCCCGCTAATAAGCGGGGCTTTTTTATGATGAAATCTGACAAACCGCTTTTCTCATCAGCTCTTCAAAGGCCTCGAAAAAGGCATCCCGATCGACGTGGTCAATGACTTGAATCAATTTTCCATCTGGATGTTCTTCGGTACGTCCTTGTCTTGGTGTTTCGGTATAAACAATTGCATTCATTTCTTTTGAACGGGTAAATGAGGTGGATGCAAGAGTGATCGTTGTCAGCACATCCCATAAGTAGTAAGTCGAGTTCGTTTCGTGATGAATGAGAGGCGGACAAAAGGCATAACATTGTCCAATAAAGTCAATCCCAATGTGAGAGCGAAGGGAAGCCCAGCGTTGACGGACATCGAGTGTGAGCGGGACTTGATTCGTGCTTTCCAGTGCGACCATTTCAATTGGAAAACGCTCTTGAAATACGGTGCTCACAGCATAAGGGTCCCAAAAAGCATTCCATTCTGCTGTTCCATCATGCTCGGGTTCTTCGACATTGCCTTTTTCAAGGAATGTGCCGCCCATCCACACCAGTTTCTCAATTTTATTTGAGATGGAAGGATCTTCTTCTAAGGCGCGTGCAAGGTCTGTGAGCGGTCCTGTAAAGAGCAGCGTAACAGGTTCTGTTGACTTTTTCACCGTTTCAATCAGGTGAAGATGTGCAGGAAGCTTAGATACTTTTGTATCAACAGCGCCTTTTTCATTTAAAATCGGCAGGGCATCTACATAAAAAGCATGCATGCGCCATTCCTTTGGAAAAGGATTCACATCTCTAGAATTGGAAGCGGCGACTTCAATCTCATATGGGCTAAAACGATCAATAATTTTCTGAGAAGCGCTCAGCGCAGGCTCTAAATAACAATCAGCAGGAATCACAGACATTCCGATCACTTTCAGGTGTTCCATTTGAAGAAGTAGAAATAAGGACACAAGATCATCAACACCGCCGTCATGGTTGAAATAGACAGGCTTTTTCATGGCATACCATCCTTTTCATCGTTTTCTTTTATCTTATCAGAATGTTGATCTGCTGAGGGAAACGTACCGTGAGATTTCAAATATTAGGGGGTTGTTCTGTTGCCATTTTCAAATCTCATAGTATAATTAAAGGTTGTTAGTGGTGAAAATAGATTGCATAATGATAATAGGATGATGATGAATGAAACGTGCTCGAATTATATACAATCCGACATCTGGACGTGAACTCTTTAAGAAGAATTTACCGCAGGTTTTGCAAAAATTTGAACAGGCTGGCTATGAAACATCTTGTCATGCGACGACATGTGCAGGAGATGCAACACAAGCAGCCGAAAAAGCCGCACAGAGAGATTTTGATTTAATTGTAGCAGCTGGTGGAGACGGCACGATTAATGAAGTCGTCAATGGATTAGCACCGCTTGAAAAAAGACCAAAATTAGGAATCATTCCAGTTGGAACGACCAATGACTTCGCAAGAGCACTTGGCATTCCAAGAGAAGATATTTTAAAAGCGACAGATGCCATCATTGATGGTGTAGCAAAGCCGCTTGATATTGGTAAAGTGAATGGACAGTATTTCATTAATATTGCGGGAGGCGGCCGATTAACAGAGCTGACCTATGAAGTGCCTAGTAAGCTGAAAACCATGCTAGGACAACTTGCGTATTATTTGAAAGGCATGGAGATGCTTCCTTCCATTCGCCCGACAGAAGTCGAAATTGAATATGACGGCAAATTGTTTCATGGCGAAATCATGCTGTTTCTTGTTTCACTAACAAACTCAGTAGGCGGCTTTGAAAAGCTCGCACCAGATTCCATTCTAGATGATGGGATGTTTGACCTGATCATTCTAAAGAAGGTCAATCTAGCAGAAGCCATTCGAGTGGTCAGCCTTGCACTTCGAGGCGAGCATATTCATGATAACAATGTCATCTACGCAAAAGCGAATCGCGTGAAGGTAGATGTAAAAGATAAAATGCAATTGAATTTAGATGGTGAATACGGCGGCATGCTGCCAGGTGAATTTGAAAATCTGTATCGCCATATTGAATTTATTGTGCCAAAAGCAACAGCTGAAAAAATAGGGTGAAGACTAAACTTGGTTCCTTATGGCGACCAAGTTTTTCTTTGCAAATGAGGTGATAAAATTGGTGAAAATGAAACCGCCTGTTGAAAAAAATGAATACTACAATGTAACCTTCGAAGATTTAACGCACGAAGGTGCAGGTGTAGCGAAAATTGAGGGTTTCCCTGTGTTTGTACCGAATGCCCTTCCTGAGGAACAAGGGAAAATCAAAGTCACACGTGTCAAAAAAGGATTTGCTTTTGGACGACTCATGGAGCTGACAAAGGAAAGTCAGCACAGGCAAGATGCGCCATGTCCTATCTATAAGCAGTGCGGAGGCTGTCAAATTCAGCACATGAGCTATGAAGGCCAGCTGCTTTTTAAACAGAAACAAGTAAAGGACGTATTGGAGCGGATCGGCAAGCTTGATATGAGCCGTGTAAAAGTTCATCCTGTACTCGGCATGGAAGACCCTTGGAATTACCGAAACAAAGCACAAGTACCAGTTGGCGAACGGGAAGGCGGACTTGTTGCTGGATTTTATCAGCAGCGTACCCATGAAATCATTGATATGGAAAAATGCTTGATCCAGCAATCAGAAAATGACGAAGTGGTACAGGCAGTAAAAGACATCTGCAATGCGTTTGGCATCAAAGCATATAACGAAGAGCGGCATAAAGGCTGGTTGCGTCATGTCATGGTTCGCTATGGCATGGCAACAGGTGAAATGATGGTTGTGTTTGTCACAAGAACGGCTGATTTTCCGCAAAAGCAGCAAGTGATTGAACAGATTATAGCACGCTTCCCACACGTTCGGTCAATTGTACAAAACGTGAATTCAAAGAAAACAAATGTCATTTTCGGAGACGAAACGACCGTTTTATGGGGAGAAGAATACATTTATGACACGATTGGCGACATCAAATTTGCTATTTCAGCCCGCTCGTTTTATCAAGTGAATCCAGCTCAAACAAAGGTGCTTTACGACAAAGCCCTTGAATATGCCGAGCTGCAAGGAGAAGAAACCGTTATTGATGCATACTGCGGAATCGGTACGATTTCCTTATTTCTCGCACAAAAAGCAGGTAGAGTATACGGTGTAGAAATTGTGCCAGAAGCGATTGAAGATGCAAAACGCAATGCTGCATTGAACGGAATCAACAACGTCGAATTCGCAGTTGGCGAAGCAGAAACTGTTATCCCAAACTGGTACAAAGAAGGCATCAAAGCAGATACGTTAGTTGTTGATCCGCCAAGAAAAGGCTGTGATGAAGCACTGCTTGATACGATTTTAAAGATGAAACCGAACCGTGTTGTGTATGTGTCCTGTAACCCAGGAACGCTAGCTCGTGATTTGCGTATTCTTGAAGATGGTGGGTATGTGACGGAGGAAGTGCAGCCTGTGGATATGTTTCCGCATACGAGTCACGTTGAGTGCGTTGCTAGTCTTGTGATTCAACAGTCATAATGTATTGAAGCATCCCGATTTCGTGATATAACACCGATATCGGGATATTTTTATTTTGGCTTCCCTTCACTTGAATATAAAACGGTAATTATAGGTCGAAAATTAATATTTACTCCGTATTTGGTTTTGAAATGTCCTTTTTTGCAATTTTGCCTAGTTCATATTAAAGTATATAATGATAAAAATTGCTGAAAGAATTTACAGAAGGACATGCCCTTAGGCGCTATGTCATGAGAGGAATTGGATGAAAGATGAGTGAAAATTTCTGGCGTGATTTACCACGACCATTTTTTATATTAGCACCAATGGAAGAAGTGACAGATGTTGTGTTTCGTCATGTTGTGAGTGAGGCGGCGAGACCGGATGTGTTTTTTACAGAGTTTACAAACAGTGAGAGCTACTGCCACCCTGATGGCATTCAAAGTGTGAAAGGCCGTTTAACATTTACAGAGGATGAGCAGCCGATTGTTGCTCATATTTGGGGAGACAAGCCTGAGAACTTTAGACAGATGAGTATTGGAATGGCGGAATTAGGGTTTCAGGGGCTTGATATTAATATGGGCTGCCCTGTCCCAAATGTCACACAAAACGGGAAGGGCAGTGGGTTGATTCTTCGCCCAGACGTTGCGGCAGAGCTGATTCAAGCGGCAAAAGCAGGGGGATTACCTGTTAGTGTGAAAACAAGACTAGGGTTTACAGAGGTCGATGAATGGCGTGGTTGGCTCAGACACATTTTGGAGCAAGACATTGTGAATTTATCGATTCATCTTCGTACTAGAAAGGAAATGAGCCAGGTAGATGCACATTGGGAGCTCATTCCTGAAATTAAAAAACTTCGTGATGAAGTAGCACCTGATACGCTTTTGACGATCAATGGTGATATTCCTGACCGTCAAACTGGCTTAAAGCTTGCTGAACAGTATGGAGTGGACGGAGTGATGATTGGACGCGGGATTTTCCATAACCCATTTGCTTTTGAAAAAGAGCCGAAGGAGCATACGAGTGATGAGCTGCTAGGTCTTTTAAGATTACATCTTGATCTTCATGATCAATATTCCTCATTAGGCTTGCGTCCATTCAAGGCGTTGCATCGTTTCTTTAAGATTTATGTAAAAGGATTCAGAGGAGCGAGCTTCCTAAGAAACCAATTAATGAACACATCATCAACAGATGAAGTGCGTGCAATGCTAGATGAATTTGAGGCGAGAAATCAGGAACAATCATAATGAAAAAGAGGAGGGGAAGCAAGCCCTTCTCTTTTTTCTGTATTAATATAATTTAAATAGTGATGAAAATCCTTAATTTGTATTTAAAACCATTAATGTCCAAAGCGAGCCTCCGATATAATTATTGGAGGTGTTAGTATGTTCAAGTTTAAAAGAGGTGTTAAGCTTCCATGGAGAAGAGTAAAACAAATGTTAATTCCGTCTAAAAATTTATCTATTTTCCATGGACAACTGTGTATCTATTTGTTCTTGATAACTATAGTTGGGCTTATGATTAATCAGTCTCTATATGAATACAGTCTGTTTTTCTTTAGTAGTATTTTATCTATATCTTTTGCACATTGGAGTTTTTCTTATTTAAGTTTTCTAAAATTCAAAAAAGATCCTTTGTACTTTAAAGTGGTTAAACAAAAGGACTATCCCCACCAATATTCTGAGATTAATGATGTGTTGGATAGAATTGATGAAATTGAAGTTTCTGTTTTGAAATGGGCTAAAGAAAATGATGATCAGAACACTTTAGCAAAATTAAAAACACTCAATCTATATCACAGAGTGAGTTCGGGAAGAAAGGACTTAGATTTTTTATATCATTCACTAATAGTAGTTATTTTAGGAGTAATAACGTCAGTAATTTTTAATTCTAATATTATGACTAATTATAAAGAACACATAATTGAGCGATACTCCTTAGTCAACGAGTATGTGATTTACTATACGAATGCTGGGATTATATTTTATTTTGTAGTAACTGTAGCCCTCTTTTTCTTGAAAGAAAAACATCTGATGAACAGGAAGACTGAATTATATGAAAATATATTAGATAAAGTAATTAGTAAACTTGAGGATAAACAAAGTAAATGAAATTCTGTGAAATCTCATATTGATGTTTATATTAATGTGAATTTAACCCCCCTGTTGTTAGCAGGGGGGCAAACTATTACTCCGCACTCTCCTCAACATCACGGCTATCTTCTGTTTCACCAATATAAATAGGACCGTTTGCATGGTCGATTCGGATGGGCCATTCGTATGGGACTTGCAGGCGTCGTGCGATGGCTCGCCAAAACTTTGCAGAATCAAATTCTAGTTCTTGAAAGTCTTTAAGCAATTCTTTATAAGAAGATCCATCAAATTGAATGTACGAGTCTTGCAGACGCATAAAGGCGTAATGTCTCACTTCTAATGCTGCCGCAGCTTCCATTTCTTCTTCTGTTGCTTCGCCAATGATTGTTCCTGCGGGTGGAAGCATGTCATATACGTTAAATTCCTCTTCTTCTTCGTGTGCTGCATTGTGCTGTTGATCTGACATTTTGTTCACTCCTTCTAGTCTTCATCAAGCTTTTATTCGTGCTTACTTCTATTATCGGAAGGAAATGCGAAATGTGGAATGAAAAAAGAAGCAGATCCACAATACTTGCTTTTTCTTCTTGAATCTTTTATGATCAATTACAGATATAAAAGGTCTACAATAGATAGAAAGGAATGTTTCTATGAAATATTCTAAAGCGACCAACTATGCGCTGCATACGATGGTCTTTTTAACCCTTGCACCAAAGGGGAAAGCAATAGGCGTTGAGCCTCTCGCCAAGATGCAAGATCTTTCACCTACCTATTTATCTAAAATTTTAACAAAGCTTGTGAAGGCGGGATTGATTGAATCAACACCTGGCGCAAAAGGTGGTTACACCATTCTGAAAAAGAAGGAGGACATTTCGTTTCTAGACGTCATTCAGGCGGTAGAAGGACAAACCAATTTATTTCGTTGTTCCTTAGCACATGATTCTTTCATGCCTCACGATGGCTGTTTGATTGAACAAGTCATGCAAGATGTTGAAACGAAAATGCAGGAGACGTTAAGTCAAAAGCGGTTAGTTGATATTGCAAGCCAAATAGAGCAGACAGAAAAAAATCCATTTTTCAATATGTGATTTTTTTGAGCAAATTATAGATATTAAGAGTCTTTAAAGTCTTTGATAAAAAGGGGAGATTTATATGTTATTAGATTGTGCCATTATTGGAGGCGGGCCATCCGGATTAAATGCAGCTCTTGTTGTGGGGCGGGGCAGAAAACAGGTAATAGTATTCGATGACGAGATGCCAAGAAATCGGGTGACTCAGGAATCACATGGATTTATTACAAACGATGGAATGACACCGTTTGAGATCAGACAAGCGGGAGAAGCGGATCTTCAAAACTACCCCAATATCCAAATCAAACGAAGCAGAATGGTGGAGATACAAAATCATGAGGATAACTTCGCGTTACTGACACAAGAAGGAGAAAGATTCGAAGCGAAAAAAATCATTTTGGCCACAGGACTTCAGGACATATTACCAAAGATCAACGGGATTCATGATGTGTATGGAAAGACGTTGTTTAGCTGTCCTTTCTGCGATGGCTGGGAGCTGAAAGACAAGCCACTTGCCCTGATTGCAGAGAACCAGCGCGCTTTGCATATGGCGAAACTTCTTTCCAATTGGACAAAGGATTTGATTGTGTTTACAAATGGACAGCAAGTGTTAGCTGAAGAGGAGAAAGCACTGTTATCAACACATTCTATTCAAGTTATTGATGTGCCAATTGTAGCGATCCATCATGACAATGGACAGCTGCATTCAATTCACCTTGCGAATGGGGAAACAGTGAAACGAGAAGGCGGATTTGTAGCAAGTGATTTCAAGCAGTCAGCTCCATTTGCTGAAAAACTAGGCTGTCAAATGACGAAAAATGGGGGCATTGAAACAGATATTCTTGGGCGTACAACCGTCAGCGGTATTTTTGCATGTGGTGATAATTTAGGCGGGCCTGCTCAGCTTGTTCTTGCAGCAGCAGCCGGAAGTCAGGCAGGAATGGGCGTGATTCATGAACTTGTGCAGGAAGAGTTTCAACAAAAAACATCTCTGTAAAAAGAGATGTTCAGCGATGAGCGATTTTCCGTTTTGCTAAGACGTGAGCAGTCCATTCAAAAAGTGCGTAGATGACAAAGAAGATTAGGATCCAGCTGCTGACATCGACCCATACATTGTTGATTTGAATGATGTTCGCCTGATCAAGTCCAGCCTGTATCCACATCGTGATCAATGCGGTGAGGAACACCTGTAAAAACCATTTTTTCAATTGGTCACACCTCCCTCTCTTTCTATCATATAAAAAATGACAGTTTATTTCCAATTGAATTTCCATCAGTTTCAACGGTAAAATAAGAAATAAAACCAATGGAAGGATATGAGATGAGCGATCAAACCAATCGTTTTTTAAAAAGTCATTTTCCTGAACTTGTCCTCGCGCCGCCTCTTTTTTATAAGTGGCCTTTTGGTCTTCGCTTTGAAGTGGCAGATTGGTCATTAGGAGAAGAATCGGTTGTATTAGAAAAAGCAGGCGATCGGGCTTTAAAAATTGTCAGATATGCTTTTGATCCAGAAGACGATATTCTACTTGTCACGGATGTCTACACGCAGCATGAACATGAACTAACGAAGCAAAAGCTCCTTGTTTATCAGAAATATGCCGACCGACAAGTGCTTCACCGATTGCGTCACGAGCGTTTGACCTATATACAACCAAAACAAGAAGAAACAATGAAAATAGAGAGATTTACACTCAAGTGTCAGTTGCAAGATATTCGATTGCGCCCGCTATTACAAGCCATATGCCAAGAGGATTTCTACAAGCCGAATCAAATCTTGAAAGGAAAGCTTGGTTATGACATTTATCTCATCAATCTCTCAAAACAGATGATTTTCCACTTATATGATGATCGAGGCTGTGATCTCATTGCGGCAGATCCAGAACATCTGCGTCCAGTTTATGAAGGTTTACAGCACTGGCTCTTAGACTATGACCGTGCTCAGATGGATCAGTTGTTTGCCGGGAAATAAGAAAAACCGCACTTTTGACAAGTGCGGCTTCTTTTTATGCTTCGACTTTATTGAAAAACTGTGGTAGATATTCTTTATGTGCTTCTAGCATTTCATCTAGGATGCTTTTTGCAATGGCATCTGATGGGACGAGCGGATTGATGGTCATGGCGACAAGTGCTGTGTTGTAGTCGCCTGTCACGGCTGCTTCAGCCGCTACACGTTCAAAGGATTTAATTTGAGAAATAAGTCCTTTGACAGCGACCGGCATTTCCCCAAAAGCGATTGGTTTTGGGCCGTCTTTTGTGATGACACAGTTCAGTTCAACGGCAGAATCATTTGGAATGTCACTGATGGCGCCATTGTTGATTGTGTTTACAGGCTGAATGTCATGCTTGTCGTTATAAATGGATGCGATCAAGTTACATGCTGCATCACTGTAGTAAGCACCGCCTCGTTTTTCAAGCTGTGGCGGCTTAATATCAAGATCAGGATCTTTGTAAAGCTCGAACAGGTCATTTTCTAGTGCACGGACGACTTCTGCACGAGTTCCTTCATTCTCTGCTGCTTTCTTTTCTTCAGCCAACATATCACTTGTTTTGTAATAGTAGCGGTGGTACGGACAAGGAATCACACCAAGCCCTTTTAAGAAATCTGCATCCCACGGAATCGCTTGAATGTTGTTCATCGACATGGTCGAGTTTGGATCTGCCATGTCTTCGATCACTTGATCCATGATGCTTTTGCCATCTAAGAACACGTTCAGTCCAAAGACCATATGGTTTAATCCAGCAAAGCTGACTTCGACTCTGCTTGCGTCGACATCAAGTCCTTTGGCGATGCCCATGCGAATGCCGATTGGTACGTTACATAAGCCAACGACTTTGCGGTGGTTTGAATAGCGAAGTACGGCTTCTGTGACCATACCAGCTGGATTTGTGAAATTCACAAGCCAAGCATCCGGGCATAATTCTTCAATATCTTTCACAATCTCAAGAATGACAGGGATGGTGCGCAGGCCCTTGAATAGACCGCCTGGACCGTTTGTTTCTTGACCAATGACATCATATTTTAAAGGAATACGTTCATCCTTCATACGTGCTTCCAGTAATCCGACGCGGAATTGTGTTGTGACGAAATCAGCGTCTACCAGTGCTTTCCGGCGATCTAAAGTTAAATGAACCTCGATTGGAAGTCCCGCTTTTTTCACCATGCGTTTTGCAAGATTTCCGACGATCTCAAGCTTTTCTTTACCTGCTTCGATATCGACGAGCCAAAGTTCACTAATTGGAAATTCCTCGTACCGTTTAATGAATCCTTCGACAAGTTCTGGTGTATAGCTTGATCCTCCGCCGATTGTGACAACCTTTAATCCTTTTGCCATGTTCTGCACCTCCGAATAATGTAACGCACAATGTTATAATAGAGTGAATCAATCTTTTATCATTTGTTTGTACATCTATAGCTTATCGTGAGAGTACCTTGTGCGTAAACGGTTTCAGCGTCTTTAGGCAAGGGTGCCCTATTTAGAGATTTGTTACATAA
This sequence comes from Bacillus sp. 22483, assembly GCF_052044605.1. Taxonomy (NCBI): domain Bacteria; kingdom Bacillati; phylum Bacillota; class Bacilli; order Caryophanales; family Bacillaceae; genus Bacillus; species Bacillus sp. 22483. The sequence goes on along the minus strand of NZ_JBQENU010000009.1, from coordinate 38,808 downwards.
AAGAAACGTGTTGTGTCATGTTGTTGGAGAAAGGGGAAGTCAGATGTTTTCAAGTGAGGTCATTTCCAGCTTTAATGAACTAGAAAGCGCTTTATACCGATACATTATGGAAAACAGTGAAAAAGTCGTCTATATGAGAATCCGTGACTTGGCAGATGCCGCACATATATCGACCTCATCTGTCCTTCGCTTTTGTCGAAAAGTGAATTGTGAAGGCTTTTCAGAGTTTAAGGTGAAGCTCAAAATGTATTTAGAAGCAGAACAAACACCTTCTTTGAAAAGCACGCAGCATTTCCTGTATGAATTTATCGAACGGACACTTAAAGGAGATTTTGAGGAGAAAATTAAAGAGGCAGCGAAGCTCATTGCGGATGCAAAGAATGTGCTGTTTATTGGGACGGGCAGTTCTGGTATTTTGGCGCAGTATGGGGCAAGGTACTTTTCAAGTCTGGAGAAATTTTCGTTTTACATCAACGATCCGTTTTTCCCGATGAATATGCAGTATTTAGACAATAGTGTCACCATTGTGCTGTCGGTATCAGGAGAGAACAGTATTACGATTGATCATATTTCGAAACTAAAAAGAGAAGGCAGCACGATCATTAGTATTACAAACAATCAGCACTGTACAATTTCTCGTATTTCTGACTTGAATATTGCTTATTACGTCACAGACGAACGAGTCCATAGAGCCAACATTACTACACAGACACCCGTTGTCTATATCCTAGAAGCAATGGCGCGTGACATGTTTGTGATGTTAAAAGAAAAGTAAAAGAGCCGCTGCCTTAAACAGCCGCTCTTTTTTTCTGCATCATGAAAGTGGTGATGGCAATGCTTGAGCAGATGAGTACAAACAGTCCGCCTAACAAATACACAAATCTCGCTCCGAATGTATCCGCAATTAATCCAACAAAGAAAATAGATAAACTGACAGACATAGAAGAGAGAACGTATTGAGCCGAATACACCTTTGATAACTCATGGACTGGCGTTTCCGTTTGGAGGATGGTTTGCTGCGAAACATCCCGAATTTGATAGGCAGGCCCCATTAAAATACAGAGCAGCAATGCAAGCCATGGCAGGCTGTTTAGCGAAAATAGGATCGTCAGCACTGCATAAATAAAAGAGCCCGCTGCCATAAAGAGGAGAAGTTGTTTTTGAATAAACTGACTTAGCCATGCGGCCATGAGTCCGCCTATAATGGCACCTATATAATATGCGGCATTGATATATCCCCACCATTCCGCACCTTCATTTAAAACAAGTGTGACAAAGGCAAGCGTAACCGGTCCGACCCACAAAGCACCTGCAATATTTTCACTAACATCCATGAAAGTCAGGATGCGAACCGTTTTGTTTGTCCAAATGATCTTCCAGCCATCCTTGAACCCGTTCATCTTATTTTCTTTTTGAACCGTGTCTTCTTGCTTGAGTAGAGAAAAAACAGGGAGGATCAATAGATAAGACAACACAATCATGAAACAGGAAGCCCACATTAAATAAGATGGACCAATCAACAGGACGAGCATTCCAGTAAACGAATAGCCGGCGATTTGAACAGATTGATAAAAAACGGAGGCTGTACTGTTCGCTTTCACAAGCTGATTTGCTGGCACAAGCATCGGCATGATGGCCTGTAATAAAGGGCTGATGAACCCGCCTGTGATGGAAATCAAAACGAACGCACTAAACAGCCAGATCAGGTGCTGCTGAAAGAAATCAAATTGGGTCGTGAATACGACGAGCATTCCAATACGTAAAAGAGGGACCCATTTCAATAGACGCTTGGCTTGAAAGAGTTCTGTCAAAACAGGAGAGAGGAGCCCAGCCAATAGCTGACATAGTGTTCTTATGAGCGGAAATACAGCCGCATAGGCGACAGATTGTGTATCTTGATAAATAACCAATGTGACTGTCATCAAAAATAGAATATCACTTAGCATGAGAAGGCTTTTACTGCCTGTATAAAACCAAAACTTATTTCCCATATCCAACCGACTCCTTTTCAAAAACAAGTTCAGTATAGCATGTTGGCGAAGTGTGCAGAGGTTTTCCATTGAAAAATACATCTTAAGGATGAGAGGATTGTGATAAGCTAAATGAAAGAACATCGTAAGGAAAGGGGTTCAATCCATTGAAAAAATTACCAGCGCATGACTTTTTGGACAAGCATGGCATCCCGTATGACATCAAAACATTTTCTGCCGAAACAGAGAAGGGCGCAGCGAATGTAGCGGCTGCTCTTGGTTTTAGAGAAAGACAAATGATCAAAACATTGATCTTTGAAACAGGGGAAGGGGAGCAGCTGCTTGTAATGGTGGGTGCTGACCAGCACATCAAATCAGGGAAACTAAAGAAAGCCGCAGGCTCTCGCAATATCAAAATGGCTTCACCAGACACGGTGCTTGAAGTGACAGGCTATCGCATTGGCTCCATCCCGCCATTTTGCTGGCAGCCTGAAGGGTTCCGCACGATTATCGAAGCATCGCTATTAGAAGAAGAGATATTAGGCGTTGGAGCGGGAGAATGGGGAAATGAAATACTCATCACACCAGAACAATTAGTGAAAGCCTCAAAAGCGGTACCATTTGATCTTGTTCAACCATCCGAATAGAAAAAGTGCCTGTTGCTGAAGCAGGCACTTTTTTAATTGGAGTCAGGTGCTATAAAGGGTCCGATGTCTTTCATTTGCAGAAAAGCATTCACCGTCCTATTTTCCTCAAGGTCATTCGCCCGTTTGCAGACCACAACAGGTCTGATAATGTCTATTCCTTCGATATACACGCGCCCAATCTCTCCACGTTCTAAGCTTCGCTGAACAGCGTCACGAGGAACAAGGGTGATGCCATAGCCAGCTTTGATCATTTGAATGGCTTCGTGGACACCACTGAATTGTAAATCAACGGTCGGTTTTTTAATTCCTTTAGCGGTAAAAAGGGAAAAAAGCTTGTCTCTCGTCGAACTGCCTTCTTCTCGCATTAAAAAGGGTTCATGGCTTAGGCGTTCTAGGGGGACGGTTTGTCCATTTAACGGGTGATCCACAGGCACGATAAAGTCATAACTTAAATCAGTCAAGTGAGAGGTATGAAGATCTTCGTGGTGCAGATCCTCTATTACGGCGATCGCCACATCTGATTGATATTGAAGCAGGCTTTCGATCACTTGAGCGGAGTTTCCGCTTTTTAATTCAATATCTGTCTGTGGCGATGCTGTTTTAAAAGAGGCAAGCCAATCAGGCAGTAAAAAGTTAAGTGGTACGTAGGTAGAAGCAATTCTGAGTCTTCCTTTTTTTCCGTTTTGCAGAAGAGTGATCTGATATTCTACTTCTTTTTCCGCCTCGAATACTTGCCGGGCATATGGATACAGGATCTTTCCCATCTCCGTCAGTGTAATCCCCCGGCCGTTTCGTTTGAAAAGACGAAAGCCGATCTCTCGTTCAATGCTTCGTAATTGTGCCGTCACAGCCGGCTGCGTCAAAGACAGCACGTCTGCCGTTTGTGTGACACTTTTTGTTTCGGCTACCTTTGCAAAAATACGGAGGGCATGTAAATTCATCTTTGCACCGCCTATCAATTATTTTGATGATTCAATCAAAAACATTCATTAGATTTATTATAAGGTATCCCTTATCGTAAAGGTAGCGAAGGGGGAAGAAAAAATGGATCGTCGTCAAAAGCAAGTTGTGTCAATTGCGCTCATCACAGCATTTGCCCTTATTGGGGATTCAATGCTCTATATTGTTCTCCCGGTCTATTGGAAAGAGATTGGTTTATCATCCATTTGGGAGGTGGGGTTACTACTGTCTATTAACCGATTCATTCGTATCCCACTAGCACCTGTCGTATGGTGGCTTTATCGATATATTCCAATGAAGACCGGTGTACTGATCGCAATTTTGATCGCGTCAGTGACCACGATATTATATGGTATGAGTGGATTTTGGCTGCTCTTGATTTGCCGCTGTGCATGGGGTCTCGCTTGGACGTTACTCCGTATGAGTGGGATGAGGTTCTTGGCTGAAATGGACGAAGGCTCACAAGGACATTTGACGGGTCTTTATAATGGGCTTTACCGGCTTGGCAGTTTATTTGGCATGTTATTTGGTGGAATCCTTGCCAGCTTGATCGGTTTTCAGTCCATGACGCTTGTCTTTGGCTTACTCACATTAATGGGCTGCATTTTTTATGTATCGTTGAATGAAATTGAAAAAAGAGAAGGCACGCAGGTGTATCATGGCATCAAACAGAAGTGGTTTACACGAGATGTGGTAAAAGTACTGATAACAGGCATGCTGATCGCACTGATCATTCAAGGTTTATTCGCATCCACGCTGAGTCATGTCATTGAAGCAAAGATTGACCAAGATGAATTGACTCTGTTTGGCTTTGTCATCGGAGCTTCGGCTTTAAGCGGTGTTATTCAAACACTCAGGTGGGGATGGGAACCATTTCTAGCACCGAGAACGGGCAAATGGTTTGATCGTCTTGTGATGAAGGAACGAATGTTATGCTGGATGTTTCTTTCATTTGGAGGGCTCAGTTTTTTTGTGATCATGCTGAAGGTAAGCGGCTGGTTCCTATTGATGCTGCTTTTGATTCAACTGATGGCAACAATTGTCACAACGTTCACCGATACACTTGCCTTTCAAAAAGCTTCTGCTCAAACAGATAAGAACCGCTTTCTCGCCAGCTATTCTTTTGTTCAAGATATGGGGGCTGCTTTAGGACCTTTGTGTGGATATACGTTGATCCAGTTTTTCGGAACAAACAGCGTCTTTTGGCTGATGCTTATCATAAGTTTAATGCTCGTCAGCATGTGGATAAGAAGCGGGCAGCATGTTTCTTCTAGTGCAGTGTAAGAAATAAAGCGTTATATAAAAAACTGCCTCATGCAGCTGATCGCAGGAGGCAGTCATATTCTCTTATTCTAAGTCTGAATCATAGGCTTTTTGCGTGAGTTGGCTGACGACCTCTTTCAAGCCATTGGGTTTATGGAATTCAACAGGTGTGCTTCCTTTTTCAAATACAATTTGATCTGCTTCAACGAGCACGACATATCGATTGTTGACCTTTGCGATATGAATCGAGTGGCCGAAGTCGGCTAAAAGTCCTTTAATTTCTGTTTCGCCTAGACGCATCTTCATCGTGATATCAGGGGTTTGTTCAACAATATGTGAAGCCGCTAGTGTGACCTGTTCTGTATCGAGTGTTTCCCGAATCTCCCGTTTTTCACTTGCTTCCCATATTTCAAGGTCCTCCTCAAATTGTTTTAATTCTTCACTTTCATCCTGAAATGTTTCAAATACATGTTCCTGCACCATATTCATGACCTGTGATTTCATGATTTCAGGCATCGATTCCCCGTATTCGACGAATTTTAGAAAGTCTTCAAAATAACGAGCGTGTGAGGATTGGTGAATTTTCACTTCGGCTTCCTCTGTCATACCTTCTTCTGGCATAAACGGGTATTGAATCGATTTCATGTTTTTTGTTGTAATCGCCATTTCTACTTTTTTGATCAAGGTAGCTGTATCAGCAATAGAAGCGACTTTCTGTTCAAAATCGCATTTCATGATAAAGACAAAAGAGTCATCGAAATATTTTTTAGGAACCGCAGATGCAACCAAAAACACGCCGCCTCTGACAGCACTTGTATCTAAATAGGTGCGAACAAATTGTTCACTGCATTCGTTAAATACTTCTTTTGTATCTGCAAATCTCGTCTGATGAAATAAATTGTAGTTTGGATTTGAATCGAGTTCATGCCCGGGTTCTACAATAAATCGGCCAATTTTAGTCGGTACTTGCTCAGACTTAGGGTGTCTGTCTACTTTTCGTTTGACGATTTTTTTAAGCTCACCGTCTAGAAAGTCTTTCAGCTCACTTTGTTCAAATTCCTCTTGGTCTAATGTTTGGTAATGTTTAAACCGTTTATTTGCTTGTTCCTCTTTGCCTTCTATTTCAACGACATAGAATGATAGAAAACGTATCGTAAAATCCACTGATTGGTCACCACTTTTTCTTCTTTGGATATGTTGAGTATAGAAAAAGGAGTGAAAATCGTCAACGAATGGAGAAATATCGTGTCATTATTTCCCGAGAAATGTTTCGTGAAAAACGCTTGATAATAATTATCATTCTTGATAGAATGATAAAAGAAAAGAAGGAACCTGCCAGTTCCTTCATCTCAGAAAATCATATATTATTTTGTTTCAAATGTTTCGCAATCCGTTTCAGCATTGCGAGTCACGTCAGTCATTGTGCTTTTACCAATTTTAATGGTAGAGGCTGTACAGCTGTTGTCAGCCCAAAAACGGCAAGAGTTCACTTCACAAAGTACATTTTGTGCCATGGGGATTCACCTCCGTGATTCATATTAAGAATGAAGCAAGCTGCCACTTGAGTTCATTCAATCTAGTAGTCTCTTTATCGAAAGAGGCTGTTTGTGCTGTTTATGCACATGTTTATCATACCATCTACCCTGAAAATATACAATTTAAACTTTGAAAGAGCGAGAATGCAAATCTCGCTCTTTTTTGTTTGTAAAAATAGTTAAATGCTAGGTGGCACCCTCTCTTATTCCGACATATGAATAGAGTAGATTCAAAACCTGATGTCGGACAAAGTATAAGGGTACATGTACTGATTTTCCGCATGAAGATAGGGTTTTCAATCAAAAATTTTCATAGAGAGATGAGGGGAGAAGATGAAAGCAGTCATTCTCTGCGGAGGAAAGGGAACGAGAATGAGTGAGGTCACACAAGCGCTTCCTAAACCACTTGCTATGATCGGAGACCGGCCTATTCTATGGCATATTATGAAAATCTATCAGTATTACGGTGTAGACGAGTTTATCTTATTGCTTGGATATAAAGGAGAGAAAATCAAAGAGTATTTTCTCAACTACGACTGGCGGCATCACAGCATGCAGCTGGATATGTCGACAGGGGAAATGAAGCTTTTAGGGGAGTCGGAGAATTGGAAAATCACCTTTTTAGATACGGGTGAGGATACGATGACAGGCGGGCGGTTAAAGCAGGTACAGGATTATATTGGTGATGAGACTTTTATGATGACGTACGGGGACGGACTTGCCAATATCAATATGTTTCATTTGCTCAAGCGCCATCAAGAGCTTGGAGCAGCTGCCACTGTCACAGGAATTGAAAAGAAATCACAGTACGGCACGCTGAAGGTGTATAACGGGATGGCACAATCCTTCTCTGAGAAGACAGACAGTATCGGGATGATCAATGGAGGATTTTTTGTGTTGTCTCCAAAGGTTTTTGATTATTTAACAGATGATGATCAATGTGTGTTCGAAGCAGAGCCTCTTCAAAATCTGGCGAATGATGGAGAGCTTGCAGTCTATGAGCACCACGGATTTTGGACAGCAATTGATACGTTTAAAAACTTGAAAGAAATCAACGGCATGTGGACTGAAGGAAAACAACCATGGAAGGTTTGGTGACAGCATGAGCGGATTTTGGAATGGGAAAAACGTATTTGTGACTGGGTGTACGGGATTGTTAGGGAGTTACCTCGTCAAGGAATTGATAGATCAAGGAGCAAACGTAACAGGGCTTGTACGTGATCAGGTGCCAAGATCGAACTTATATCAAGGCAGTCAATTTGAAAAGATGAATGTCGTCCAAGGCGCACTTGAGGACATGCAAACGATAGAACGTGCGTTAGGAGAATATGAGATTGATACGGTCTTTCATTTGGCTGCCCAAGCGATTGTTGGGGTCGCAAATCGTCACCCGGTCTCTACATTTGAAGCCAATATTTTAGGAACATGGAATGTGCTGGAGGCATGCAGAAGGCAGCCGCTTATCAAACGAGTGATTGTGGCATCGAGTGATAAAGCATACGGGGATCAAGAACAGCTTCCTTATGATGAAGACATGTCGCTTAACGGTAAGCACCCATATGATGTGTCAAAAAGCTGTGCAGATTTAATTTCTCACACGTACTACAACACATATGGTCTTCCGGTTTGTATTACGCGCTGCGGTAATTTATATGGAGGCGGGGATTTGAATTTTAACCGAATCATTCCGCAAACCATCCAGCTTGTGTTAGAGGGAAAGGCGCCAGAAATTAGAAGTGACGGAACCTTTATCCGTGATTATTTCTATATTGAAGATGCGGTCAAGGCTTATTTACTGCTAGCTGAAAAAATGGAGGAAAAAGGGCTTGCAGGAGAAGCATTTAACTTTAGTAATGAAATTCAGCTGACCGTGCTTGAGCTCGTTGATAAAATCTTAAAGGCGATGGGCAGTGAACTAAAACCTCGTATTTTGAATCAAGGAACGCATGAGATTAAGCATCAATATTTATCAGCAGAAAAGGCGAGAAAGCTGCTTGATTGGAAGCCTGATTACTCCATTGATGAAGGGTTAGAAAAGACAATTGAATGGTACCGCGAATTCTTTCAAAAATAGAGGTGTATACAGATGAACAGCATATATTGTACGGTTCTATCAAGTGGAAGACTTTATCAAGCCATTGCGTTTTTCTTATCGTTGAAGCAAGTAGAAGATGATGCTGTCATCAAAACGTTATGTATGGATGATGCTGCATTTGATTTGCTTCATCAAATGAATTTCCCGCATGTCGATCTTGTTCATGTGCGTGAGCTTGAAACGCCGGAGCTTCTAGAGATCAAAAAGGAACGAAATGATTCGGAATATTGCTGGACATTAAAACCGATTTGGATTGAGTGGCTATTTAAGCAGGACCAGGCGGAGGAAGTGACGTATCTAGATGCGGATTTGTTCTTTTATGAGAGTCCACAAGTGATTTTTCAAAACCAGCCTGATGCCTCTGTGCTTCTATCAAGAGGGGATATTGTCATTCCAAGCTTTGATCCAGAGGAAGTGAAGATGCTTCAGAAACTTTTAGGGCGCTATAATTCAGGATTCCTGCATTTTAAAGGAGATGAAGCCGGCCGGAAGTGCCTGAGCTGGTGGAAAGAAGAATGTCTAAAAGAATGCAAAAATGCGCCTGGAGAAGGGAAATTTGGGGATCAAGGGTATTTGGACCATATGCCGGTGCTGTTTGAAAAAGTAGAAGATATTCAAACAAAGGGTGTGAATATTGGTCACTGGAATTATGGCCAGCATTCTTATCAGGAAGAGAATGGACGTATTTTGCTTGAGGATGGAAGCCCACTCATTTGCTATCATTTCAGTGGTTTTCGGATCTTAAGCAAAGATGATATGCAGCAAATCCATGAAAAAGGAAGAGATGATTTGCCATTTTTCCAAGAAGCCTATCGGGAAGTGCTGCGTCATGTGATTGAATCGGTAGAACAAGTCAATCCGATGTTTAACGGCTATGCCAAACTGGAGGAGGATGGCGCATGAATGAAAAGCCGAAGGTCAGCGTCATTATTCCGAGTTATAATGCGAAAGAGCGTTTAGAAGGGAGCCTTTTTTCCTTAACGCTTCAGGAAACCGATATTCCATTTGAGGTCATTGTCGCTGATAATGGGTCAACGGACGGCACGATGGAAATGCTCGAACACATTGAGGTGAACTTTCCATTCAAAAAGGTGCGTATTCCTGTCAATCAAGGAATTGCCAAGGGGCGCAATCATGCCATTCGTGAGGCAGAGGGAGACCTCTTAATATTCCATGACAGCGATATGTTGGCAGAGCCCCAATTTATTCAAAAGCACGCAGAGGCACATGCTGATCATGAGGACCGTGTCATTTGCGGTGTATGCTGGAAGCGAATCTACCGTTACTTTTACACCGGTTTTGATAAAGATCATGTGAAACGATTAAAAAAACAAGGGCTGTATCAGCGGAAAATGAAAGACAAAACGTCTCTTGTGTCGATGGAGGAAGTGAAAAGCGGCGCATTTCTAGAGAGAAGCTTCGACTTGCAGTCCGAATTTATTGATATCCTGAAAGACATTTTAAACACGTACGACTATGATTTAAGTTCTTATCAATTGCCGTGGCGATTTTTTATCACAAATAACTCTTCCGTCAAGCGAAAGCATGTCATGGAACTAGGGATGTTTGATGAAAAAATCGTTCGATACGGGTTTGAGGATTATGATTTAGGCATTCGTCTGCATCAGCTTGGCCTCTCATTTGAGCTGCGTGAGGATATTTTAAGTGTGCATCAGGAACATCCAAGTAATTTAACATCATTCGATGACATCAAATATAACATTTTGTATATGTGCGAGAAGTACAACAATATTGATTCGATTGATGTTCATCTGGCTTTCTCTGGACCATTTTCTCATACCGTGACAAATGATATCGTGAAAGACATTCGCCAGCTGCGTAAGAATGCAGCATATGATGATCTGCTCGCTTATTTTTTGGAGCTGCTTCATATGATCACAGAGCGGAATGTGGGCATTAAACGTGATCAAAAGGACGTGCTGACGGCAAAGCATTTCCCTTTGAAAAAGCTGTCAGAGGCGGCCCAGCTTGCCAAGCAGGAACATGGATGCACGGTGCTGGCAGAGGCCATTCAAGGGCTCACAAAAGAGCTGCTGCATGTTGACTTGTTCCAAGTGGATGTGTTGTAGATGGCATCCTATCATTTCACAACCATTGTGTCGAATACCCATGTATTTAAGCTACTGGCGCTGATTCATTCACTTGAGCAGACGGCTCAATCATACAAACTTTCTGTCTTATGTGCTGATCCTTTGGCTTACAAGGTGTTAAGTCAGTTTCCTCACCCACATGTCCAATATGAACAGCTTGAAGATGTGGAAGATGATTCGCTGCGAAAAGCAAAGGCGGATCGTACGTTCCACGAGTATTGCTGGACGCTTAAGCCTGCGTTTCTACTCAAAATTCTTGAGTCCTCTGATGCAGATTATCTCGCTCATTTGGATACAGATTTGTTTTTTTATCATGATCCAGAGGCGATATTTGCAGAAAATCCACTCGCTCATGTATTTTTGACAGATCATATGAATTCCAAGCGATTCTATCACTTTTATGAATTATCCGGCCGTTTTAATACTGGGTTTGTAGGCTGTCGAAACACAGATGTGGCCAAACGGGCTGTGACGCAGTGGAAAGAGAACTGCATTGCGCACTGTACAGTAGAAATGGATACGGAAAAAAAGACATATGGTGATCAGCGGTATGTTGAAAGATGGGTCGATGATTTTGAGGGTGTCCATGTGGTGGCATCTAAAGGTGCCAATGCAGCGATTTGGAATATTGAAAACTATAAGCTCTCCGTTGTGAAAGGAGATATGTATCTCGACGAATGTCCACTGCTGTTCTATCATTTCTCTGCCTTTACGATCATTGATGAAAATACCTTTAATCTGAATTGGTATTACTATATGACAGAACACACTCTTGTGGATCATTTGTATATTCCGTATGCGGATTTGATTCATCTGAAAATTAAACAGGTGCAAAAGGTCTTTCCAGACTTTCAGCAGGGGTTTATTGCAAAGAAGCATGTTCCTGACACACATTTTTATGAGAGATGAAAAAACCGCTCATTTATTGAGCGGTTTTTACCTTTTATGATTCATTCCATTTCGCTATGGTCTGATCGCTTGGCAGTAAGAAGGCTAGGATGCCTAATATCGGTAAAAAGGCGACACCGATCATGGTAGGCGTTAAACCGACTGCATCAATTAATGAGCCGAGGGCAACGGATCCAATCGCTCCCATACCAAACGCAAGCCCAACAGTTAAACCAGACATTGTGCCAATTTTCCCGGGAAATAGTTCTTGGGCATAGACCACGGTGACAGAGAAGCTTGAGGTCAGAATGATCCCAATGAGTCCAAGTAAAACATAAGCAACAACCGGTCCGGCAAATGGGAGAAGCAGGGCAAGCGGAAAGGATGCTAATAAGGAAATTAAAATGACGGTTTTCTTGCCGAAGTGGTCTGCAAGCGGCCCGCCTAAAAATGTCCCAATCGCACCCAATATAAGAAATAAGAAAATATAAGTTTGTGATTCTTTAATCGTCAAACCATATTGCTCAATCGCATAAAACGCATAGAAATTCGAGATCGCATTTCCATACCAAGAACGTGCGAAAATAAGAAAGACGATAATGCCAAGAGCTGTGAGCGCTGATTTGCGGTGAAGTTCAGATCTTGCTGCTTTTGCAGGCGCTTTTTTCGCTTGTGCTCGAATGGTTTGAAGCTTTCTTGCGTACCATCTCGAAATATAGAGAAGGAAACCGACAGCAATCATTCCAACAATCGTAAACCAAGCCACACCTGGCTGACCGAGAGGGACGAGCATTAATGCGGCGATTAGCGGAGCAAAGGCTTGACCTGTATTTCCACCGACTTGATAGATAGATTGAGCAAGACCACGTCTAGGACCAGCTGCCATGTTGGCAACCCGTGAGCCCTCTGGATGGAAAATCGCAGAGCCAAGTCCAATAAAGACGACGCACAGTAGGATGGTCGCAAATGATGGCGCAAACGCAAGGCCGAAAATGCCGACAGCACTTGAAAATAATGCGATAGGCAGTGCATAGGGCATCGGCCGTTTATCTGTGTACCACCCGATCGCAGGCTGCATGACAGAGGAGACCATATTTAATGTAAAGGCGATTAGCCCTAATTGAGTAAAGGTCAGCCCCATTGAGCGTTCTAAAATAGGGAACATGGCAGGAATCACGGCTTGCAATGTGTCGTTGAGCATATGGCAAATACCAATAATCAATAAAATAGGATAAACCGTTGAACCGGTGACCGCTTTTTGAGGTTTATCCTTTGTTTGAGCAGCAATAGCCAATGAGACTTCCTCCTTTCATTCAACTTGTTTCTTTTTTTCATTCTCCTCATTTTATTCATAAGGTGAACTATAAAACAATAGCAAATTGTCATGATTTAGAAAAAAAGAGACACATGCGCTTGATGGAGCGTGTGTCTCTAAAGGGTTATTTATAGAAAGAAGCGATGACAGGCTTCATTTTTTGAATGACAAGTCCACTGCCTCCACGGTTTTTTACACCTTCAATCATGCCGACGAGGACGTAATCTTCTTTTTTAGGATTAAACGCAAGTAAAAATCCATTTTCAGTACCGTCTGTCGCACCTTGTTTGCTCTTTAGTTCCGCTGTTCCCGTTTTAGCGGCTATATCAGCCCCTTTTATTTGCAACGAGTGAGCGGTTCCGTTTGAATTGGTGACGACTTGAGTTAGTGCGTCTTTCACCGTATTTGCTGTATCTTCTTTGATGATCTGTTTTGGTGATGCTGTTTTTTCATCCTGAATGACTCGAGGGTACACAAGCTTTCCTCCTGTTGCAAATGGAGAATAGGCATGTACTTGTTCAATTGGAGACATGAGTAATTCTCCTTGGCCATATGCTGAGTCGGCGAGTAAGATGTCTGATTGGATCCCGTCGTTAGACACTTGTGCCGGCTTCATTGTGAACGGCATGTTTAAATCATCACCAAACCCAAATGTTTTCACTTTTTTCTCGTAAGTATCTTTGCCGATTTCAAGGGCTTCCTGTCCAAAATAAATATTATCTGAGTACACGAGGGCATCGACCATATTGACTTGTTCTTTGTCATGAACCCGTGTAATGCGATAATTTCCCCATGATTGATCCTTTTGCCATTTCAGTCCATGAATGGTGCGCACTTTATTAGGTTTTGTGACACCTGTTTCCAGTCCAATCGCTGCTGTAATGGTTTTGAATGTAGATCCTGGTGCATATCTGCTCGCATATCGAGCTTGGAATGGGAGATCAGGATTTTCACTGTATGCTTGATATTGTTTAGGCGTGATCCCGTTGGTCATTAAATTGACATCGTAAGAAGGGGTGCTAACAAGCGCTAATAAATCACCTGATGATGGATTCATAATGGTGACAGCCCCTTTTTCACCTTTCAGCTGTTGATAGGCTTTTTTCTGTAAAGATGCATCAATGGTCAGTTTGACTGCTTTTCCGTCTTTTCGGTCTGTTTTTTGTAATGTTTCTTCAATACCTGTTTCATCATGGATAATGAGGATGCTTCCGCCATCTTGTCCTCTTAAGTTCTTGTCAAATGTGAATTCAAGGCCGGTCTTGCCGATGATTTGATCCGCCTTTAAAGCTGGATTTCTTTTGATATCATCCGCATTTGCTTTTCCCACATAGCCTGTCAGATGAGCAGCGGCTTCGTTATAAGGATAGTAGCGCATTTCCTTCGTTTGATAGGTGACGCCATTTATGTCTTTTGGAATCGGCTTTTGCTCTAACATAGACTTTAGCGGGACAAATGTATCATCTGTGACCCATGCTTGTTTCAGCTGATTTTGAATCAGCTCTTCATCTATATCAAAAGCGCTGCTGATTTTTTTGATGTTGCTTTCTTTTTCCGTGCCTGTCCCGAGCTTTCCAGGGATGATGCCAAGTGCGTGTCCACCAGTTGTTTCTGCTAACGTGCGCCCTTTTCGATCTACAATATTTCCGCGTACCGCAGGATCCGTTGTCACTTTGATGGTGTCACCCTTTTCCATTTGCGGGAAAATGAGATTTGGTTTCCAGTCTACTTTCCACTCGTTATCCTCTTCGGAGAGAACGCCTTTGTAAGAGAGTTTGTTCAGTTTTCCAAGTGACGTTTTCATCGTGACTTCATAGGTGAATTGATACCCATTTCCTTTGTCCTGTTTTTCTACGTTAACGTTTGAGACGTTTAGATCATTCGCACCGATGCCGCTAAAGATATGATCGTATTTTTCGGCAAGTTGTTTTTTAGAAAAGTCATTGGCTTTAAGAGAGCCGCTTGTGACCTCATCTGCCAATTTTGTGAATTCTTTTTTCTCCAGATGTTTCGTAAAGGATTCAGCGGCTTTCAGCGCCTCTTTTTCTTTTGAGAAAAGCGTATCTTTTAAGAAAAAGAGAGCAGCAGCAATCGCGATGATGCTAAGAAGGGGAATGATGACTTTTTTCTGTTTCCAAAATGATTTTCGTTGATCTGTATACAATGAAAACACCTCAATTTTTGATTAGATCCTCTATAGTTTACAGTTACTGTGTAGGATTTGTATAGTTTCTCCTATGAAAATAGACCAAGTTATGAAGTGGAAATATGAAGCAAGACACAGTTGCTGCTTAAGGATCTCTTCATTTTTTCTTATGATTTAAAGGATTTTTTATGTGATCATCGAATGTGAAAAATTAGAAAAAATAAAAGCGTTTTCATGAAGGAGGAATTGTGATCGTTTATAAAAAAGTGAATCTGACTGGACTTGTTCTTGGACCGATCTTCTTTTTTCTTATTTTTTTGCTCATTCCAGAAAGTGAATTGACCTATGCACCAAGAGTGGTACTGGGCGTTACGGCTTGGACTGCGACATGGTGGGTCACAGAAGCTTTGCCTATACCGGCTACCTCTTTATTGCCCATCATCCTTTTGCCAACACTTGGCGGGCTATCGATGGAGCAAACATCAAGAGCTTATGGAGACCCGATTGTTTTTATGTACATGGGCGGATTTATGATTGCCATTGCTATTGAAAAATGGAATTTACATAGAAGAATGGCCTTACATATTTTAAACATCATTGGCACAAGAAGTGACCGCATTGTATTAGGGATTATGATGGCAACGGCCTTTTTATCTATGTGGATTTCAAATGCAGCCACAGCACTGATGATGCTGCCTGTGGCACTGGCTGTGATTAAAGAGGTGAAGGCGAACGATATTTTGTCTGGTGCATCTCTTGACCGATTCAGTAAAAGCATTCTATTATCAGTCGCTTATTCAGCCTCTATTGGCGGACTGGCGACACTCGTTGGGTCTGTGCCAAATGCTGTTTTTGCAGCGATGTCAAAAAAGCTGTTAGATCGAGAAATTATGTTTTTTGAATGGTTTTTGTTTGGTTTTCCGGTGGCGGCTGTTCTGCTTATTCTCTTATTTCTGTATTTGACCAAGATACAGTTCAAGGTAGAGCACACAGGTGAAATGGGAGCGGCGTTTATACGGAAGGGTTTAGAGGATTTAGGCAAAATGAAACAAGAAGAAAAATGGGTTTTTGCTATTTTTCTTATGACGGCTTTTTTATGGATCTTTAAAATCTTTTTGTTTGGCGGGCTTCCTGTCTCGGATACGTCGATCGCAATCTTTGGGGCGATGCTGTTATTTCTCATTCCAGCGACAAATGGAGAGAGAATACTAGAATGGCAGGATATGAAGCAGTTGCCGTGGGGGCTTTTGCTTTTGTTTGGAGGCGGGCTTTCGCTCGCTACAGGATTTGCGGAAACGAATCTAACAGGATGGATCGGGGAAAATTTACAGCATTTAAATGGGCTGTCGTATCTCATGCTGCTGATTATTTTAACGGCTTCTATTTTATTTATGACCGAAATTATGTCCAATACAGCAGTTGCGAACATGATCATTCCGATTACAGTAGGGCTTGGACTTGCAATTGGCATGGAGCCGTACGGCTTAATGGCTGCGGCTGCGTTAGCTTCCTCATGTGCGTTTATGTTGCCAATTTCCACACCGCCAAATGCGGCTGTCTTTAGTGCGGACGTGCTGAAAATATCTGATATGGTCAAGGCTGGCTTTTGGCTAAATGTGATCAGTATTGTAGCGATTGTGCTTGCGGTTTATTTCTGGCTTCCGGTCGTGCTGAGATGAAGACTTTGATCGAATGGAGACTTTTGGTGTTTTTGTTTCTTTTGGCTTCGGTACTGAAGCTGCCTTTTTGAGGTGCGGGTCCTTTGGCGTGTAATAGGTGGCTCCAATGTTGAGTCTGCCTTGAAGCTGGTCAATGGAAAGCTCACCAAACTCTAAATGGTAGTCAATTTTGTCCACATGCAGTGATTCAATGTGAATGTGCGTATCCTCCGAGACAGGCGGAGCAGGTGCAGACATTTTCTGCTCAAGAGCGGTGAGTCTTTTTTCCAGCTCGACGACAGATGGGGATGGACTGGCTTCGGTTTTTTTTAAGAGTGATTGAATGAAATGTTTCAAGTGGACCACAACCTTTTCTTTCGCCTTGCTCTAGTCTATGGAAAAGCTGCCCGGTATATACTTATAGAGATACATGAAAGGGGAGAAGTGCATGCTGCCTACACGCATTCAGATTACCCATATGAAGACGAATACGATTGGTACAGGGTCCTCGATGACATTCGGTTCGACGATCGTACGAAATCACTGCTCGACGATCAAAAGAAACAATGGTTTTGGTGAACAAAATGCCGATGGCGTGATCACGATCTTGCCGATTGAAACGATTGATGATCGTGATCTAATAGACGCAGTCAGTATCAATATTCGTCATCTATGATGATCGCAGTTGCTTTTCCTTCATCCTTTTGCAGGCGAATGTATAGCACGCCGTCTTTAAAGGCCGCATTCATTTGACCAAGAATCATATCTGGGAGCCGAATTTTTCTTTCAAACGGACCATACTCTCCTTGTTTTTGGCGAAAATCTTGTTCGTTAAAAAAGGAAAAACGCTGTCCTTTTACAACTAAATATTCACCATATGACAGCACCTGAACATCTTCCTTCCGGTAGCCAGGCAGATAAATTAAGTACTGAAATTCAGTAGGGGTTTCCACAATGTCGACTGGTGGAAACGATGCATCTGTTCCTCGCTGATCTTGCTGCGAGAATGTAAATGGAGACGGACCATTTGCCATAAAGGGAGATCTTTGCTCATCATCGAATATCATTTTCCAAAAATCATCTCCATGCATTTGCTGGGCAATGTCCATCCACTGCTTCATTTTTTCGAAGTCCATGTGAAGACCTCCTGTTAACATACTTGATGGGTGCTCGCATATACCTATAAAAAGGAGGTTTATCTGTGGTTCAACCAACTCCGTATATCAATATTAATATTTTCATGTTAAAAATTAATTCCTTTGAAAATGCGTCGGCGGTGAATGTCGGACAAAATTTGTTAGCAGAGTGGCAAAACTCAGATAAAAAAAATCAGGGGTACGGACAGAATTTTGGAGATGCTAGCGGTTTTGTCGGAACAAAGAGCCATGTAGATGATCGAGATCAAGTGGACTCACCTGCCTCTTTTTCGCCAGCAGCTAAACCTATTCCAAGGAAGTGATGTGTGATGTTATTCTCACCCTCAGTCGTCAATGTCGGTGCTTTTAAAATCAATGCAATGGATCGGGGGGCATCACTGACGCTAGGACCTTATCAGCAGATCGATTATTTTCTCTCGATGAAATTGAACCAGGGTTTTGGTGAGGACAATGGAGATTGTTCACCGCTTGTCATTCCGATTTCAAGCGTATTAGATCCAGATATGGTGGACTCGAATTCAGTGAAAAACAGTGTGATTTAAACAAAAAAGAGACCGGGATACCCCGTGTCTCTTTTCTATTGTGTTTGATTCAGATGGCTTTTGCGTCTTGCATAGGTAAAATACACAACGACACCAATGGCTACCCAGATGAGGAAGGCTCGCCATGTCTCCCATTTCAGTGTGGCAGCCAATATCATACAAATGACCGCACTAATGATGGGAAGGACAGGGACAAAGGGTACTTTAAACGCTGTCTTCATATTCGGATGTTTTTTCCGGAGTATGATCACAGCGATCGAGATCACCGTAAAGGCCGCAAGTGTACCGATGCTGACTAAATTAGCAAGTGTTGATAAGTTGACGAAACCAACGATACATGCCGCAACAGCGCCTGTCAGCCAAGTGTTGGCAACCGGTGTCTTCGATTTTGGATGAACGTTTGAAAAGATTTTTGGCATGAGTCCATCTCGGCTCATAGCAAAGGTTAAACGCACCTGAGCGTAGACAAGTGCAATTAACACGGTCGTAATCCCGATAATAGCGCCTGCCGATATAATACCAGCGACACTATTCAGGCCAACCACTTGAAGCGCAAAAGCGACAGGGTCACTGACATTCAGCTTCGTGTAGTGAACCATGCCTGTTAAGACAAATGAAACCCCGATGTATAAAATCGTACAAACGCCGAGCGCACCGATGATTCCAATTGGCATCGCTTTTTGCGGATTTTTGACTTCTTCTGATGCATTAGCGATTGCATCAAATCCAAGGTAAGCAAAAAAGACAGTTGCCGCTCCAGCAATCACGCCATGGAAGCCCATTGGCATAAAAGGTGTCCAATTTTCAGGTTTAACGTAAGCAAAGCCTGAAATGATAAAGAGGAGGACAATGGCAATTTTGATGAGCACAATGATGTTATTCAGCTTTGTGCTCTCTTTTACGCCTCTTGAGACAATAAAGGTAATGAGTAAAATAATGAGTGCGCCTGGCAGGTTAAAGATGGCCCCATCAGCGGCTCCGGGTGCAGCCGATAAAGCCTTCGGTATGTGCAGACCAAATCCACTGAGCAGTGATTGAAAATAGGATGACCATCCGCTTGCCACAGCAGAGAGCGCAACAACATATTCAAGCATTAAATCCCAGCCCATTAAAAAGGCGAGGAATTCTCCAAGTGTTGCGTAAGAATACGTATAGACACTTCCTGACACTGGAATGGACGAGGAAAATTCAGCGTAGCAAAAAGCAGCAAGGGCGCATGCGATCGCAGCCAAAATAAAAGATATAATAATCGCAGGTCCCGCATCTTTCGCAGCCGCAACCCCCGTTATCACAAAAATTCCAGTCCCGACCACACAGCCAATGCCAAGCAAGATTAAATCAAATGTATTCAAAGAACGGCTCAGCCGCTTCGTTTGACTTTCAAGCATGAGCTGGTCGAGAGACTTTTTTCTAAATAAAGAACTCATGTTGACCTCCTAATGGATAAATCTTTTCGTAAGACGAATGTTAGTATATGCGTAAATGGCAATTTAGTCAATTGGTTGAAAAACGCTTTAAATCGCTAAAGTGTTAAATGTCACAAAAGGCTAATGTGTATCAAAAGACATCCGCCGGCATGTGACAGGCGGATGTGATAACAGGAGATTTACGTTTGTTCTGCAAATATTTTTTCATTGTACAGCACACTCGGATGGGTTGGGTAATGGGCTGAGGATGCAAGATGATGGGTTTTGGCTTGAGCCAAATCACCGAGCTGATAATAACAATAGCAAAGCTGAAGGTGAGGATACCATGTTTTATATTGTGTCAGTGTAAAGGCTGTTTCGATTTCAGGTGCCTTCAGTGCCTGCTCATACCAATAGATGGACGCTTTGTATTTATTTTGTGCTTTGAAATGATCCCCAATCCGGCAGCAAAATTCTGGACGGGGCTGATCATATAAGAAGGATCGCAATAAGGAGGATAAGGCGGCTTCCTCAAAACCGACTGCATAGTAGCAGTCAGCTAAATTTTGGCATGTGCGAATTTCATCTTCAATCCAGCATTGTTTTGTGGCTAAAAATTTGTGATAAAAGCGAATCGCCTTCACATGCTGCTTGTGATCTCGTAATTCATTGGCGAAGTAAAAGAGATCACGAGGTGTCATCTCTTCGCCTTTTGCAAGCATGTTTTCATAAATGCGCAGATTGCGTCCAGGCTCTCCAGCGGTTGTTTTCTTACGCTTTTGATGGGTGACGGCGATATCAGCCGGTAAGATGTTGCCATACACCTGAAGAAACTCATGAACGGCCCCGTACCACTGAAAGTTCAAGGCACGCTTGACGAGCCGATTTCTTCTATATTTAAAATTCACCTGACCGTCCTCACTAAATCCAACGTGGTAAAACATCGAGACGGCATCTACTGCGGGATCAAGCGTCTGTTTGAGCTGAAGCAGTTTTTGCTGGTCCTCTTCAAGTAGGACATCGTCGGCATCCAGCCATAAGATATACTCTTTTGTCGCATGGGAAAAAGCGAAATTGCGTGCTTTTGCAAAATGCTGGACCCATTCAAAGTCGAGTACCTTTGCTGAAAAGGAGTGAGCAATGTCCTTTGTTTGATCCGTTGATCCTGTATCAACAATGATCATCTCATCTACAATGTCTTGAACAGAAGACAGGCAGTCAGCCAAAACCTCCTCTTCATTTTTCACAATCATACATAAACTAATGGTTATCATCTTTAGATCACCTCTTCATAGTGTATCGAGCATCAAAAGGAAACATTCTTTTCAGCAGCGGGTTTTTTTAAAACTAGTTTTCTGCTACTGGCTGATTTAAAATAAAGGAAGAATCTATGTAAGGGCTGATAAAATGAGTTTATTGAATGTAGAAGGATTATATAAAACCTATGGCGAAAAAACGCTGTTTGACCATATCTCTTTTCATATAGAACCAAAGGAACGCATCGGGTTAATTGGACCGAATGGAACAGGGAAGTCAACGCTTTTAAAAGTCATTGCAGGACTTGAATCATTTGAGGAAGGCGACATCACAAAGGCAGGGACACTTGATATCGAATTTCTCGAGCAAGATCCTGAAATGAGCGGGGATGAAACGATTCTCGACTATATTTTTTCAGGAACAGCACCGATGATTCAAACGATGAAAGCCTATGAAAAGGCGCTGGCTGATTTAGAGCATGATCCACAAAACGAGGCAAAACAAGAAGCGCTTATGCGTATGCAAAATAAAATGGATCAGGATGATGCATGGGATGCGAATCTTTCGGCGAAAACGATTTTGACAAAGCTTGGCGTTAAAGATGTGAGCCGATCTGTTCATGCGTTATCAGGCGGACAGAAAAAGCGTGTGGCGATCGCCAAAAATTTAATCCAGCCTGCGGGTTTGCTGATTTTAGATGAGCCGACAAACCATCTAGACAACGCAACCATTGAATGGCTTGAAGGATATTTGAGTCAATACAGCGGGGCTGTCATTCTTGTCACCCATGATCGTTATTTCTTAAACCGCGTCGCCAATCGGATTTATGAATTAAATCAGGGGCAGCTTTACACATATAAAGGAAATTATGAAGTCTTTTTAGAAAAAAGAGCGGAACGAGAAGCAGAAGCTCAAGTAAAAGAAACGAAACGTCAAAACCTGCTTAGACGTGAGCTTGCATGGCTCAGAAGAGGGGCAAAGGCTCGAACGACAAAGCAAAAAGCACGTATCGGCAGAGTGGAAGAGCTGAAGGATCAAAAGGGACCTGATGCAAAGGGAGAGCTTGATTTTGCGATCGGTTCTCACCGGCTTGGAAAACAAGTGATTGAGGCAGAAGAGATCAGCATCACATTTGCTGGTCAAACCCTTGTGGACCAGTTCAGCGATTTAGTCGTGCCAGGTGATCGTATCGGATTTATCGGACCAAATGGAGTGGGCAAAACAACTTTACTCAATTGCCTGGCGGGTAAAATAGAACCGACGAACGGACAATTGACCATTGGACAAACAGTCCGCATTGGCTATTACACGCAGGACCATAACGAAATGAATGAAGAGCTGAATATCATTGATTACATCAAAGAAACAGCTGAAATTGTCAAAACGGCAGATGGCGTCATTGTGACAGCAGAGCAGATGTTGGAGAGATTTTTATTCCCTAGATCCATGCAGCGCACGTTTATCCGCAAGCTGTCAGGGGGAGAGCGCCGCAGATTGTATTTATTGAAGGTATTGATGGAAGAGCCGAATGTTCTCTTTTTAGATGAGCCGACGAATGATCTTGATACAGAGACGCTTAGCATTTTAGAGGATTATTTGGAGCAGTTCCCAGGCGTAGTCATCACCGTGTCGCATGATCGTTATTTCTTAGACCGAGTCGTCCATCGTCTGCTTGTGTTTGAAGGGAAGGGACGTATTTCACACTTCCAAGGTGCTTACAGCGATTACATGGAGCAAGAAAAAGAACAGAAGCGGACAGAGACAAAACCAGCTGAAAAACAAGGAGAAGCTGCACCGAAAAAGAGGAAAAAACTATCCTATAAGGACCAGCTTGAATGGGATGGGATTGAAGATCGGATACAAGCACTAGAGGACAAACACCAGCAGCTCGAAGCCAGCATTGCTGAGGCTGGCAGTGATTTTGGGAAAATTCAAGAGCTGATGGACAAGCAAAAAGCCGTCGCTGAAGAACTAGAACAAGCAATGGACCGCTGGACAGAACTGTCGCTGATAATTGAGGAATTAGAAAGTAATGAAAAATAAAGGCTGGTAAAAAAACTGTAGAGACATTCTACAGTTTTTTTTGATAAGAACATTTGGCATAAGCATCGTGCTGATGAATGGATTCTTCATTTCGACACTCAATTTGAAAGCCTTTAATCCAGTTTTGTTCATATAGCTCTGCTGCAATTAACCTCGCAACATCCTCTACAAAACGTGGATTTTCATAGGCCTCTTCTGTCACGTGTTTTTCATCTGGTCTTTTGAGTACAGGGTAAAGGGGCGCACTCGCATTAGACTCGATGATCTGCAGTAGATCTGCTTTCATGTCATCAGGGAGTTGACCTTGTTCAAACAGCTCTACCTGAATAGATACAGTGCCGCGCTGATTATGTGCGCCGTATTCACTGATTTCTTTTGAACAAGGACATAACGTTGTCACTTGAGCAGTGCAGCCAATATGACAAATCCATCCGTTTTCTTCATGAAAGTGGATGTCATATTGCACGTCTGCATGCATCAAACCGGACTTTCCGCTGATGGGACTCTTTTTTTTCATGTACCACGGAAAGGAAACGTGAATCGAGGCAGAAGGCTGATTCATTTGCGTGGCAAGCTGTGCGGTCAATTCTTTTAAGGAATCCACATCAACCGGTTTTCCGCTCTCATAAAATGAGTGAAGCTGCTCGGTGAGACGGCTCATATGAATACCTTTTTGATGAGCTGGCAAATATGTACTCAGCGTAAAATCAGCGGAAGAGGTTTGGTGCTGTGGAGCCGTTTTAGACAAAATATGTACAGGGTACGACACACGGCAAATTCCGACCTGTTCCAGATCAAAATAAAAGTCCTGTTCGGTTTGTTGGATGTCTATCATGTCCTCTTTTTGACAAGGTTTTGTTCTAGCGCTTGGCGGGACAGAACCGAATTGTGCGTGTCGTTCTTTTTTGGATGGAAATGAACGCATAGGTACCTCCTTTAAAACGTAATGATTCCTATTTATTCTGCATCAAACCACAATAGAAATCAAGTGATCAAACGTTAACGTTTACGTTAAGGTCATAAAGGTGTATAATAAATCATGAATTGATGAGCAGGAGGCACTGGCAATGGAATGGATGAAAATTGATCAAGTGGCGAAAAGAAGCGGACTGACGAAACGGACGATTCGTTTCTATGAAGAGATTGGTTTATTATCAGCACCAAAGCGGACAGAGGGCGGTGTCAGGCTGTACTCAGAGGACGACATGGAAGAACTAGAAAAAGTCATGCAGGCAAAAGAGGTACTTGGTTTTTCTTTACAAGAGCTTCAATCGTTTATGGAAATAGGGAAGCAGTTAGAGCTGAATAAAGAAGGCTACTTGCTGTCACTTGACCCGAAGGAACGATTAGAGAAACTGTTAGATATTGATGCGCAGCTGACTGTGCAGCATCAATTGATTACAAAAAAGCTTGAAACGATTCAATCCTTTAAAAAGGATCTTGAAATGATGAAAGAAAGAGCGGCTCATGCCATTGAGCAATTACAAAAATAAACACCTCAGCGTGTTTATTTTATTTTGTGAACATATGAAGGAAAGGTTCTGATCGAATGAAGGAAGAAGAAGTATTAAAACAGCGTACAAGTCTGCTTAGGCAGCCGAAGGCCGTCTGGGCTGTTGCCTTTGCATGTGTGATTTCATTTATGGGGATAGGACTTGTGGACCCGATTTTGCCAGCCATTGCATCACAATTAAATGCATCTCCAAGTCAGGTGTCTCTTTTATTTACGAGCTATTTGCTTGTCACGGGCTTTGTGATGTTTTTTACCGGTTTTATTTCTAGTCGTATTGGTGCCAAATGGACGTTATTATTAGGACTCATCTTTATTATTGTCTTTTCTGCTTTAGGGGGTACCTCTTCAACGATTAATGAATTAATCGGCTTTAGAGGGGGATGGGGCATTGGGAATGCCTTATTCATTTCAACGGCATTATCAGTGATTGTCGGTGTGTCTGTTGGAGGAAGTGCGAAAGCCATCATTTTATATGAGGCTGCACTAGGTCTTGGGATTTCTGTCGGGCCGCTCCTTGGCGGTGAGCTTGGAACGATCTCTTGGCGTGGGCCATTCTTTGGTGTGGCAGTGTTAATGTTCGTTGCTCTTTTAGCTATTATTTTTATGCTTCCACCTATACAAAAGCCGCAGAAAAAGGTGAAGTTATTTGAAGCTGTTGGAGCCTTGAAATATAAGGGGCTTTTAACGATGGCATCTGCTGCTTTCTTATATAATTTTGGATTCTTTGTTCTTTTAGCTTATTCGCCATTTGTGCTTCATCTTGATGAGCATGGTCTTGGCTATGTCTTTTTTGGATGGGGATTATTTTTGGCTGTGACATCTGTCTTCTCAGCGCCGGTCATTCATCGCAAGCTTGGAACATTGACTTCTCTTGTGGTTCTGTTTGCTTCGTTTGCTGTGATTTTATTCGGTATTGGAATCTGGACTTCACATGTTGTAGTCGTCATCTGCGGAATTGTCATTGCTGGGGGTATTCTTGGTATGATCAATACTGTGCTCACGACCGCAGTGATGGGATCAGCACCGGTTGAGCGTTCCATTGCTTCATCCTCTTACAGTGCCGTGCGGTTTATTGGGGGCGCGATTGCTCCTTGGATTGCCGGCGTACTTGCTGAATCTTTTACTGCAAGCACCCCTTACTATGTTGGGGCGGCTGTCGTTCTGTTAGGCATGATCATCCTGCTAATTGGCCGGAAACATCTCATCAATATTCAAGCAGGTCATTAAATAGAAAAAGCCTTATATCTGCATGAGATATAAGGCTTTTTTGTGATTATAATACTTTGGTTGTCCAGGATTCACAATTCCAAGTTTCAGTGGCCACATCTTGATAAAATTCAGGTTCGTGGGAAATCAATAGGACGCTGCCTTTATATTCTTTTAATGCGCGCTTTAATTCTTCTTTGGCATCGACATCCAAGTGGTTTGTCGGCTCATCGAGAACAAGTAGGTTGGTTTCTTCATTGATCAGCTTACAAAGGCGGACCTTCGCTTTTTCACCACCACTTAAAACAGACACACGGCTTTCAATATGTTTTGTCGTTAAACCGCATTTGGCAAGGGCAGCTCTGACTTCATATTGTGTGTACGATGGGAAGGTGCTCCACACCTCTTCGATACAAGTGTTGCTGTTTTGTTCTTTTACTTCTTGTTCAAAGTAGCCTATATGCAGGAATTCTCCGCGTTCCACCTCACCAGAAATGGGGGAGATTTCTCCAAGAAGACTTCGGAGCAGTGTCGTTTTTCCGATACCGTTGGCACCGTATAATGCAATTTTCTGCCCGCGTTCCATTTTTAAATTCAATGGACGAGAGAGCGGTTCGTCATACCCAATGACTAAATCCTTCGTTTCAAAAATCAATTTCCCTGATGTACGTGCAGGTTTAAAGTGGAATTCTGGTTTTGGTTTTTCTGCCGCTAATTCAATCATGTCCATTTTATCGAGTTTCTTTTGACGAGACATCGCCATATTTCGAGTGCTGACACGTGCTTTGTTTCTCGCGACAAAATCCTTTAATTCAGCCACTTCTTGCTGCTGCCTTTTATACGCTGCTTCTAGCTGCTGCTTTTTCACTTCGTACACTTGTTTAAATTGATCATAATCACCAACGTATCGCGTGAGTTCTTGATTTTCGACATGATAAATCAAGTTAATGACACTGTTTAGGAACGGGATATCATGTGAAATGAGGATAAACGCATTTTCATATTCCTGCAAATAGCGCTTCAGCCACTCAATATGCTGTTCATCTAAATAGTTGGTCGGCTCGTCAAGAAGAAGAATTTCAGGCTTCTCTAACAGCAATTTCGCAAGCAGTACTTTTGTACGCTGTCCGCCGCTCAGCTCTGTCACATCACGATCGAGCCCGAGATCTGTTAACCCAAGACCTCTTGCAATTTCCTCTACCTTGGAATCAATGATATAAAAATCATTGTTCGTCAGGGCATCCTGAATGACGCCTACTTCTTCTAAAAGCTTTTCCAGTTCATCAGGATCTGCTTCACCCATTTTTTCGTAAATGTCATTCATTGCGGCTTCCATTGAGAATAAATAATGGAATGCATCTTGAAGGACTTCACGAATGGTTCTTCCTTTTTCAAGCACGGTATGCTGATCGAGGTAGCCGACACGGACATTTTTTGCCCATTCGACCTTTCCTGCATCTGGCTCAAGCTTGCCAGTAATAATATTCATAAACGTTGACTTTCCTTCACCGTTGGCGCCGATCAAGCCGACATGCTCGCCTTTTAATAACCGGAAGGAGACTTCGTGGAAAATGGCTCTGTCGCCAAAGCCATGACTTAAATCTTTAACAGATAATATCATTTTTTACACCTCAAATAGATTCAAAACGGCTAGTGCCTCTCATGATTATATCGAACTGTCCGGCTCGATAAAAGCATCAAAAGAAAAATTGCGTTTCAAAGCTGATTTTGAGATACTTAAGGATAGATTGAATGAGGATAAAGGAGATCAACATGACGGAAAATTGGGCATTTTTGAAAGAAGCAAAGCCATTTATTCAAAAGAACTTTGAAGCGGCTGGCTTTGAGAAGCCAACAGCGATACAAGAACAAACAGCAGAGTGGATTACGGAAAAACGCGATGTGATCGCAGAATCACCTACTGGAACAGGGAAGACCCTAGCGTATGTTCTGCCGCTTTTAAATAAAATTGATGTGAGTATCAAACACCCGCAAGTCTTAATCTTGGCACCTTCAAGAGAGCTTGTGATGCAAATTTTTGATGTCGTGCAAGAGTTCAAACAAGGTTCAGACATCAAAGCTATTTCCTTAATAGGCGGGGCAAACATCAAGAAGCAGCAGGAAAAGCTAAAAAAACACCCGAATATCGTGGTGGCGACACCGGGCCGAGTACAAGAGTTAATCAAAATCAAGAAACTGAAAATGCATGAAGTGAAAACGATCGTGTTAGACGAGGCAGATCAACTTCTTGTCCCAGAGCATATGAAAACGATTCAAGCGATCATTAAGTCCACATTAAAAGAAAGACAAATCCTTTGTTTTTCTGCAACATTGAAAGAAGAAACCGTTCAGCTGATTAAAGAAATGACATCTGAACCAGAAGTATTGAAAATTGCTAGAAGTGAGGAAGAAGCGCAGAAAGTGGGTCACTATTATCTGTTATGTGATCAGCGTGACAAAGTGAAACTGCTGCAAAAGCTATCACGGCTTGAGGACATGCAGGCGCTTGTCTTTGTGCGAGATATTACGAATTTGAGCATTTATGCAGAAAAATTAGCGTATCACCATGTCGACCTTGGTGTGCTTCACAGTGAAGCGAAAAAAGCAGAGCGTGCTGTCATCTTAAAGGCGTTTGAGCAGCGTGAATTCCCGCTCCTCCTTGCAACAGATATTGCAGCAAGAGGAATCGATATTGATGATCTGCCATATGTGATTCATGCAGATATGCCAAATGAAGAGGGCTACATCCACCGTTCAGGTAGAACCGGACGCGCAGGAAAAGAAGGCGCAGTCATCAGTCTTGTCACACCTCAAGAGCAATCAATGCTGAAAAAAATGGCGAAAAAGCTGAATCTTTCGCTTGAAGAGATCGTGTATAAGCAAGGCCAGCTGCACCTTGCACCCAAGCAGGCATAAGAAAAGGACCCTCCATAATTGGCAGGGTCCTTTTTTGTTATGAAATTTTGACAAGTTGTTTTCCGACATTTTCCCCTTTGAATAGTCCAAGGAATGCATCTGGAATGTTGTCAAAGCCTTCAATGATTGTTTCTTTATATGTGAGTTTATCTT
Source organism: Bacillus sp. 22483 (assembly GCF_052044605.1). Classification (NCBI taxonomy): domain Bacteria; kingdom Bacillati; phylum Bacillota; class Bacilli; order Caryophanales; family Bacillaceae; genus Bacillus; species Bacillus sp. 22483. Next base: position 10,027 of record NZ_JBQENU010000009.1, on the reverse strand, counting down.
CTTTTACCCATTGTGCGAGATCTTTTGCTGCCTCTTCAAAACGATCAGAGTAGTTGGCAACAATGAAGCCCTGCATCAATGCACTTGTTTTAATGAGTTTTGTTTGCACACGAGGCCCAATGTCTTCGCTTGCACTAATGTTATAAGAAGAAATGGCGCCGCAGACTGGAATACGTGCAAAACGGTTCAAATGATTCATCACAGCATCAGAGATGTCGCCGCCCACATTGTCAAAATACACATCGACACCGTTTGGACAGGCTTTTGCAATGGCGTCATCTAAATCATTGGTTGTTTTATAATTAATGGTTTCATCAAAGCCGAGTTCTTTTAAATAAGCCAGTTTATCATCAGATCCGGCAATTCCAACGACGTGGGCACCTTTGATTTTAGCGATCTGTCCGACAACAGAACCAACGGCACCTGCGGCTCCAGAAATGACAACCGTTTCGCCTTCTTTTGGCTGACCAATCGCAAGAAGTCCAAAATAGGCGGTTTGTCCTGGCATGCCCAAAATCCCTAAGTAATAAGATAACGGCGCAATGGATGGATCAATTTTTGTCAGAGACTCTGCTTTGGCAGTAGAATATTCCTGCCAGCCAAGGAATCCAAGTACAAAATCACCTTTCTCAAATTGAGGAGATTTGGACTCGACGACTTCTCCGACCACACCACCCTGGATCACTTTATTGAGTTTAAACGGAGGTGTATAGGATTTTGTATCTTGCATTCTTCCTCTCATGTAAGGATCTACAGACACATATTTCGTTTGAATCAAGACTTCGCCATCTTGCGGCGTTGGTATATCAACTGTTTCAAAATGAAAAACATCTTTAGTAGGTAACCCTTTTGGACGTTTTGCTAATTGAATTTGTTTTTGTTGACTCATGTCAAATCCTCCCTTTCACTTGCAACCTAGATTTACATTAACATGATGCTTCTTTTCGTTCAAAACATACGGTCTTTTCCAAGCACATACAAAAAAGCAGCCACCATCTAAAAGAAGGGGACTACTTTTTTTGAAGAGAGACAGAAAGGAGCGGCGGGAGACAACCAAACAGTTGATACTCATCCGCATCACGTTCTTTTAACAAATATTCATTTGCATTTTGCATGGAGGCTTTCATCATATCGTGCGTCACAAAAGGAAAAAGGATATTTAAATATGAGGACAACAGGTCTTGTGGATCTTGTTCGATTGACTCGATATCTCCAATGTTAATAATAATAGAAAAGAGATAATCGATGCAGATGTGAAAGTGCTGTTCAGCAAACAAAGTAAGCGGCTTTGCTTTTGATTCTTCAGGATTCCATTTTTGAAAAAGCTGTTTCACCAAATCACTGACAACCCATGCATTAAACTGCTGCTCAGCTGAAAAATAATACATCAGCTCCACCCCATTTCTAGCCTCCAGTATAAGAATTGTACAACAAATGACAAGGAATGAATACGATTTTTCAGAAAATTTAGTCATTTTTACAGTCTTTTTGTCAAAAATAAGTCCATAGACGCATGAAGTTCACAGAGTAAAAATGGATGTGCTGGAGGAAGGTTTAATGACAAAAGTGACGGGTAAAAGATTCGTAAGACGTTAAAGGAGGAATAATAAATGAAACCTGTTGTAAGAGAGTATTCAAATGATGAAACACTTCAAAGAGATGTGGAGCAATTAAAACAACTCGGTGTTGCAAGAGAGGACATTTATGTTCTGTCCCATGACGATGATCGAACTGAGCGTATTGCAAGCAACGCAGATGCCAATACGATAGGTCCAAAAGAAGTTGGACTCAAGCATGCGGTTGGAAACATCTTTAGCAAAAAGGGAGATGAACTCCGCAATAAGATTCACGAAATTGGTTTCTCAAAAGAAGAAGCTGAGACATTTGAAGAACATTTAGACGAAGGGAAAGTTCTTCTCTTTGTGACTGACCATGAAAAAGTGAAAAATTGGGCATAAACGCCATCGTAAAAAAGCCTCTTACTTTTGTAAGGGGCTTTTTTTCATGCTGCGATAATTAAAAACTACCATCTGTCTTTTTCACTATAATAAGGAAGGTTAAAAAATTGGGATAAACAGTAAAATGTCTAATTGAAAATATAGAAATATCAAAGGATACCATCAAAAAAATGAAAAAAGTAGTGAAAATATCACAAAAAACCATTCGGGAAATAATTATGATATCTTTATTTTTATCTCAAAACGAAATAAAAATCTTGTGTAATTTAGTAGATAAATTTCTTAGTTCTATTGGTTTAAGTTATATTTTTGTGTAGAAATAAGTGTTTTAAGGTCAAAAAACCACGAAATATACCTGTATTTTCAATTAGAAAATCATTCTAATGTTTAGGAAATAATTTGTTGACAAAATAATCTAAAAACAATATATTTGGCTTAATCAAGTCATTATGGAAGTAGTTGTTAAATTTTTGATAGGTGGATTTCAGGATCTATTCTGTAAATGATGATGCATTAAGACCTAAGGGAGAGCGCTTCTGAGGCAGAGCGATACTGAAGAAATATCTATTAGACAAAAAGAAATGAATGATAGATAGCTTAGAATGGTAGATTCGTTTTTCTACTATGCCTATTTCTCAATGATATGATTCAGGGTATTCAGAGGATCATCATAAAGAAAACGCTTTCTAAACGCTGTTAAGGAGGTGAACCCATATGAAGAAAATGTATAACAAACTAAGGCGCTGTAACAGTTGAATGGCTGGGGTTGTATGTGAAGATGAGTGCTGAAAAAGAAGAGTGACATGTGGGATGCTTCTCTCCTTTTTCAGAAAACAGATTTCCTAAAAAATCCATCTTTCATTTTATCATAAGGCTTTTTGCTTGAAAACCACCTTTGTTAGGAAAGGTGATTGTGAATTGAAGGAGGTCACGTGATGAAAAAGGCTTTGTATCATGAAGACAGCGGGTTGTATTTAGAGAAAATGCGCATGGCTTTTCAAGAACACTATGAGCAAAGAACAGATATGTGGTCCACTGATCCATCATTAACAGACGCTGCTGTGATGTCTCTCAAGGCATGGCGTTCCAGGGAAAAGGATGCACTTGCTTCTGTGCTGGATATCGGCTGCGGGAACGGCCGGGCTCTTGAACATTTACAAGGACTGTCGGCATATACCGGCATTGACCTTTATGAGCATGAGGAATGGCAAGGATTGAAGAAGAGAAAAGAGGTTCCTGTCCATTTTTATCATCAAGATTTTATGTCCTGGTCAATTGATCAAGGGCGCGAGCTGACGTTTGATTTGATTTTAGATCATGGCTGCTTTCACCATCAGCACCCTGATGACCATGAACGATACTTAAAGCAGATTTCCTCGCTGCTTCATGAAGGTGGTGTCTTTTCCCTTGTTGTATGGGGAGAAGAGTGGAAAACAGGCTTAATCGGAGAAGATGGACGCTTCCATTTTTCATTCTCAGATACTCAGCTTGGAGAAAAGATTTGTACATCAGGACTTGAGCTCGTTTCGATTACACCATTACAAGCGAAGGCTGGGATAAGCCAGCATCATGTCATTGCTGTCAAAATCTAGTGCAAAGGAGGATAAACGCGATGTTTGATGTGATGGTTCTTGGTGCATACCTAGGCGGGTGTCATGCTTCAATCAATGTAGCTGAATTGAAGTACGGACTATTCATCCAATCAAAGGGCACTACCGGATGACGTGCATTTGAAGGACCAGAGCTTCTAGTAAAGGAGAAAGCAGCTCGAAGCTAGCAGAGATATTCTTTTAGAGAAAGAGCATGTCAGTTTCCATTCAAGAATCATCAAATGGTGTTGCTCTCTTACAGAGAATACAGCGTATGAAGCTCGATTTCTGCTCCTTTGTACTGGACAAGTGACAGTCTAAAAAGTGACCAGCTCTGCTGAAGAGTCTTTTATGAAAAGTACTGATGGATGATTGGCATCGCACATCTATTCAGCCAGTATGACAGGAAATTTCTCCTGAGCCATGATTCTAGCTGGAGCCGGTGCTCAGGATGCAAAGGGAGTGCATACACATATTCATCACGCCATCACTGCGCTGAGAGAGTTCAATGGGGTGCAGTGATGAATAGGGGGAGACAAATGAACAAGTTTGTAGCTGAACTACAATCAATGATTCATCATTTTACATTTCAAGAAAAACACTATTTGCTCGTGGGGCCAGTGAACCTGCCGATCTCTATTGAACATGAAGAAGTGCAGTTTACATGGTATGCCTTTGCGTCTGTAGAAGCTGATACAACGCCAACGGTTGAGTCTATTGTACAAATGAGTACCGAGCAGCAAACATTTTCCTCTTGTCTCCTTTTTGGCGACTTTGAAAATGAAGTGCCGCCGCTTGTGCGAATTCATAGTGTCTGCCAAACAGGGGATGTGTTTGGGTCACTGAAATGTGATTGCGGTCCACAGCTTGCATCATCGCTAAAAAAAATCACCGATTACGGAAAAGGCATGCTTGTGTATATGGCCAATCAAGAAGGGCGCTCTATTGGGCTGATGGCCAAAGCCTTCACGTATAAATTACAGGAAATGAAACTGGATACATTTGAGGCGAACAGGTTGATCGGCTGCGGAGATGATGATCGGCATTACGAGGAAGCAGCGGCTGTCTTGCACTATTTAAACAAAGGGAAACCATTGCATCTCTTAACCAATAATCCAGATAAAGTCGATTCCATTGCTGCTTACGGTCTTCCGGTTTTACGGTTTGATCATACGGTAGAAGCCTCTCTCTATAATGAGGCGTATTTAAAGGCAAAAGCAGCATCAGGGCATATGGTCGATGAGAAGAAATTAATTAATCAGTAGATGAGTTTATTTAAAGAAGGCGGGAGAAAAGCGTGAAACCTGATATCAATTGGATTCAAATCCCAAGCGGCTATGCGACGATTGGAAGTAATGAAGAAGATATGAAAAAGGCATCAGAATTTTGGAAGGACAAACTTCTGAATCCAGCCTATGGCCGTGAGAAAAAATTTCAAAAATGGCTGTACAAAGAATTTCCATCTTATCAGCCGTATATGAGCGAATTTTTCATTTCAGATACGGTCGTCACCAATGAATGGTATCAAAGCTATTGCGACGAGACAGGAAAGCCTTATCCAGAGAGCTTGACGAACCTAGAACTTGGCGGGGGAAAAGACCATCCAGCTTGGGGCATGGACATCGAGGAAGCTTTCTCATTTTGTCAGTGGCTGAGCGGGAAGCTTGGATATGAGGTATCGATCCCTACTGAGGAAGAATGGGAATATGCTGCCAGGGGCAATACGAGACATCAATATCCTTGGGGAGATGAGTTTAACCCCTCTTACTGTAATACACACGAATCAAATATTGAAAAAACGACACCTGTCCGTCATTACGAAAAAGGAAGATCTCTATTTGGACTATATGATATGGGTGGCAATGTCGAAGAATGGGTCAACACCAAGTATCACATATATGAAGGCGGCATTGAGGTTGTAGATGATTTAACCGAGACACTCGGCAGTGATTACTACATTTTAAAAGGTGGCTCCTTCGCAAGAGGCGGAGATTTATGCAGAGTCGCAAGAAGACACGGGAAACACCCAGACCCTGTTTTTCGATTTACTGGTTTTCGTGTAGTTACTCGTCAAAAACAACATATAAAGGTGGGAATGTAAAACCATGCATAGAGGACCGATTACATCCGTTTTATCAACTCAGCATGACCAAATTGTCTACACAGGCGGCTATGACCGCTGTATTTATAAATGGGACCGTGCCACGGGAGAAGGAACATTCATTGGTAGTCACGAGCATATCATCAACTCTTTATCCCTTTCGGAAAATGGAACGTATTTAGCGAGTGCATCGTCAGACTATACCATTCAATTATATGATACTAGCACACATACAAGAATTCGTACGTTATATGGTCATGCGGATGATGTGGAAGCTGTCGCATTTGCAAAGCAGGATACGCTTCTTGTATCGGTGTCCAGAGACAGAAGATGCTTAGTTTGGGATATTGAAACGGGAGCCATTTTAAGAGAATTTCATGGACATAGCAAGGATGTATTAGCTGTATGGATTCATGAGGATAAAGCTTATACAACTGGTGACGATGGCTATGTCCTTGTATGGCTCTATGAAACAGGAGAAATTGTAGGTGAAATTGGCCCGTTTGATTATGAGCTGGATACCATCAGCGGCAGCAATCAAAAAGAAGTATTCGCCCTTGGTAGAGACGATGGCACGGTCATCATTTATGATGCCGCTACATTACAGGAGAAAAAAATCATTAAAGCTCATTTACAAGGTGTGAAACGTGTGAATTTTTCGCCGAGCGGTAACTACTTGCTTACAGCGGGTTATGACCATTTAATTAAGCTGTGGAATTATGAAACCGGTGATTTAATTGATACGCTGCTGCCTCATAAATATCAATGGGAGCGTTCGCTTGTTTGGACAGAAGATGAGCAGGCCATTTTAGGAGCCAGCTTTGGGAAAACGTATTGTGAATGGTCAATTCAAGAAGGAAAAGTGATCTCTGATGAGCAGGAATTGGCGACACCTTCTATTAATGATATTGCGTTGACTGAAGCGGGTGATATTATCACTGCATCAGATGACGGAAAATTCAGAAAGAATGGAATCGAAATCGCAAAATCAACAGGTGTTCTCACAAATGGAGTGGCTGTTGCACGGGATGGAAGCTATTATGCATGGGGCGATCATGCGAGTCAGGTGCATATTGTACACGAGTCATTGCAGCAAATGGTCTCTTTTGATCTCAACACAGGTCCTGTCAATAGTGTGTATTTCCATGAGGAGGATCGTCAATTTTATATCGGCACTTATGGCGGCTATGTGCATGTCATTTCGACAGAACACTTAAAGGAAATCGGCCGTTCTAAAGCACATGATTGCGCAGTCAAAGCATTAAAGGTAGAAGGAGATCATATCATCACAGCGGCAGTTGAAGGAACCATCTGTCTTCTCGATAAAAAGAGTTTGTCCTTAACAGCAGAATATATCGGGGCGACAGAGCTGTTAAATGATGTATTTATTGATAGCAAAAGAGATCGTATTGCCATTGTCAGCCGTGATAAAAACGTCCGATTGTTTGATTTGCATACAGGCAGAATTTTAAATCAGCACAACGAGCATCAATATTCCATTAAATCCATCACTGTGACAGACTCTGGCTATATTGTGAGCGGAGACTATTGGGGGTATATTGTGGTCTGGAATCCAGAGCTAGATGTCAATACAGGTCCGATTCGAATTGCTAAGAATGGCATTAGTGCCATTAGACAACTAGGAAATGATGTGTATGCAAGCTCATATGACGGTGGTATTTATCATATTCGAGAAGATGGCACACATACGGAAGTACTGCGCTTATTTGAACAATTTCCGAAAGAAGTAATCTCTCATTAAGAAAAAGAATGTAAGCGGGGGATTCTCATGATAAGTGTTTGCAAGGAACATATGAAAAAAGGTCTGACTGTACTCAATTGTCCGCATGTGCTCCTCATTAATAAATATGAATGTCGCAAATGCTGTTTTTGTAAACAACGAGCATCATATAAACTGTTTTATTCCTTGCCTTACTATGATCGATCTGAAAAGAAACGGCTTGAGAAAGTATAGCACATGAGAATAGAACTCCTTCATTTTCTGAAGGAGTTCTTTCCCTTGAGAGAAGAAAGGAGCCCGAGATGAAAGACGATGTTTTTTATATGAAGCTGGCGATTGCCAACGCGAAGGCGATGAAAGGACAAACCTCACCCAATCCGCTTGTTGGTGCAGTGATTGTTCAGAGCGGTGAGATTGTTGGGATTGGTGCGCACATGAAGGCTGGCGAGCCTCATGCTGAAATTCATGCGCTGCAAATGGCAGGAGAAAAGGCGAAGGGAGCTGACATGTATGTGACACTCGAACCTTGTACACATCACGGAAAAACAGGCCCTTGCACCGAAGCGATCATTAGCAGTGGTGTGAAGAAAGTGTTGATTGCCACTCAAGATCCGAATCCGGTTGTTGCAGGAAAAGGAATTGCCTTTTTGAAAAAGGCTGGAATTGAAGTGGAGCAAGGTATATGTAAACACGAAGCAGATCGTTTAAATGCTCCTTTTTTTCATTTGATGCAAACAAACCTTCCTTATGTCATCTTAAAATCAGCTATTTCGATAGATGGGAAAATTGCCACGGCTGATCAAGAAAGCAAATGGATCACTGGAATAGAAGCGAGAACAGAAGTGCAGCGCTTACGTCAAGAAGTAGATGCGGTGCTGACAGGAGTGGAAACGATTATTCAAGATGATGCCGGCTTAATTGTAAAGGATTCATTCAACCATCAGCCCATTCGTGTCATTTTAGATTCAACATTAAGGATACCGCTTCATGCCAAATGCTTAACAGATCATAGGGCAGAAACCATAATTTGTACATCACAAGATTATGATCATCAAAAGTATCAACAGTTGATACAAAAAGGTCATCAAGTATTTGTCACAAGCGGAGAACACCGGACAGATCTTCAGGATGTGTTACACCTGTTGAAGAAGCGCTCTGTGATGTCAGTGCTTGTAGAGGCAGGGGGCAGTGTGAGTGCGTCATTTTTAGAAGCATCACTTGTGAACGAAGCTGTTATCTATATGGCACCTTTATTAATCGGAGGGAAAGATGCACCTACTTTTTTTGAAGGAGAAGGTGTGAAAAAACTAAAAAAGGCGATCCGTCCAGCGGATATTGAATATAGTATGGTAGGAAAAGATTTAAAAATGACGATGACATTTTAACGATGGAGAGAGGTCCTTGCACGCAGAGTGCAAGACCTTTCAAATTTTTTGATAAAAATAAAATTGTACATACACCTTTATCGATCATGATGAATACGATGGATGGGGGTGATTCTATGAGAAAATGTAGACAATGCGGAAAGATATACCCAACTCATTCGACAGACCACTACCAAAAAGGAAGCTGGTATGATGCGTATAAGGATGATGGCTGGGAATGTGATAGTTGTAAGAAAGGTAAATCAGACAAACCAAGGAAACCAGTAAAAAATCCATGCTGTGGAAAAGATCCTTGTGTGTGTGTCATTCAAGGACCGCCAGGGGGAAGAGGAAGGAGAGGCCCAGCAGGTCCGGCGGGTCCAGTGGGTCCAGTAGGCCCAGCGGGTCCAGCCGGCCCGGCAGGTCCACAAGGCCCAACAGGCGTTGGGTTAACAGGGATTGTAGCATTTGATCCAGCGGTAGCCCCGGCGTATCCAGTAGGTCAAGTGGTGACATATGATGGCAGTACGTATGTGGTAAATTCAGCACCACCAACAGGTACGCCTGATACATCGCCGGATTATACGCTTTTAGCAGCTGCGGGCGCAACAGGTACAGGACCAACAGGTGTCACCGGAGATCCAGGTCCGACGGGTGCAACAGGAGCCACTGGTGTAGGTCTAACTGGAGTCGTTCCTTTTGATGCGGCAGCGGCACCAGGATATCCATTGGGTCAAGTAGTGACATATGAAGGTGGAACGTATCTTGCAAACACAGCATCACCAACGGGTACACCGGATACATCACCAGATTATACGCTTCTAGCCGCTGCGGGTGCGACAGGAGATACGGGTGCAACCGGAGCAACAGGAACAGGAGCAACAGGAGATACAGGCGCAACTGGAGCGACCGGAGCCACAGGAGATACGGGTGCCACAGGAGCAACAGGAACAGGAGCGACTGGCGCTACTGGAGATACAGGCGCAACCGGAGCGACCGGAGCCACAGGAGATACGGGTGCCACAGGGGCAACAGGAACAGGAGCGACCGGCGCTACTGGAGATACAGGTGCTACTGGAGCGACCGGAGCCACAGGAGATACGGGTGCCACGGGAGCAACAGGAACAGGAGCGACCGGTGCTACTGGAGATACAGGCGCAACCGGAGCGACCGGAGCCACGGGTGCAACGGGAGATACAGGAGCAACAGGAACAGGAGCGACTGGCGCTACTGGAGATACAGGCGCAACCGGAGCGACCGGAGCCACAGGAGAT
>NZ_JBQENU010000008.1:92780-212759 GCF_052044605.1 Bacillus sp. 22483 | reverse complement strand
CGTTTGTCCGTTTCCTCTGGGAGATTCCAGTAGCCTCTTGCCAGTCCTTTCCCCGCAATCACGAGCTCACCCGGTACGCCTTGCGGCGAGAGGTCATATAACGAACCCATAATGTAAAAACGAGTATTGGCAATCGCTGTTCCGATAGGAAGCGTGCCTTGATCTGGATCAATGATCCCGCTTGTCGCCACGACCGTATTTTCTGTTGGGCCGTAGTTATTGACGAGTTTGTATGGAACGGGCTTCACCTGTTTTAGCTTGTCCCCGCCTGTCAGTAAGTAACGGAGAGAATGATTGTCCATCGACATAAACTGCTCACATAGCTGTGTTGGCAGGAATGCAATGGTGATGCCTTCGTGATTAAAATACGAATTGAGCTTGATCATATCGAGGCGAATCGCTTCGTCGATGATATGGAGCTCTGCGCCGGCGATCCACGTCGGGAACATCTCCCAAATGGAGGCATCAAAGCCAAAGCCGGCATATTTGGCGGTTCGGTCTTGTTTCGTCACCTGGAAAGCATCATTGTGCCAAAAAGCAAGATTGACAAGAGACTGGTGCTCGACCATGACACCCTTCGGCTGTCCAGTCGTTCCAGATGTGTAAATCATATAGGCGAGATCCGTTGGTTTGACAGGAACCTGAATCTCGTGTGCTTCTCCTTCTACTGCCTCTTCTATGAAGAGGGTATGACCTGTGAAAGAAGGTGGTGCAGTGAGCTCTTTCTGAATCAGAAGGACCTCTGCCCCGCAATCTTCAAGCATATAGGCAATGCGCTGCGCTGGATAATCGGCATCAATTGGTACGAATGCCGCACCTGCCTTGAGAACTCCTAGAACAGCGGCTGTCATCTCGAGCGATGGACGCGTGAGAATGCCGATGCGGTCTCCCGGTTTTGTGCCGCTGGAAATCAGTTTTGCGGCGACTGTATTCGCCCGGTTGTTCAGTTCTTCATACGTCCAGCTTGTGCCGCAGAAGGCAGCGGCTTTTTGATCAGGTACTTCCTGCGACTTCGCCTTAATCAATGCATGAACCGTTTGATCTGTCGGAACATCTAGGATAGGTCCTGACCATTCATTAAGCAGATTTTGCTGCTGCGCTGGTGATAATAATTGCATCTGATCTAATAATTGATCTGGTGCTGACACCATTTGTTCGATCAAGTAAAGGAAATACTCCTTCCACTTCTCAATCGACGACCGTTCAAAGATAGAAGAATTAAAATCAAACACAAGCTCGATTTGATCGTCAGATTCGTTTCCGGTTAAGGTCAAGTCAAATTTGGCTATGTTCTCATTGAACGGCTGTGGAATGATATCAAGTCCATCCATCGACAGGTCACGAATATCTGCATTTTCCATCGAGAACACCACATCAAAGATTGGATGACGGCTTGTGTCGCGAACCATTTGTACTTGGTCCACCAGTTCTTCAAATGGATAAAGTTGATGTTCATTTGCCACTAACACAAGCTCATGAACTGTTGACGCAAATTGAGAAAATGTCTGGTGTCCTTCTGGTTTTGTTCTGAGTGCCAGCGTATTCACAAACATGCCGATGACTGATTGAATATCAGGATGGGTTCTGCCCACCACTGGAGAACCGATCATGATGTCTTCTTGTCTCGAAAGCTTGCTTAAAAGCGTACTGTAGCAAGCAAGCAGCACTGTATACGTTGTACCGTTGAGTGATCTAACCAGCTCATCCAATTGCGCTTTAAGCGCACCGTCTATAGAGAATTCGACGCGGCCCCCTTCAAACGTCTGAACCTTTGGTCTCGGAAGATCCTCAGGCAACGCCAAAACAGGCAGTTCTCCTTGTAATTGTTCCAACCAAAACGCCGCTTCAGCCTCTTTTTGTACAAGAAATTCTTTACTGTTTGACCAGACCGCATAATCCTTATATTGAATAGGCAATTCATCAAGTTCGTCTCCTCGATACAAGATCGATAGCTCATCAATTAAAATACCGACAGACGCACCATCTGAAATGATGTGGTGCATATCAATCAACAGATAATGAACACTCTCCGATTCAGACACAAGCCCCACTCTGAGCAGCGGCGCTTTTTCTACATCAAATGGACGAATAAAATCATTCATTAATTGCTGAATGTCTCGGCCTTCCCCTTCGATGTTTTCAATGTTCACAGAAACATTCGTTTCAATTCGTTGAACAGGTTCACCCTGAACGAAGTCAAAACTCGTACGGAATGCTTCATGGCGATGAACAAGCTGGTCAATGGCTTTTTTAAATCGTTTTTCATCAAATACACCTTCAAGCTTTAAAGCAGCTGGCATATGATAGCTCTGCTCGGCATCTGTCATTTTTTGCAGAACAAATAATCTTTTCTGAGCAGATGTCACAGGATAAACAGCCGCTTCTTCCGCTTTTTCCACTCGTCTGATTTCAGTTCGATCTGTTTGATCCACCGCATGGGCAAACGCCTCTAAAGTGGGTGATTCAAATAATGTTTTCAACGTACATTCCACATGCATCTCTTCATAGAGCCTGTTCAACATTTTCATGCCACGCAGTGAATGACCTCCGCATTCAAAGAAATGATCACGTCTGCCGATTTTCGGCACTTCAAGAACTTCCTCCCAAATGTGTGCCAATATACGCTCTGTATCTGATTGAGGAGGGACGTATTCATTTGCCGCCTGCTCACTTACATCAGGTACCGGTAATGCCCGTCTGTCTACCTTGCCATTCCCCGTTAGTGGCAATTCGTCTAATTGCATGAAGAAAGCTGGCATCATATAAACAGGGAGTTCTCGTCCTGCTTGCTCACGTAAATCCGACAGCGGAACAGCACCTTCTGCTGTGAAATATGCACACAATGTATCATTTGATATCGCAATGACAACGGCTTCCTTCACTTGCGGATGCTGCAATAGCTGGTGTTCAATTTCGCCAAGCTCAATACGTTGCCCTCGAATCTTGACTTGATGATCTATTCGCCCAATGAATTCAATATCTCCATTTGACAGCCATCGTGCGAGATCGCCCGTTTTGTACATGACTTCACCAGGTCGGAAAGGATTTTCAACAAACTTTTCGCTCGTTAACTCTGGCTGGTGATAATACCCCTTGACCAGTCCGTCACCTGCGACACAAAGCTCTCCAGCTACTCCCGGCGGCTGCACATGTCCAAACTCATCGACAATATAAACAGCCGTTTGACTCACCGGCTTTCCGATCGGAATCGACAGTGCTTGTTCTTCAATGTGATTCACCGGATAATACGTTGTGAAAATCGTGCTTTCAGAAGGTCCATACATATGAATAAGTTTGTCTTCTCCAACCGTTTCAAGGGCTGCCACAACATGCGGCACAGAAGCACGTTCCCCGCCAAACAGCACTTTTCTGACGTTTTTCAGGCTGCCTTTTTTCATATCAATCAGTAAGTGAAATAGAGCGGTCGTGATCATTAAAATACTGACTTTTTCCTTCTCAATCGCGCCAGAAAGCTCATTCATATTTAAAATCTGATCCTTTGGCAAAACAATGAGTTTCGCTCCGTTCAATAAAGCACCAAACACATCAAACATAAATGCATCGAATACATAGTTTGAAAGGCTCATCACCGTGTCTTCATGATGAATGGTGAGATAATTCGACTGCTTCACTGTTCTCAAAATGTTCCGATGCGTCACCATGTTCCCTTTAGGTTTGCCTGTCGTACCAGATGTGTAGGTCAAATTCGCCAAGTCCAAAGGCGAAACACATACAACTGGATTGCTCTCTGACTGCTGATCAACGGCTTGATCTTCTGTTTCTATGATTTTCCCTTCAAACGCAGTAAGCACAGAACGATGACGCAGCACCTGATGGGTCAGGACAAACTGTGCACCACTATCTGTCAAAAAGTGCTTGATGCGCTCATCAGGGAAGTCAGGATCGATTGGCACATAGACACCGCCAGCCTTTAGCACAGCTAAAACCGACAGCACCATCTCATTGGAACGTTCAAAGAATAAAGCCGCTGTCATCCCTTTTTCAAAACCATGTTCACGTAAATAATGAGCCAGCTGGTTCACTCTGCGATTCAGCTCTTGATAAGAAAGAACCTCATCTTTATATTGCAAAGCAGGCTGATGACCATGCTGCTGTACTTGTGATTCAAATTGCGTCACAATGGTTTCTTCCGCAGGATAAGGCGTAGGTAACGGGTTCCACATCTTCAATTGAGCCGCTGCCTCTTGTTCAGACAGTAAGCGGTATGATTGAATCGCTTGCTCCGGCACTTCGACCATCTGCTCCAGAAGATAAACATAATGCTTGAGCATCTGCTCGGCAGTACTTCGTTTAAATAACGCCGTACTGTAATCGAGAACAAAGGAAAGACCATGACTTGACTCCGTCGCTTGAAGTGTGAGATCAAACTTCGCAATATGGAAATTGGTTTCCTCGACTTCGACTTTCATCTCTCCAATATGCTGGGCTGTTGAATGATCTGGCGTTAGAGTAAAGACCGTATCAAATAATGGATGACGGCTAAAATCTCTTTGCACATTTAGCTTTTCAAGCAGCCGCTCGAATGGATATTGCTGATGCTCAAACGCCCTCATCGTCTTTTCCTTTACTTGCTCAATCAACTGTGTCATTGAACCGTTCGGATCTACCTCTGAACGTAAAGCAAGTGTTTGGACAAACATGCCGATCATGTCATTCAAATCTGCATGCACCCTGCCTGCTGTTGGCGTCCCCACCACAAACTCCTTTTGACCTGTGTATTTCGCAAGCAATGTATAGTAAGCAGAAAGCAACACGGTATACAGCGTCGTATGATGATTCGCTGCAAGCTCCTGCAAACGGCCTGTTAACGTCTCATCGATGTTTCTGAGAACGCGGTCTCCAGCGAAAGACTGGACAGCCGGACGCTGATAATCCGTTAGCAGCTGCAAAGCAGGGATATCTCCTGAAAATTCTTTCAGCCAGAATGCTTCATCTATTTGACCGCCTTGCTCTGCCTGTTGTTCTTGCCAAACAGCATAATCATGATATTGAAGCTTCAATGGCGCTTTCACTAATCCCTCATATGCGTCAGACAACTCACGCAGCATCAAATCAATTGAAAGACCATCTGAAATCAGATGATGCATATCGAAATAGAGAAGATGCTCCTGATCATGTAAAGACTGTAGCCCAACACGCAAAAGCGGAGCCTGCTCAAGATAAAAAGGTCGGACAAATTGACGCATGTTCTCTTCCATCGTACTGCCTGTCAGCTGTTCTATTTGAAATGGAACGGATGAAGCTACCCGCTGACGAGGGACTCCTTTGACTGTATGAAAAGAAGTGCGCAGCATATCATGACGTGCAATCAGTTTTTCAAAAGCTCCCTCCAACTTCTCTCGTTGCAGCGTTCCTCTTAATTTCACAACGGCAGGCATATGATAGGCGATGCTTTGCTCCAGCTGAGTCACCATATAAACACGCTGCTGCGCTGGTGACAGTGGATAATCGGCGGCAGTCGGTGCTTTCGGTATGACCACTTGTGAAGACTTTTCCGCTTGTTCAATATAAACAGCAAGTGCTGCAATCGTTTGCTGTTCAAATAAAACAGATAAAGGGACCTCCACTTGAAAAGCCCGCTGAACGAGTGTAAGAACTTTCATCGCTTTGAGTGAATGCCCGCCTATGTCAAAGAATGAGTCGTACACACCTATGCTCTCTTGATGAAGAACGTCTTCCCACAAACGAACAAGCTTCGTTTCTACATCGTTTCTAGGCGCTACATAAACAGCACTGACAGCCTTGTCTCCTTTTAATGCAGCAAGCGCACGCCGGTCGACTTTCCCACTCACTGTCAGTGGAAATGCCTCAAGCTGCTTGAAATAAAGCGGCATCATATAAGCTGGCAGCTGATGTTTGATAGCGGCTTGCAGGGTGTCCACGGAAAGAAATTCTTGTCGTGCTTGATAGTAAGCACTTAAAGCCTTTCCACCGTCCGGTTCATCCACGACAAGGACGACAGCCTGATCGACTCCGTCTACCCGCTCCATGACCGCCTCAATTTCACCTGTTTCGATGCGGTAACCTCTTATTTTTACTTGGTCATCTATTCTTCCAAGATAATCAATTGTGCCATCTGGAAGCCATCTCACTACATCACCTGTGCGATACATCCGATCTTCAGGGAAAAATGGATCTGGTCTGAATGCCTTCTCCGTTAATTCAGGCTGATTCACATAGCCCCGTCCAACTCCTATTCCCGCAATGCATAGTTCTCCCACAGCTCCCTGCACCTGTAGTTGTTCATGTTCATTTAAAATATAAATCCGGTGATGGCCCAGTGGCTTTCCAATTGACACATAGCGCTGTTCTGGTGACTTCTGCAGCTCACTGAGATCTAGACGGTGAACCGCCGCATCCACACACGTTTCTGTCGGACCATACACATTCCACAAGGCAAAATCGGGCTGGCTGACACGTACAGCTTCAATCAGCGCCTGCGCTGCTTTCGCAGGGAGTGCTTCTCCCCCAATCAGCATGTGAGTCAGTGCAAGCCCATCCAAATCAGCTGCAAGTAAAAGCTGCAAATGTGCTGGCGTTCCATCTGTTGCTTTGATTTGATGTTCATTGTAATAAGCCGCTAGCTGTACACCGTTTCGTGTCGTTTCTCTTGGCACAATATGAAGCGTATGTCCAAATAAAAGAGCAGCAAAGATTTGTTTAACAGATGCATCGAAATGGAATGGTGCAAGAAGCGCCACTTGAAGCTGATTTGCCCCCTCATACACTTCGTGATGCAGGGCATGAACCAAATGATGCAGCTGAAGATGCTCGATCATCACTCCCTTCGGCTTTCCAGTCGTACCCGATGTATAAATGAGATAAGCCAAATCCTGTGATGTCGTCTGATCGATCAGCTCAGGCAGCGGACGATCTTCTAATTCCATATGCTGCTGGACAATCATTTTTTCCGCAATGGATGAATATCGCTGAACAAACGATTCTTCTGTTAAAACGATAGAAGCACCAGAATCTTCTACAATAAATTGAATGCGTTCCTCAGGTAATGCCGGATCGATCGGTACATATGCACCGCCAGCTTTTAATATCCCAAAAATGGCAGCCATCGCATCTGCCGTCCGTTCCATTAAAACGGCAACTGGTACATCACGCGAGACACCTTTCATCTGTAAAAATCGTGCCAGTTTGTCCGCTTTTTGATACAGCTCTCCATAAGTGAACGTTCCATTTTCCGCTACCACAGCTGCCCGTTCTGAATACGTTTTAGCTACCTCATCAAATAAGTGGTGAACTGGTTTCGCTCCTGGTAAATCAAATGCTTCTCCCTTAGATAATTGAAGCAGCTGCTTTTGTTCATCTGCTGGCAGTAAAGAGAGAGCCCCAATCAGCTGATCTGGCTGAGAGACTGCCGCCTCCAGCAAAATCATCAATCGATCAAACAGCTTACTCATATCGGCTTCACTAAATAGATCTGTACGGTAATCCAAATCAATGGTCAATGTATCTGTATCCCAGCGGTCTTTCACATGAATCGATATATCATTCATTCCGCTTCCACTAAAAATCGGCTCCGTAATGAACGAAAGATTCTCTTTTTTCTGCCACTGCATGACCTGATACTCTAAAGAAATATCAAACAGGCGTCCTGTAAATCCATCTCTTTCCCTTAAATCATTCATGAGCACATTGTAAGGATATTTTTGATGACGCAAGATCTTCATCTGATCCGCCATGACTTGCTTCACGAAATCAAGAAATGTGAGGGATCCTTGCACAGATGCGCGCATCGGAATGGTCGACACAAACATCCCAATCATCTTTTTTTCCTTTGCATTTGTCCGATTGCCCATAAAGGTTCCAAGGACCACATCCTCCATGCCGCTAAATCGGTGCAAGTAAATATAGACAGCGGACATAAACATAGAAAGCATACTGACTTTCTCTTCTTCACAAAAGACTCGAAGCTTTTCCTTTAAAGAATCAGGAATATCCCCTGAAAATCTCTCCGCATGTAAGCTCATCTCGTAACCTTTATGCGGTGTTAAAGAAGCGAAATCTGGAATATTGGCAAATTGCTCGTTCCAAAAAGCTTGGTCTTTCTGAAAACGTTTAGAAGATTCATACGTTTGCTCACTCATGATGTGATCAACGAAGGAAATATCTTCAATTGGGGAGACGTCTGTCCCCTGCAGCATGTCATGGTATAGATCAATGATTCGGTTTCCCATCAAGATAATTGAAATACCATCAGCCACAATATGATGCGCTTTACAGAACAGCCAGCACTCTTGATCACTGATTTGAAAGACCGTAAATTCGATTAAGGAACGGTCAATCAGTTCCATCGGCTCACGAATCTCCTCGTTCGCCCACGCCCTGACTTCCTTTTCACTCCATCCTTTCACCAAACGAATCGGCTGTTTTTCATATGGCTTGATATATTGAACGGGCTCCTCCTGCTCATGTTGATACACCAGCCTTAAACGAAGAGAATCAGTTTCACGAATGTACGCTTGAAGCACATCAACGATCAAAGAAGGATTTAGACCTGATACCGATCTCAACTTGGCAAACCCACCCAAATTAGAAATACTTGTGCCTGGATAAAATCTTTCCGTGTAGAATACTCGCTTTTGCGCATGTGTTAAGGGGTAATAAACTGTACTCATTCTCATCCTCCGCTCTTCTATGTTTTCTCCACCAAATGTGATACCCTGCACCCTCTATATCAAAAGAACCAAGTCTATTTCATTAAAATAGACGGAATAACAGAAAAGGAGCCCACCCCGAATAAAACGGAGGGACTCCCATTTTGATTCGGTAACCTGCCGACCATAGTAAAAAAGAAACTTTTACCTTAGGACATGGCTTTGCGTCTCTATGTTTCCATAGATTTGCCTTTTTCTTCTTTTCTTTTAGATATTTTCTATTTACGTCCACTTTATATGAAATTATTGTTTTTTTCACCGAAAAATGGGTGTAAAGATTCATGCGTTATGCCGAAGGGATCACATCATAATTTACGATATTTACCGAAAATAACTAATAATAGTTGCGTTCCACCGAAAATAAATGACCAATTACCGCAAAAATTTCATGTTTTTCCTTAAATTTTGCAAATATGACCGAAAATGTAGGAGAGAGGTCTCCTATCACGCCTCGCATTTTCTTAAATCTTAAGAACTATATTCCCTAAAACTTTGAATATTTTTACCATAAAAAACAATACAAAAAGAGCTGTCATTTCAAATGACAGCTCCTTGTTTCTTCATTATATTTACATCACCTTAGACAGACCAATCGTTTTCTCAATAATGAGCAACGCAATGATAGAAATGATAATAAATATGACAGATATCGCATTGACACTCGGATCAAAAGTTTGCTCAATGTAATTAAACGTCCTCACGGGAATCGTAATGGTTTGAGGTGAAGAAACGAACAAACTAATCGAGATTTCACCAAATGATGTCACAGCAGAAAACACGCCACCTGCGATAATGCCCGGCTTGATCAATGGCAGTGTCACACGAAAGAAAGTACGTATGGGCCCTGCACCAAGATTCATGGAAGCTAGCTCAAGACGTGGATCAAGATTTGAAACACTGACACCCACGGTTCGTACCACATAAGGAAAACAAATGATGACATGCCCAATGACTAATGCCCACAAAGACCCTGTAAAACCCATAGCCGTAAACAAATACAGCATCGCAATCCCTAATACCACCTGAGGAATCATAAGAGGTGACAAAATAAAGGCTTGAACAGCTTCCTTTCCCTTAAAAGAAAGCCTTGCTAAAGCATAAGAAGCCATCGTTCCTAAAAGAACAGTAAGCGGCGTCACAATCAATAACAGAATCACGCTAATACGCAAAGATTCCATCCATTCTGGATTCGACACGACCTCATGAAACCAACGAACGGAAAATGAAGTCGGCGGGAATTCAGGAAAGGCATTCGGGCTAAAAGCAGAAAGAACAATGACAAGAACAGGTACGGTTAAAAAGAGATAAACGAGTGAGCCTGCGGTCCATATCAGAACCGAAAGCAAACGGTCACTTATTGATTTTTTACGCATGCATCCTCGCCTCCCATCGCTTCAATAGATAGCTTAATAGACTGACGACCGCTAGCACACAAATCAATAAAGTAAAGGACATCGCAGCGGCAAGAGGCAAATTATACACCTGCATGACCTGCTGATAAATGGACAGTGGCAAGAGCGGCTGCATCCGTCCGCCGACTAGCAGAGGAGTAATATAACTTCCTGCTGCAAGTGAGAAGACAATAATTGCTCCGGTGATCATGCCTGGAATCGTAAGCGGCAAGGTCACATGAAAAAATGTCCGAATACGACCAGCACCAAGACTCATAGAAGCCGGTCTTAAGTGACGGTCCATATCAGTTAAGCTCGTTGCAATAGGCAGCACTGCAAAAGGCAGCATCACTTGAACATAAGCAATAATGACCGCATTCATATTCCACAGCATCGATAGCGGTTTCTCAATCAGATGTAAATCGATCAGCATGCCATTAATCAAGCCATTTTGCGAAAGAAGAACGATCCATGCAAATGTCCGAATGACGACACTCGTCAAAAGCGGCGATACAAGTAAGATATAGAAAAAAGCCCGCAATCTTGGATGAGGTGCTTTCACTAGCACATAAGCTGCAGGATATGCCATCAATAAACAAATCACCGTTGTCTGTAAGGCCACCCACACAGTACTTCCAATTGCTTTCACATATGCATCTGTCGTAAATACATGTAAATATTGAGACAAACTATAGGATTGTAACGTATTCATCATCGAATCCACATCACGAAAACTGAGGACAAACATCATCACAAGCGGAGCAAGAAGGAATACAACTAGAAACAAACAAGCTGGCAGCAGCATAAACCAATGAAAGCGCTGATTCTTTTTTTTGATTCGCATCACGCATGCACCTTCGAATCTAAGAACACAATATCTTCAGGTTGCCAATGAATATGCACAGTTTCTCCAACTCGAGGCAGCTCGGGAAATGCTGCGTCTGATGCATGGACAATGATTTCACCTTGATTAAGCCCAACGACCAAACGTAAAGAGTGCCCAATATAACTGACATCTGCCAACATTCCTGTGACATGATTTGGCTGAACTTCCTCCCCGCCAGAAGATAACTTGATTCTCTCAGGACGCAGCATGAGTAAATGCTTCTCGCTCTTCTCTTTAAATGCGGCAGCTTTTAGCTGAACTTGCTTCCCGTTTGATTGAGTGAAATGTGGAACAGTGTATGTGGAAGTAACTTCATCATACTCCGCTTCAAATAGATTGACCTGTCCGATAAATTCAGCAACAAAACGATTATTTGGCTGACGATATACTTCTAAAGGTGTCCCAATCTGCTGAATTTTCCCCTCACCTAATATCCCAATTCGGTCGGAAAGGCTTAAGGCTTCCTCCTGATCATGCGTCACAAGAATAGTCGTAATTCCGACATTCCGTTGAATATTTCGCAGCTCCGTCTGCATATTTTTTCTTAGCTTTGCATCTAGGTTACTGAGTGGTTCATCAAGAAGGAGAACAGCCGGCTGGATAGCAAGTGCCCGTGCAATTGCGACCCGTTGCTGCTGACCACCACTTAATTGGTGCGGCATACGTTTGGCAAATGACTCTAATTGAACAAGAGACAAGCTCTCCATCACCTTTTGCTTGATTTCCGCCCTCTTTTTCTTTTGAACCTTCAACCCATATGCAACATTATCAAATACGGTGAGATGTGGGAAAAGTGCATAACTTTGAAAGACCATCCCCGTTTTTCTTTGATAAGGAGGTAAAGTCGTCACATCCTGATCACCAATATAGACGACTCCTTTTGTCGGTTCTAAAAAACCACCAATGATATTGAGTAAAGTTGATTTTCCGCAGCCACTAGGGCCAAGAAGGGAGAAAAACTCTCCCTCTTTTACCGTAAGACTGACATCATCAAGAGCAATCTGCTCGCCAAAATGCTGGCTGATATGTTCTAAATTGATTCCACTCATGCGATCACCTATTTTCCTCCGCCTAATACTTCATTCCATCGATTTGTCCATTGACCGAGCTCCGAAGTCGCTGTTTCGTAATCTACCCAAGTCAGCTTGCTATAATAATTTTCGCCAACCTTCACTTTCCCCTTAATTTTGTCTCCGTATTTCACATCAGAATTCGACATGCCATAGTAAGATTTTTCTGAGAAGGCTTCTTGAGCTTCTTTCCCGCTAAGGTAGTTTAATAGCTTATAAGCCGCTTCCTCATGCTGACTTCCCTTTGTTAACGCCCAGCTCGCAACTGCTGCCACAGCGCCTTCTTTCGGATATGAGAATCCAATATCCATCCCTTCTTCTTCAAGTGCAAATGCTCGGCCATCCCAATATGGAACTGCCGTCACGTCACCACGTTCTAACAGCGTTTGAATAGACCCTGGGTTATCAGGAAAAGCAGCTACACGCCCTTTTAATTGTGCTAGGCTTTTAAATGCTTTATCAATATCCTTAGGATTTGATTCTGCCCCTCCTTGAGCATGGACAAGTGCAGAGAAAAATTGTAAGCCCGCTGAATAAGTTGGGGAAGAAATCGCCACTTTCCCTTTCAGCTGATCGCTCCATAAATCTGTCCAGCTGTTTGGCTCCTGTTTGACAAGATCTTTTCTATAAGCAATTCCAAGCTGTCCCATACTAAAGCCTGCTGCATATTGTTTTCCATCAACAGTGAGTTTCTTTTGAACAGAACGATAAAGCTTTTTCACATTCGGTGCTTGATCTTCATCAATAGGCGCAAGAACGTTTGCCGCAATACCTCTTTGAATCGTATCAGGCTGTAAAATAAGCAAATCATACGGTGGATTTTTACCATTAGATGCTTTTAATTTTGTAAACCATTCAGAATCTGCCCCAGAGACCGTTTGTACTTTAATGCCTGTATCCTTTTCAAACTTTTCGAGGATTGGCTTAATATTCTTTTCCCAATCCCCTCCGTAGACACCAACGATCACAGTCTGCTGCTGTTTACTTTGGTCCTGCCCATTTCCACCGCATGCAGACAGCAGTAACATGATGGATAGGACACCTGCAAATATGGTCATTAATCTTCTTTTCATAATTCGTTTCCCCCTTTTTGTTGATTCAACTGATGAAGTGCTTGAATAATATCCATCTTTGTTAATGGTTCCTGTCTATGACTAAAATGAGAATGAACCGCATGTTTATAGTGCGTACGCTCATTTGCTGGGTATGAACGAAGCTGCACAGCAAGCTCACTGCTGGCTTCGTCCGTCCACACTTTCTCATAAGCTGCTCTTTGTTTTCCAAAATCCCAAGCGACAGCATCAGCATCATTCATCTTTTCACGAAGCCTGCTCGTCTGTTCGTCATCAATTTTCCATTCATTATGATCTCGATAGACTTTGACGCCATATTGCTGAAGTGCTCTTTCTTCACTTAATAGCCCTGCTTCCACTTCATGAAGGACTTTTTCTTTCGTTCTAGAAAATGGATTCCCCCATCCTCCTCCACTTGGTGAAACCAATTGAACAATATCGCCTTTTTCAAGACGCATGACATCAATTTTCGGCTGGTTTTGTGTCTCCCCATTTGGTTTGGTCAATTTCACCTCACCAATTGCTCCTGCACGTCCGCCCATTAACCCCCAAGGTTGAAACTTCATTCGTTCCATTCCTCGTGCCGTCACCATCGATTCTGGCTTGATCATTTCAAATTCTAAACCAATTGCATGTCCCCCTCTATGTTCCCCTGCTCCACCTGTGTTTGGCAGCAGTTCATATCGGTGTACATGAATATCAATATGCTGTTCCAAGCTCTCAATGGGTGTATTTTTTAAAAATCCTGACGAATGATCAATTCCATCTACTCCATCAGTCCCTTTTTGAGCACCGCCGCCTCCGCCTAACGGTTCGACCACAGACATTTTTCTGCCTCCTGTTTGATCATCAGGAACAGAGAGAACGACGATAGCAGATTGACCTGCACCTGCCGCCGGCACTGCTTCAGGCAACAGCTTACCAATAGCACCTAGCACGACATTATACAGTCTCATTGTAATGGAATGCCGAATACCGACAGAAGCCGGATATTCTGGATGGACAAGCGTTCCTTTAGGTGAAATCACGTCTATCGGATACGTAATCCCACCATTAATCGGAATAAAAGGATCTTTACTAATGATGTAATTGATCAACCCTTGATACAAGAAGGAGTGCTTTTGACCATTGGTGACAAGATTAAAAGCTGTCTTAACTTGCGGGTCACACTCAGAGAAGTCCAGTGTCAGCTGTTTCCCTTTGACCGTCAGCTTTATCTTTAATCGGATCGGCACGTCCGAAATCATATCATCATCCAAGTAATCAGCGAATTCACTCGTTCCATCAGGGATGGCTTCAATTACTTTGCCTGCGCGATCCTCTGCTTGCTTCAGCAGATCAATCATTCCTTGCTTCACTTCGTTTTTTCCAAATTTCTCGATCATTTCTTTTAGTCTGATTTCTGCTGTATTAACAGCGGCAATCATCGCATTAATATCGCCATCATTTAAATGACTCGCCCGGCTATTAGCTCTTAAAAAGGTACGAACAACCTGATTCTCTTTTCCACCTTCATAGATTTTCACTGGTGGAATTCTTAATCCTTCCTGATGAACATCTGTTGCAGTTGGAGAAATGCTTGAAGGGACAAGACCTCCCACATCACTTACATGAACAAAAGACCAGGCATAGCTGACAATTTCATCTTCTATAAAAATGGGTTTGATGATATGGACATCTGGCAAATGAGTCGCTAAACCGTCTGTCGTATAAGGATCATTTGTGATGATAATGTCACCCGGCTGCATCGGTCCGCTTTCTTCAATCGCTTTTTTGAGACTCAGCCCTAAAAAGATCGTGACACCGACTGTTTTTGGGTAAACAAAGAAATCCCCAGAAGGCGTGGCTAATGCTGTGGCAAAATCCGCCGATTCTTTTACGAATGTTGTAAAGGATGTCCGCTCAATGACATGTCCCATGCCTGATGCAATCGCATTAAAATAACTCCTCATCATCTCAAGCTTTGCTGGATCAGTTCCCATGTAAAGCCGCCTCCCTTGAAATCACCAAGTTTCCTGAATGGTCTATGCTGCCTGCCCAGTTTGGCAAAATCAATGTTGTCGTATCATCTTGCTCAATGATGGCAGGTCCTTTCACAACAGCACCTAATGACAAAGTACTCCGATTGTAAACAGATGCTTCGTACTCTTTTTCTTCTATAAAGATTCGTCTGTATGATTGTGGTATTAAAGGCTGTCCGCTACTTTCATCACCAGGAGAGAAAGGCAGTGGAGGCGTTTCACCTATAACCCGAACTCGCAAATGAGTAAATTCAATGTTCGCCTGATCATCTCTATGGCCATATTGACGCTCATGCAGGTTGTGGAAAGCTTCAATCAGGTGATAG
Source organism: Bacillus sp. 22483 (assembly GCF_052044605.1). NCBI lineage: Bacteria > Bacillati > Bacillota > Bacilli > Caryophanales > Bacillaceae > Bacillus > Bacillus sp. 22483. The sequence goes on along the minus strand of NZ_JBQENU010000008.1, from coordinate 197,302 downwards.
ACGTCTTGTTCCTGCTTTAGCCAATCCACCGATAATGGCAATTCAATCTCAAATGCCTGTCCTTGATAGCGGGCATCTGCTAATAACAAAATGGACGTTTGTTTGATATGTTGAATGTTTTGCTGGCTGAACCAATCCGTTGCTTTGCGAGAAAGCATTTCATAATCTTGTTTTAATTCGTCAATCGTATAGTCTTGTAAGCAGATTTTCTTAGACAACACAGCATCATGGATAAAATCGGCTGTAAGTGCACCTAGCGCACATAATGTTCCTGGACTTGGAGGGACGACCACATTTTTTGCATGAATTTCTCTCGCAAGGAAATTCGCAACAACAGGCCCTGCCCCGCCAAATGCCAACAAACTAAAATCTCTAGGGTCAAACCCTTGCTGCTCCATGACATTGCTTAGTTCTGTGTACATATTGGCAACAGCCACTTGAATCAACTGGTCAGCCGCCTGTTCGACTGTTTTATGAAGCTGATCAGCAATTGGCTGAAAGGCTATTTCCGCTGCAGACCGCTGCAATTGTAAATGTCCTCCGGCAAACCGATCTTGATTGAGGTAACCGCATATGAGAAACGCATCGGTTAAAGCAGCTTTTTTTCCCTTTCCATACGAAGCAGGTCCAGGCTGCGAGCCAACTGATTCCGGTCCTGCTTTAAGAAGCCCGCCTTGATCAAGCCATGCGACAGAACCTCCGCCAGCCCCTATCGAATACATTGCAACAGATGGAAGAATGATCGGAAATCCTGAAAGCTGATTCGATTGAGCCATTGTAGGCTGCCCATTTTGAATGATCGAGATATCTGCACTTGTGCCACCAACATCAAACGTAATTAAATTGGGTTCATTTGCAGAAGTTGCAATTCTCGCCGCACCAATTACACCAGCTGCCGGGCCAGAAAAAAGTGTTTTAACGGGTGAAGTGGCTGCACTTTCTGCATCCATTAAACCACCATTTGATTGGGTAATGTATGGAGAAATTGGTACACCTTCTTCTTTCAAGCGGCTTTTCAACGTTTGTAAATATTGTTTCACCTTTGGTTGAATGTACAAATTGACAACAGACATCACTGTCCGCTCATATTCCCTCATTTGGGGCCATAACTCAGAAGACGTCAGGACTTCTAACTGTGGGTAATGGTGATGAATATAGGCTTTAGCTTGTAATTCATGAACTGGATTCTGATAACTATGTAAAAAAGAAATGACAATGCCTGCTAGTTTTTTAGACATGACCTGCTGGACAGCATCATCTAATTGCTGCAGTTGGAGAGGTTTTTTGATCGAACCATCATGTATGAGCCTTTCAGAGATTGGATATACATGTTTTCGTGGTATCAATGGTTCTGGCAATTGAGAATTGAAGTCATAAGGGATGGGTAGACGTAAACGCTGTAATGACAAAATGTCTTGAAAACCTTCTGTTACAAAAAGGGCTAAATCTGCTCCCTTTCTCTGCAATAATGTATTAAGACCGATTGTCATCCCGTGTACGAGATATTGTATTTTGGATAAATCGACACCTCTTTCTTTTAGAAGTTTCAGCCCATTGATAATTCCTTGAGCTGGGTCATCTGTCACTGTAGGTGTCTTGAGTTCAGTCAGCTCCCCTGTCGCTTCATTCATCAGCGATAAATCAGTAAATGTTCCACCTATGTCTATTCCGAGCCGATAAGAGACATCCGCCATTTGTACTTCCCTCCTGCAATGTAATTGGAATCATATTTTGATAAATTACGACATTTTTTGATATTTGACTCCATATTATTAAAGCATATCGGTCTAGTCAATTTTATTTTTTTGAAATTTCTGTGTGTTAAAATCTTGAAATTAGCCCAAAAACCAATCATAAAGCCATTTTGCATCAGCATATATGTTTTTTGAGCAGCAAAATTAAATTTTTATGAGTTTGTACAACGAGGAAAAGAGCATAAACAAGTAAAAACCGTTTTTCAAACTTTAAAAGACGTTTTTTCAAAACGAGGAGAAATTGGTAAGTAATTCTGCTATACTTCTGTTTACAAAATACGCTAAAGAGAAAGAGAGCTAGCATCTATGAAACTTCTTAAAACCATTCTCTTGCTTTTATTGATTGTCATTGGTATAGCGACAGGCTATGTCCAACTAGGGCAACATAAACAAGAGACGACAAACTCTTCTTATGACAAAACCATTCACTTTCCATCAGATCGATATCCAGAAACCGCGAAGCACATAGAAGAAGCTATTGACGAAGGTCATTCTTCCATTTGCACCATTGATCGAAAAAATAGTGATGAGCAAAGAGACAAATCACTTCATGGCATTCCAACAAAGCGTGGTTATGATCGTGATGAATGGCCAATGGCGATGTGTAAAGAAGGTGGAGCAGGGGCTTCTGTCAAATATGTACGTCCTTCGGATAATAGGGGGGCAGGCTCTTGGGTAAGTCATCAATTATCAGATGATCCTGATGGCACAAGAATCCAATTTATTATCGAGTAGCACTATCTTTCCTTTTTTCACAACAAAAATTTCTGTGTAAGTGCATTCACGTATATCAAACATTTTTTTCATGCCGATAATCCTTAAGGAGGGATACCCTACCTTATACCTAAAGGAGTAAAAAGCATGAAGAAAAAAGGAAAACTGAGGCTTGGCGCCAAAATAATGCTGATCTTTTTAAGTGTCCTCATCGTATTTTCAGCAGTGGTTGGTTATGTAGTGAACCGCGAAATGACAGAGAACATTAAGCAAATGGCCACCGAAAAAGCAAAAGGCGATCTAAAGCTAGGATACGCTTACCTAACTGAAAAGGTTGCTGGCTCGTGGCAGATAAAAGATGGCAAGCTTTACAAAGGAAATACTCAAATCAATAACCATGACACATTGGTTGATCAATTAGCCGAATATACTGGTGATACAATCACGATTTTCCAAGGAAATACCCGTGTTGCCACAAATGTCATGTTAAACGGGAAACGAGCTGTAGGAACCGAAGTCTCACCTGAAGTAAAGGCCGCTGTTTTGGATAAAGGCGAGAATTATTACGGAACAGCCAATGTTGCCGGGAAAGACTACCAAACGGCTTATATGCCCATCAAAAATGATACAGGGGAAACGATTGGTATTTTCTATACCGGTGCAAATCAAAGCATGATTTCACAAATGCTTCAGTCTTTCTTTATTCAATTTGTCACGGTTCTACTGTTAAGTTTAATTGTTTCTGTTATCATTATTTCTATTTTCACAAAGCGGATTCAGACACGTCTCAAACATATGGCATCTGCTATTAAGAGTGCAGGCGAAGGAAATTTAACCATCAACGTGACAGATCACACAGGCGATGAACTTTCTGAGCTGGCAGGTCACTTTAATAAGATGCGTGAGAAATTAAATCACACCATTTTAAATGTAATCAAAACATCTGAATTAGTAGCCACCTCTTCTGAGGAGCTGTCAGCTAGCGCAGAAGAAACGAGTGCAGCATCAGAAAAAATTACCCATACCATTCAAGAAGTCGCTCAATCGTCTGAACAGCAATCAGCCCAAATGACAGCTAGTGAGTACACGATGAGACAAGTATCTAACGAGCTGGTAAACATCACTGAAAATGCGGGACAAATGGCAACAAGAAGCCAGTCCGCACAAGAAATGGCCCAAAAAGGTGTACAAAATATCGGTGAAGTCAATTCACAAATGACATCTATTGCAAAATCAATTGAAGAGAATGGTACAGCAATTCAAGCACTGGAAACACGTTCAGCCGAGATTGATCAAATTTCCAAAGTGATTACAGATATCGCTAACCAAACAAATCTACTTGCTCTTAATGCGGCCATTGAGGCAGCACGCGCAGGTGAACATGGAAAAGGTTTTGCCGTTGTGGCAGACGAAGTGAGGAAGCTCGCAGAAGAATCGCAAACATCATCCAACATGATTTCACATCTCATTTCCGAAATACAAAAAGAGATGAATCATTCGACGAGTGCCATTAAACGAGTACGAGAGGAAGCGGCTCAAGGGGCTGTTCTTATTTCTCATACAGAGGATTCATTTATTGACATTCAGCAGTCAATGAAGGAAATGGCAGATGGCATTAAACATTTATCAGATGCATCCCAAAAAATCGCAGCTTATACAAATGATGCGAAGCAGACCTTTGCCTCTATCACAGAAGGCGTTAAACTGGCGAGTGAACATTCACAACAAGTAGCAGGTTTAACAGAAGAACAATTTGCAGCAATGGAAGAAGTAACAGCTTCATCAGAGGCTCTTGCCCATTTAGCAGGAGACCTAAAAGAAATGGTTTCACAATTTCACATCTAGATCCCTCAAACAGTAGCGCAAGACGGCGACAATCGTCTTGCTGCCTAACATTCTCTTCAATTATCTTACTTTCAAACATTCACTTTTCAACATGATCGCGAGCTGGACAAATTTTATGAATAAAGGAGTTATCTATATGAATGATTTAAATCAAACGTATCCCCTATCTATCTCCTATCACCAAATCACCGTATACACTGGAAGCACGACGCCACCTGTGATTGATTGGACAGATGACGATATTCTTCAAGGATTTGCAACTGGGGATCGAGGTATTTCTTTTGAAGGCATCAATAACGGAAAGGCTTCTATTATCGTGACATTAAACAGCCATGAGCCTCCATCATCCGTTGATAGAGTCATCACAGTGCCATTTACTCATTCAAGTGATCAGGTTTATCTGACAAGCGTCATGGCCCAGGTACTGTCTTTCTCCATTCCAAAAGGAGACTATCAGCTCACCTGCTATATATCTGAGCACCCTGATCAAGATCTCTATTATTTTGATTTTCAGACTGCTTAGATCACGCCTGGTCGTACTGCTCAAGCCATTTTTCTGCAAAATCGACTGATTCTCTCATCGGCAATAAATACGAATTGGCTAGCCCGATTTGACTGTGGTTATAACTACATTCTGATTGTAAAAAGTCACGACCAATCTGTTCAAATAGTTCTTCTCTTGTGATGATATCTTGATACTCTTTCCACACCCTCCAACCATTCTCTAAAATGGGGGCCCCTCGTGTCATGAGGTCTTGCTGTGAGATTCGATATTCAGCTAAGTGAAAAGCTGTAACACTCTCGAATGATGTGCCAATTAGCAGCACTTTTGCATCAAGATTGTACATACGTCCAAGAGGTGAATTTTCTCCTAAACCATAAGGAAGCGCATGGTGGTTCAACACTTCATGTTTCCTTTTCCCCCAGGCGGTGAATGAGAAATGAGGATGATTGCTTCTTTCTACGCCTGGGTATTTCCAAAAGGTCTCCGCTACCTTTCCCATTGCTGTTGGAGCTGTGTAAGCTGGATCAAATGCAGGCATCGTGTCTTTGATCGGTCTCCACCAAGAATAAGGAACAGGCGGATTGATCCAATCAGCAGGATCAGACAGCTCTAATGTTTGTGCCGGCATAATCAGTGTTCCTTCATCTGTTAAAATATCCATCATAGCTTGGATAACTGCTATGGCCCCTCCATTCACCCAGCCAATAGATGACAAGGATGAGTGGACACATAAGGTCATGCCCTTCCTTACACCAAGTTGAACCAAATCCGCTTTGATTCTTTCCTTTGTGATCGGTTCAGCCTGATGTTCAATTAATCTTTTCATCGGTTATTTCCTCCTGCGCCTCATCTATTCTTGATGAGTGAGACGTTTCACAGCGATAGACAATTTATAATTTGCATGCTTTGTTAGCTCCGTTAAAAATTGATCAAGCTCATCATGACTGGAGAAATGTCCTTCAGCCATATAACAGCCCTCTCCACTTATTTTAAACAGGTTTTTGATTTCTTCCTTTTGGTGGAGAAACGATAAAAGCGGTTCATGATCATAACTTCGGGTAAAGAGCTGCAAAAATGTTTGGATGTTCTGCTGTGTCCGCCAGTTAATTGAAATGGTATAGGCTTCAATAATCCCCTCTTCCTCAAGCTTTAAAACTCTATTTTTAGCAGCTTGACCGGTTAAATGGACTTTTTCACCAAGTGCTTTCATCGTCAATCGGCTATTCTTTGAGAGTTCTTTTAATATATCCATATCTGTTTTGTCTAGCATTAGCTCACCTCTTTCAAAAATCAAGTCGTTCCGCTGAAAGACTTTCATGATCCTCTGTCACATGAGGCTCTTTTAATATACTGTAAACTTAATAAGAAAAAAAGGAGGCCTTCTAATGAAAATAACACTCATTCGTAATGCTACTTTATACCTTCAATATGGTCCGTCAACATTTTTAATCGATCCCTTTTTAGCAGCAAAAGGAACCTATCCACCGTTCCCGCATACTGCCAATCAACATGTAAACAATCCAATTGTTGAGCTGCCTGCAAACATTGATTTGGACAAGATATTACAGCCTGATGCTGTCCTGCTCACTCATTTACATGTAGATCACTTTGACGACGAGGCAAAAAAGAGAATAGCTCAAACTTTGCCGATCTATACTCAATCAGAGAAAGATCGCACGGAAGTAAAAGAAGCTGGATTTCAGCATGTCACATGCATTGAAGATGAAATGGATGTTTGCGGTGTTCATATCAAACGAACTGGCGGGCAGCACGGGACAGGAGAAACCGCTAAACGGATGGGACAAGTGAGCGGTTTTGTTTTCTCTCATCCTGATGAGCCTACTCTTTATATTGCAGGAGATACCATTTGGTGTGATGAGCCGAAAGAGGTTGTGAATACATGCCAGCCAGATATTATTGTGGTCAATAGTGGGGCTGCCCAATTTTTAGAGGGAGATCCAATTACGATGACAAAGGAAGAGATTGTAGACATTCACCATACTCAACCACAAGCTCAAATCATCGCCTGTCACCTTGAAGCCGTGAATCATTGTTTATTAACAAGAGCGGCATTAACATCTTACATTCAAGAGAATCATGCAGATCAGGCCATTTTTGTCCCTCAAGATGGTGAGACGCTGACCTTTTAACACATAAACAATAAAAACCGGCACCTTGCTGCCGGTTTTCTTGAACTTATGGTCGATGGTGCTGTGGTTTTTTTAGTAATGGAACAAACCCGTTATTTTTTAAGTGATTGTAATGTTCATCCATTCGTTTTGTGATGTGCGTACCTTGTTCCTTCGTTAACACACCATACTGAACGTATTTTTCGATCACTTCTTTTCGTTTAGACAAAATTTGCTGTTCAAGTACTTCAATTTGTTTTTGTTGCTCTGTCGTTAATTTTACTTGATGCGTGACGGGGCGCTTTTCCATTTGTGGTGTTTCTCCATGAGCCGTATTCACTTGAAAACCAAATAATATCACCATCGTTAGTATGATCAAACCACTTGTTTTTTTCATCTCTGTCGTTCCCTCCTTTATTCGATTTTAATTTGCGCATCCTTTCCTTTTTTATACATTATTCACACCGTCAAATTGCACATAATATTCTTACTTTTTCGCTTTTCATCTGAAAACGTTGTCCTAACTGAAAAAGCGTGCTATGTTTTGTTTTGTATAAAAAATAGAGGAGGATTCTTAAATGAGTCGTTTTTATCATAGAAAACCTATATGGGTGCTGCTTGTTGTGTCTGCTCTCATGCTTGTCATGTCTGCTTGCAATCAATCAGGCTCACCTCAGTCTGGAGAATCAAAGTGGGATCAGATTCAAAAGAAAGGGAAAATCGTGGTCGCTACTTCAGGCACTTTGTATCCTACGTCTTACCATGATACATCGAACGGCAAGGATCAATTGACTGGCTATGAAGTGGAAGTCGTCAAAGAAGCATTTAAGCGCCTTGACGTAAAAGTAGAATTTAAAGAAATGGGTTATGACGGTATGCTCAGTGCCATTAATTCAGGTCAGGTGGATGCCGCTGCAAACGATATCGACATCACAGATGACAGGAAAGATAAGTTCGCCTTTTCAACACCTTATAAATACTCATATGGAACCGCTATCGTCAGAAAAGATGATCTGTCAGGTATTAAAACGCTAAAGGATTTAAAAGGAAAGAAAGCAGCAGGTGCTGCAACGACTATTTATATGGATGTTGCCCGTAAGTATGGTGCAAAAGAAGTCATCTATGATAATGCCACAAACGAGCAATATTTAAAGGATGTTGCAAACGGCCGTACAGATGTCATTTTAAATGACTACTACTTGCAAACACTGGCGCTTGCTGCATTCCCTAAGCTAAATATTACGATCCATCCAGACTTAAAATACATGCCGAATGAACAAGGGTTTGTGATGAAAAAAGACAATACAGAGCTTCAAAAAGAATTAAATCGTGTATTAAAAGAGATGAAAAAAGATGGAACCATGAAAAAGATTTCGGAGAAATTCTTTAATCATGCTGACGTCTCAAAGAAAATTGATGTTGATGTCGAAGATGTCGACATTTCTAAATAAGGAGCCGCAGCCGTGGGAGATATTCATTTAGAATATATCTTTAATCCTGCACTGGCAAAAGCGTCATTTCCATTTGTCATGAAAGGCATCTGGCTGACGCTGCTCATTTCTTTTGTGAGCATGTTTTTTGGTACGATTCTAGGCTTTTTTATTGCCCTTGCTCGAATGGCAAATACGTGGTTCCTTCGGCTGCCTGCACGGCTGTATATTTCATTCATGCGTGGGGTTCCCATTCTGGTCATTTTGTTTATCCTTTATTTCGGATTCCCTTACATCGGCATTGAATTTACAGCTGTCACTGCTGCTATTATTGGATTCAGCTTCAATAGTGCTGCATACATTGCCGAAATTAACCGGGCGGCTCTCTCCTCTGTTCCAAGTGGTCAAGTGGAAGCCGCCAAATCACTTGGTCTCAGTTATTGGCAAACGATGCGCGGAGTCATTTTGCCTCAATCCGTGCGCATTGCACTGCCGCCCCTGACCAACGTCATGCTTGATTTAATCAAAGCTTCCTCACTAGCGGCAATGATTACTGTGCCAGAACTCTTCCAGCAAGCAAAAATTGTGGGTGGACGAGAATTTGATTATATGACCATGTATATATTGGTTGCCTTGATTTACTGGGGCATATGCAGTGTGGTCTCATTGCTCCAAGACTTTTTGGAAAAACGCTATGCAAAATATCTATAACAACAAAAAACAGATCCATTGGATCTGCTCAGATTGTTAACAAAGGGCTAAAATGAACTTGATTTTAGCCCTTTGTTTCCTTTTCAGCGTAAAAGAAAACCTTTGCAGTCTAGGAAGGACGAGCACTGGAGCAGAGCGAATTTGACATTCGTGAGCACCAGCGCGCAGGACTGACACCGAATGCGAGGGTTTGTCTTCACGCTGAGCAAATCCATGGGATCTGCTTTTTAATGTATCAACCATAACCACACATACAACCCCAATAACGTGATGATCAGCGTTGGTATGGTTAGAATGATTCCAGCTTTCATGTATGCTCCCCAAGAAATATGCACACCTTTTTTCTTCAAGACATGAAGCCACAGCAATGTCGCCAATGAACCGATTGGGGTCATTTTCGGACCAAGGTTTGAGCCGATGACGTTGGCATAAATCAGTGCATCTCTCATCACACCTGCTGTATCTGTGTGACCGATGGCAATCGCATCAATTAAAACGGTTGGGAGGTTGTTCATGACAGAAGATAGCACTGCTGCCAGAACCCCCATAAACATCGTTCCCGCAAGTAAACCGTGTGACGCCCCCTGTTCAATCCACGCCGCTAAAATTTCTGTCAGGCCGACATTTTTCAGCCCATACACCACGACATACATGCCGATAGAGAAAAACACAATCGACCACGGCGCTTCTTTGACGACTCGTTTTGTCGCTACTTGTGGACTCCGTTTCGCCAGCCATAAGAAAGCAATGGCAATGCCTCCTACAATGATTGACACCGGAATGCCTGCCAATTCGCCAGCAAAATATCCAACAAGCAAGCACCCTAACACATACCAAGATAACCGGAACATGCGCAGATCACGAATGGCCGAAGCTGGTTCCTTCGCCTGCGAAACATCGTACGTTTTCGGGATGAGTTTCCGATAAAACACATACAACACAAGCATACTAGCGCCAAGCGATACAAGGTTTGGGACGAACATGTTTGCTGTATATTCAAGAAAGCCAATATGAAAATAATCAGCTGAAACGATATTGACCAAGTTACTAATGACAAATGGCAAAGACGTCGTATCTGCAATAAAGCCGCTTGCCATGACAAATGGCAGGATCATACGCTCATCCAGCTTCAGCGCTCTGACCACAGATAAAACGATCGGGGTTAAGATAAGTGCCGCTCCATCGTTGGCAAAAAAAGCTGCTACCACAGCGCCGAGCAATGTTAAATAAATAAACATGCGGACCCCGTTCCCTCTTGCGGCTTTTGCCATATGAAGTGCCGCCCATTCAAAAAAACCAATCTCATCTAAAATCAATGAAATGATGATAATTCCAATAAATGCAAAGGTGGCGTTCCAAACAATTTGGGTAACTTCCCATACATCGTCCAAATGAACGACCCCAAAAGCAAGCGCAAGAATCGCTCCCCCGCATGCTGACCATCCAATGGTTAAACGTCCTGGCTGCCAAATGACAAGGACGAGGGTCATGATGAAAATTAAAATGGCCAAGGTGACTGATCCCAAAGGTGGCCCTCCTTTCACTTTCCTTATAAAATCTTTATCTATCATACAACGAAATAAGGCAATTGTATGCCATTTTATCATCTCGCATAAAAATCCGCAGGTCAGCCTTTGCACCTGCGGAGTCCACGCCTATTGATCTTTTTTCATCAGCATCAATTCAATAAATAACTCACATCGCTGGCTAAAATGACTTAAATCGATAGACGTCATTTCAAAAATTTGTTTCATTCGATAGTTTAGTGTATTTTGATGAATAAACAACTGCTCTGCAGCTGGTTTTAGCTTGCAATTATTCAATAAGTAGACCTCTAAAGTTTTTAAAAATGATGTTTGGCTGTCACGGTCTTTTTCCTTTAGGCGCAACAAATCTGGATTGAAGTCGTTTTTCTTTTTTTGGTGACTGTAAATCGAGTCTAAGAACCGGAAGACCCCCAAATGCTCGTAATCGTATGGAATCAATTCCTGTCCGCCGACAATCTTCACTGCTTTCACGACTTCTATCGCTTCAAATCGACTTGTGCTCATTTTCATGACATCTCGATATTCTCTTCCCATCCCAATATATAAAGGAGATGGGTGTGTATGCGTTTTCGATTGAAGATGGGCGACGACATCCGCAGCGGTCGCTTTTGGTGAGTGGCGATCTGACAAACTGCCTAATATCACGACGATGTCTGCTTGCACAGAGTAGACATGATTGACCTTGTCTTCTAGCTGTAAATAGGTTCTAATCATATCCTTCACATCTTCTGCCGTCTCACTTTTGTTATCGGCGGCATGAACAACCATCACAGTAAAGACAGCTGGCAGTGGTATGCTTAAATTCTCAGCTTCCCATTTCAGCTCTTCTTCTGTATAAAAATGATCATCCATGACCTTTTTGAAGAACTCTTCAATCTTGCCTTCTTTTTTCTCCAACTGTTTCTTATTTTTATAAATGACTTTTCCAACTTGAAACGATGCCTCGTGTAAAAATTGCAGCTCCTCTTGAGAGAGAGAATCTTCAATGTCCTGCACCCAAATAAAGCCGACAACCTCTTGTTTGTGCTTGGCGCTCACAGCTACTCGTCGATTAAACCCGAGCTCCTCATGACCATTCACATAAAAAGGATTTGAATCTGTATATAGCTGCTCAATGACCCCTGTTTTTTTTAACCAATCCACCACAGCTCCCGGACATTCCTTTGAGAAAATGGTTTGCTGATTGACTGGGTCGAACTGCTGGATGCTGTAAGAATTATAAGCAAGCAGCTGACATTCAGTACTTTCTAAAATGACTGGTTTCTTTAAATAACCACTAATAAATGCAATTAATTTATCGACATCAAAAAATGTATGAAGCTTTTCTAATATCTCTTCCATCCCGATTGCTCCCTGAATAAGTGATACATTTATCATACTTCTTTCCAGTGATATTTGTATAGAAACAAGTCGTAGACAGGTAAAAAAAGCATGAACTCGCCTGCACGAGTTCATGCTTTTCCATATTAAAACATTTCGCTAATCGTTTTGGCCTGCATGTGCAGAGCAAGATAATCTGGTCCGCCTGCTTTTGAATCAGTTCCTGACATTTTAAAGCCTCCAAATGGGTGGTAACCCACAATCGCTCCCGTACAGTTACGGTTAAAGTAAAGGTTCCCGACATGGAACTCCTGCTTCGCACGGTTGATGTGATCACGATTATTTGTAATGACCGCACCGGTTAACCCGTATTCTGTGTTGTTGGCTACTTCAAGCGCCTCATCAAAGCTTGAGACTTTTGAGAAAGCTAGGACAGGTCCAAAGATTTCTTCTTGCATTAAACGAGATGTTGGCTCTAGATCTGCAAACACGGTTGGATGAATGAAGTACCCTTCTGAATCATCACTTGTTCCGCCAGTGACTAGACGGCCTTCTTGCTTGCCAATCTCGATATATTCTGTGATCTTGTCAAAGGAAGCTTGATCAATGACAGGTCCCATGTACACATCAGCTGATAACGGATTCGCTGTTTTTTTCGTTTCTGTGATTTCTTTCACTCGCTCAACGACTTGGTCATACAGTTTCTCGTGGACGACTGCCCGAGATCCAGCTGAACATTTTTGACCTGAGAATCCGAAGGCTGATGTGAAAATGGCGTTAGCCGCTAATTCAACATCTGCATCCTCATCTACAACGACTGTATCTTTACCGCCCATTTCAGCAATGACACGCTTTAAATGCTGTTGTCCTGGCTGTACTTTTGCCGCACGTTCAAAAATACGTGTGCCCACTTCTCTTGATCCAGTGAATGTAATAAGGCTTGTTTTCGGATGATCTACTAAGTAATCTCCTACTTCTGCTCCGCTACCTGGCACGAAGTTGACAACACCTTTCGGAAGACCTGCTTGCTCCAGTTCTTCTACAAAGCGGGCTGCAATGACAGGCGTCGCACTTGCTGGTTTTAAAACAACTGTATTCCCTGTGACGATTGGTGCAACGGTTGTTCCTGCCATGATCGCAAACAAGAAGTTCCATGGTGGAATGACAAGCGTCACGCCAGTTGGTGTGTACACATATTGATTGCGTTCCCCTTCGCGGCTGTTCACCGGTTTGCCTTTCGCAAGCTCTAGCATTTGACGGGCATAATACTCTAGGAAGTCAATGGCTTCTGCTGTATCTGCATCCGCTTCATTCCAAGGCTTCCCTGCTTCTTTTACGAGAAGGGCTGAATACTCATGCTTTTTACGGCGAATGCTTGCCGCAGCGCGGAATAAGACGCCGGCTCTTTCTTCTGGAGACGTGTAGCGCCATGTTTCAAACGCTTTTGCCGCAGCTTGAATCGCTTGCTCTGCCTCTTCTTTCCCAGCTTTTGATACGGTACCCACGACTTCTTCCTTCTTCGCCGGATTGATCGAGACAATCTTGTCTGTTGTTTCGATTCTTTCTCCATTAATCACAAGCGGATAGGTTTGCCCAAGTGATTCTGTTACTTTGGCTAATGCTTGTTCAAACGCTTGGCGATTTTCTTCCTGGCTAAAATCCGTGAATGGTTCATGCTTGTAAGGTGTTGTCATCTTTGTCACGCTCCCGTTTCAAATTATTTTCTCGTCATCCCTTTTAAAGCAAATGCAATGTTTGCCGGTCGTTCTGCAAGACGTCTCATGTAGTAGCCATACCACTCTCGTCCATACGGGGTGTAGACCCTCATTTGATAGCCTTCCTTCACGAGTGCTTGCTGCGTTTCTGATCTCATGCCATACAGCATTTGAAATTCGAACTGATCTGTCTGTATATTGTGTTTTTTCACAATATGTTTCGTAAATTCGATCATTTGATCGTCATGTGTCGCAATGGCTGTATAGTTCCCTGAGAGTAATTGCTTTTCGATCAGCTTCTTGTAATTCTGATCGACGTCTTTTTTGTTTGGATACGCCACTTCGGCAGATTCCTTATAGGCACCCTTTACAAGTCTTAAAAATGGCTGCAACTCATTTAGGTCATCAAGATCTTGTTCTGTTCTGTACAAATACGCCTGCAAAACCGTACTGACATACTCATATTGAGATTTCATTTCTTTAAAAATGTCCAGCGTTTTTTGACAGCGCTGTTCATCCTCCATATCAATTGTCACCATAATACGGTGTTTCTCTGCCGTATCTAAAATGCTTTTCATATTGCGATACACAAGGTCATCGTCAATATCTAAGCCAAGCGATGTCATTTTAAGTGAGACGTGGGAATTGAGTCCCGCCTCTGCAATTCGCTGAATGGTTTGAATACACTCATTCGTCCGCTCATTTGCAATCTCTGCCTTTGTGACAAACTCACCGAGGTGATCAACCGTTACGGCCATACCTTGATCGTTTAATCGTTTGATGACAGGGATAGCGCTCTCAAAATCCTTCCCACCGATGATTTTCTTTGATGCAACAGCACTTCCCCAATTACGAGCAATATGGTTCAAGAGACTGCTCTTTGACAAAAACAAGAAGAAATTTCTTGTGACCGACTCCATAAAGGGCACCTCCCACTCTTTGTAAGCTATGTCTTTATTGTAAGGCTCATGAGCTGTCCACTACAATATTTGAAGATGACAAAAATTCTGACTTTTTTTGTGGTTTTATCACAATAAGAGATAAAAAAGAGCCTACCGCTAACCGGCTGGCTCTTTCATGCTTACGCCCACACCTCATCAAGGGTAGACTGCAAAAGCTCATTTAATTCTTGCATCAGATTGTCTTTCGGCTGATTGTAGCTTTTCACCAATTCATCAAAACGCACCAGCTCTTGATCAATAAATGGATGGACATGAGCGAGACGGTTCTCTACATCCATTTCTTCTCCGTCCATTTTACGTTTGAGCAGTTCGTGAATTTCTGTTAACAGCGGGCCTTCCTCCACTAGCTCCTTGAGTAATTCATGAAAGTCCATTGGTGGAACTGTTCGATAACGTTCAATCCACTGACAGGCAAGCAGCGGACGAAGCACATAGAAATACTTCTTGATTCGCACCTGCTCTCCTCGTAAATGCCGGCTTTCATTCCGCTTCGCCATATTGAGGTAATGATACATCAAAGCCGCAGGGTAAAACGCTCGATCCTTTAATTCTCTTAGCTGCTTGGCTAGAGAGAAGGATTCAGCATAAATGATGTCAGAAGACAGCCATTCCATAATGGATGGATTCGATTTATTGAATAAACGCAACGCCTTTCGCAGCTCCCAGCCGCTTATATCAAGCATGTCATCAATTGGCCGTTCAATGACATCACGATGCTCTTCCATCGCCCAATACCATTCTTTCCGGGGAACGTATAAAAAGCGAACATCATAATCACTGTCAGTTGAAGGAAATCCCCATGCCCTGCTGCCCGATTCAACGGCGAGACAAATCTTGATGTCATACGTTTTTTCAATGATTTTCAGCTCTTCCTTAATTCTCTCTCTCAAGTGTCCATCAACTCTTTCTATAGAATTCTGCATGACTTCTTCACCTTTTGGGAAAATACGAATAAGACATATATGAAAAAGGAGTTGGATCTGATGTCTATATCTCGCATTATGAAATGGATCACTGGGATTTTTGAAGCTTGCCTTGCTATCCCTGTGATCGGAGGTCTATTCGTTATCAGCAATGGCTATTCACCGCTCATGGTCATGCTTATTCTGCATATTATCACACTCGTCTTATCGAAGCGAGACCAGGGACCAATGATCGGAAGTATCATTGGAATTGTCACATCCTGCCTTGCATGGATTCCGATTCTCGGATTCATCCTTCACATCATCACAGCCCTTGCCCTGATCGTTACAGCATTAGTACCTGATGAAAAAACAAGACAGAACACCAGTTATTAAGCTGATCGCTCCAATAGCTGAAAAAAGACAAAGAGCTAAAATGAATGTCATTTTAGCTCTTTGTCATGCTCTTATGTTGATAGAAGCAAATGCTTTTGTAAAAAGGACAGCTTCTCTGTTTGAAAAGCAGGAATAAACTCGTGCCCAAAATATCGGTACACTTTCAGCTCTTTATCTGTTTCTAAATGATTGTATGCCGCAAACACGGTGGATGGCGGTGTCACTTGATCAATCAGACCGATCGCCATCAATGTTGGCTGTTTCACCCAGCCGGCTAAATTGATTAAATCAAAGTAACTTAATGTCTCAAATCCCTTTTCTTCAGCTTCAGGATCACTGTTTCTGCGAAAGTATGAATTGATTTCTAAATAAGGCTGCTCCAAGGCAACGTCCACTGCACGCTCGAAGTTTGATAAATAAGGGTAATCTGCCACGACGACTTTCGGAATGTCTGAAAGGGCTGCGGCCGCAATCGCTAACGCACCCCCCTGACTTCCACCGATCACGCCGATACGGTGTTCATCTACTTCGGGGAAAGACTGAATGACTTCGAGTGCACGAACAGCATCTAGATAAACGCCTCGATAATAGTACGTATCCTTCGATAAAATGCCTTTTGTCATCCACCCTAATGCATGCCCGCCTGGCGTCACTGATGTGTCTTCACTGCCACCTTGACCACGGACAAGCATTCCAAACGTCGCATAGCCATGCAGCGCCCAGTTGACGATGTCGTGAATGCCGCCGTCATAGCTGGCATTATAGCCATGAAAACGAACGAGCGATGGATGCGGACCAGTTTGATCAGGCACAGCATAAAAGCCTTCAATTTTAGAATGTCCAAAGCTTTGATACGTCAGGCGGTACACCTTGACGCCTTTCACTGGATAGTCATAAGATTCGAGTGTTGGCTCTGCCTCCACTTGGCGCAGTTCTTCGAGCGATTTCTTCCAAAAGTCTGAGAAATCAGGACGTGCTGTTTTCTTTGGTTTATATTTTTTTAGCTCTTCTAGTGATAAATCGAACAATTGCATATCATACTATTCCCCTTTGTTTTATTAGTTATGAGTATCATACCACTCATTTCTTGATTGAGAAAGTCATTTCACAAAACCTTCTGACATTTCTATTGGCAAAGATGGCGGAAAGCTTTATGATAAAGAAACTGGCTTGAAGACTAGATGCTTCAGGCAATATCACCCGAATCATTCATTGCATGAAACGAATAAAGGAGGAAGACCGACATGAACATCGCCCTGATTCAAATGGACGTACAAATAGGAGAACCTGATGTAAACTTTCAGAAAGCAGAAGCATGTTTAGAAGAAGCCATCCGCCAACAGCCTGATTTGATTATTCTACCTGAAATGTGGAATACCGGCTATGCGCTGGAACAAGCGGATGAGCTTGCCGATGCAGATGGTGAGCGGACAAAAAAACTCTTCTCTTCCTTTGCTCGTCAGCACCAAGTGTATCTCATCGCTGGAAGTGTCTTGAATAAACGGACAACAAATGAAGATATCACCAACACGATGTATGTGTTTGACCGTCAAGGTGAGCTTTTGTTAGATTATGATAAAATTCATTTATTCCGCTTAATGGATGAACACAACTATTTAACCGCCGGTCATCAGCTTGGTTTATTTAACTATGATGAAGATGTCAAGATTGGCACCATGATCTGCTATGACCTCCGCTTCCCTCAGCTTTCTAGGACGCTCGTGAACAAAGGGGCGAAGGTGCTTGTTAATACCGCTCAATGGCCGTCAGCAAGAGTGGACCATTGGCGCAGTCTGCTCATCGCAAGAGCCATTGAGAATCAGTCATTTGTGATTGCGGTGAACCGGACGGGCACAAGCAGAGACACTGAATTCCCTGGTCACTCCATGGTGATTGACCCGCTCGGACGCATTCTGCTTGAGACAAATGATGAAGAAGACATTTATTATGCAAACATTGATCTTCAGCTCGTAGATGAAGTGAGACAACAAATCCCCGTCATGACAGATCAGCGGCTGGATTTATATTAGAAAGCAGGGGACTCCCCTGCTTTCAGCGTGTAGACAAACCCTCGCATTCGGTGTCAGTCCTGCGTGCCGGTGCTCACGAATGTCAAATTCGCTCCGCGTCGGTACTCGTCCTTCCTAAACTGCAAAGGTTTTCTATCACGCTGAAAAAAGGTAAAAGCAGGGGACTCCCCTGCTTTTTGCGTTTAATTAAACGTTTGTTTAAGCTTTTCCTTGATTCTGTTGAAGGTCCATGAAGGCTTGAGCGGCTTTCGTTAAATATCTTTCTTCCACATATGCAAACACAAGTGTGCGGGTTGGGCATGAATCAATGTGTAAATAAGTGACTGCTTTCCTTTCCTCTTGTGCCACCATTTTCGGCACCACCGTCACACCTAGCTCATTTTCAACCAATGCCTGAGCTGTTTGAATATGACTTGTTTCAAATGCAATCCTCGGCCGAAAGCCATGATGACGGCACAGTTCCGTGACCACTTGCCGAAAGCCATATCCCTCTTTCAGCATAATAAATGGGGCATCTTCCAGAAGATGAAACGAGATAGACCCTTCTTGATCCGCTTGATTGATGATTTCATTCAGTTCATCCGTCAACCACGGTTGAGCCGTTTGCGGAATGGCGAGGAGAAGCGGCTCTGTCAGCATTTGTTTTGTTTTCAATGATTCATGCTCGACAGGCAGAGAAAGAATCGCCAGATCCAGTTTCCCAGCGAGTAAACGTCTTTCTAGCTCACGAGGCGATTCTTCTATCAAATGAACGTGAACGTGCGGATACGTTTGACAATAGGTTTTTAATAAACTTGGCAGGACATATCCCCCTGTGACAGCTGGCGCACCGATCTTCAGTTCTTTCCCTACCTCATAAGCAGCTTCCCCCATCTCACGCAACAAATCATCTCGTTCCTTCAAAATGGTTTCTGCTCTTTTGATCAATCGGTTTCCTTGAGGTGTAGGAGTGACTTGTCCATACTTCCGAATAAACAGAGGAGTATCTAATTCCTCCTCAAGTTTTTTAATTTGCTGACTTAACGAGGGCTGTGCAATGTGAAGTTTTTCCGCTGCTTTTGTAAAGCTTTGCTGCCGGTACACTTCCATGACATATTCCATCATTCGTATATCCACTTCTCTCACCTCATAGGTTTTAACTATTCATATCATATCTTTTATGTCTTAGACAAATCACGGGAAGAACCCTACGATAAAGAAACAACAAAAAGGGGGTAAAGGAATGAATCCATATTCAAAAGCCGAGAAACAATTCTCACAAAATGCAGAGAACTACCGAGATTCACCCATCTTTGCAGCGGGAAAAGAACTTGAATGGATGAAAACGGCGGCGAAGGCAAAGGGCGATGAGCATCTACTTGATATCGGCTGCGCGGCAGGTCATACCGTTTTTTCCTTTTCAGACGTCATCTCTAAAGGAATCGGGATTGATGTCACACCCAAAATGATCGAGGTTGCTACAGCACTTGCGGAAGAGCGACAGCTGAACCACATTACGTTTGAGCAGGCATCCGCAGACGCATTGCCCTTTTCTGATGCATCATTTGATCTCGTCACATGCCGATTTGCTGCTCATCACTTCCCACATCTCCCGGCAGCCATGTCTGAAATCAGCCGAGTCTTAAAGAAAGGCGGCAAATTTCTACTTGTCGATCATTATGCACCTGAAAACCAAGCACAGGATGACTTTATTAATCATTTAAATAGACTGAGAGATCCCTCCCATGTGCGAGAAAGCTCGTTATCAGAATGGGAAGAGCTTTTCGCTGACAACCATCTGACGAAAGAAGATATCCGTTACTGGGATCTGCATATTGATTATCAGGACTGGATCATACGAGGACGTACACCAGAAAATGTTCAAAAGGAAATCGTTGCCCACCTTCATGCTGCAGACGATGAAACGAAACAGCTGTTTCAACTGCAATTCGACGAACATCGTCAGCCAACATCCTTTTGCCTAAAAGCTGCACTGCTTCAAGGGATCAAACATTAACCTGATCGAAAAAGTCTACCCTAGCCGGTAGACTTTTATATTATGAATATACATTTCCACTATCTGATAGATATTACTTTTCATGTTCGTGACAAGGAGTGCTGCATGATGTTTCTATTATAAGATAATTGAACTGAGGTAGGTTAGGCTTTTTCAAAAGTGTACGTAAATCCTCTGAATAAAAAAAGAACCTACCCTCTTTAGAATAAGTTCTTCACTGCATGCATCACTTACGGTGCAATATCCTCTAATACTTTCTCTCTCGTTTCGATCATTTTAAAAGCAAGAATTGCTCCCACTACAGTCACACTTGCAAAAAGAATAAAAATAGTTGAAACACCGCTCACCTCTAAAATAAAACCTATCATAATAGGAGCAATCGCTGAGGCCAGCCTAAGCCACGCTGTAGCAAATGCCGTACCAATTACCCTCATACGGGTAGGATAGATTTCAGGTGTATATAAATAGAGAAGAACTGTAATTGTTCCCATCATTCCGTAGGCAGCGGACCCTAAATAAATAACGCTTTCTGGAGAATTTGCTCCGCTGATCCATAAAGCCGTTAATAAAGCACCTGTTACGATAAATGCAATGGTTGCCCAGCGCTTCCGTCCTACTTTATCGATTAAAAATGCACAAGCGAATACCCCTATGGTCTGTAAAATATTTGTGAGAGAGGCTGCCCTTAATGAATCTCCAACCGGCAAATTGTAAACCGTATTATAAAGACTCGGTAACCAATTATTTAATCCATTCGATACAAAGTAGGCAGAAAACCATAGTCCCCATACGATCAATGTTCTTTTACGATAAAAAGTAGAAAAGAGCTCTTTCCAGTCGCCTTTTTCAGTGCTGCTGGACACTTGCTTTGCAACAGGCATTCGTTTGTCCGTACTAGCTTCAATCTCTTCAATGATTCTTTCGGCTTCATCTAACCTGCCTTTTGAAATAAGCCATCTTGGAGATTCACGCAACATGAAAAAGAAGACAAAGACGATTAACCCCCCAATTCCACCAATCAAGAACATCCATTTCCAGCCAAAGCTAGGGACAACAAATGCACCAATTTGAGCTGAGATCATTAATCCTAATGGAAAAATCATCTCATAGAGCATAAAAAATCTCCCTCTGCCTTGGGCCCGGGACAACTCATTGATATATGAGGCCGCTACTGGCACTTCTCCTCCTACTCCAATCCCCTGTATAAAACGAAAAATAAAAAGGGCCATAAAGTTACCTGAAAATACACATGCGATACTCATAATAGACATGAGAAATACAGTCCACTTTGCACTAAATACACGGCCACGTCTTTCTGCTAACCACCCAAAGAAAATAGCACCAATCGCTTGTCCGATATAACCAGACCCAATAAGAAGACCAATTTGAGCAGGTGATAAATTCCACATGCCGATGAGAACTGGGAGAACAAACGCTAAAGATAGCGCATCAAAAGCATCAAAAAAGGTAGCAGATCCCATAATGATACGAGGTTTTAAATGCCATCTCGAAAAAGGTACACTTTCCATCCTAGTCAATAGTTGTGAAGCTCTATCAACAACTTGCTCATCATGAGAATTTGAATTTCCGCTGAGTTCTAACGTCATGAAATCTCCTCCTTAATAGAGGAAATGATGCAAAAGTACATGCTGATGAGCACAAAAGAAATCGCTTACATTTTAAATGAAGAGACATTCTAAAGCGATCATATGAGTTTTCAGCATCTATCATTTCTTTTTTGGCGTTCCCGTGGTGCCACGATCTACATAGTACATCGGGAAGATGTGTTCCATCTTCTCTAACTGTTCTCCTTCTACTAACTGCGTTAGTAAAGAAACCGCTTTTCTTCCCATTCCAACTAAATCAACATGAACAGAAGATAAAGAAGGGGTTAGAAAACTTGCAATGGGCACATCATCAGCACCAATGACAGACAAATCATGAGGTATTGACACATTTGCGATATCTGCCGCTTTCATGACCCCTATCGCCAAAAAATCTGAAGAGCATACAACTCCAGTCATGTGCTGGTTTCCTTGGAGAAATTGAGAAACCACTTCTACTACTTTTCCCCCATCAAATTCATCTAACTCAAACACAAGCTCTTTGTTCATTGTTAATCCTAAACTTTTCAGTGTACGCTCATACCCCTTGTAATACCTCACACTATGCATCGAACTCATTGGACCATTGACCAGTCCAATGGTTCGATGACCTTTATCAAATAAGGCCGTGACAGATTGACACACACCTTCCTCATCATCTGGCCTGACACATGGAAATGGAGAATCCTCTAAGTAACTTCCGACAACGATAATGGGAATAGCTAAACTTTTTAACCAATCCATGCTCAATTCTTCATTTCTTGGAGAAAATAAAATGGCACCATCTACAGCCTGCGTTTCAAGTAATCGCTGCTGCTGCACAGATGTAAATGACATCAACATATTGAATTCAGTCTCATCTAATTCCTTCGCTATCCCATCTAAAATCGTCGAAAAAAATGGATTATTCAAAATATATGAACCACGAGGAACCACGACAGCAATATTGCCAGTCTTTCTTTTAACGAGCCCTCTAGCTCCTAAATTAGGACGATAGCCTAATTCATCAATCACTTGTTTGATTCTTTCAGCCGTTTGAGCACCTACTCCTGGTTTGCCACTTAATACTCGGGAAACAGAGGCGATAGATACTCCAGCTTTCAATGCGACATCTTTAATACTTACTGACACATTTCATACCTCCGGGAGTCTGTTGTTTTATACTCTATTATAACCTGACTCACCTTCATCATGAAATCAATGGTCTGTTATTTACTAACGTTTTCCTTAAGTAAACCAACACTTTGAAGGCCCTGACGAATCTCTTCTTTTTCCTTTTGAGTTAAAGGTAATACTGGCTTCCTCGCAAGCGAACTGCTGATCAAACCTCGCTGGAACATCGCTTCCTTCATTCGCAGATGAGAGGTAGAGGAAGGTTCATCCATTTTATACACAGCATGCTTTAATTCAAAGATTCTATCGTACACTTTATTAGCCGCTACAAGGTCTTGTTCTTCCACACATTTCACAAGCTCAGCAATCAAATCTGGGACAAAACAGCCGAAACCTACAAGCGCCCCATCAATTCCTTGAACTAATGTTGGCAATAAATATTCATCGTGACATGTGAGCAACGATACATCTGGTGCATGCTTTTTCAGTGCGCGCACATCGACTTCATATTGCGCCATGTCTCTTTGACCGATTTTAAATGAGACAACGTTTGGAATCTCCGACATTTCTAATAATTGACTGGTTGTATAAGAGGTTTTTGTCCATGTTGGATACTGATGGACGATGATTGAAATATCAATTGCTTCTGCAACATCTTGAAAGAATTGGACAGGTGACTCAGGCTGCATACCGAATCTCAGCCATGAATGTGGCGGCATAAGAAGAATACCTTCTCCGCCAGCTTCCTCTACTGCTTTTGCATGCTGGATCGCTTCGATTGTCCCTTCAGCAGAAACCCCAGAAATGACAGGAATTTCTCCCTTTAATTCGTCGGCTGCAATACGCACAGCTTCAGCTCGTTCATGTGGCAGCAAAGTCATAATCTCGCCAGTATGTCCATTGACAACGATCCCATTAATCCCTTCGTGCCCCGCCACCCAGCGAACAAGCTTACGAAAAGCAGGTTCATCAATTGAATAGTCATCTTTAAAAGGAATTAAGACTGCCGGGAATACACCGCTCCATTTTTCTTTATTTTTCATCAACAAATTCCTCCCCATCCGTTATAGTAAACGTTTACGGTAAGCGTTTACGTTAATAATCATAGAATGATCTAACCGAAGGTGTCAACAATATTTTTAAAAATTATAATAATTCAAAAAACTATTATTAGAATTTAGATACTATTTTATTTTTTCAAAAAAAGAAAATGAGAGATATATTTCGTTTCCCACATCAATCAAAAAACCTCATCATCTTGACCTAGTTGTAGTCTGATCACCACTTTTTTCAAATGGCTAGACACACCACATAAAGGATGCATACATTTTGATATAATGACGAAGGAAAAAACATCTTTTCTTCTTTTTTTCATCCATCATCCAACTTAGACTGTGATTTCTTTGACTACTCCTGATCTAATAGAAAAAGTCTACCCCCTTAGGATAGACTTTTTTATTTCGAATATAGATCCCAGCCAAGCTTGAGTGTGTCGACAATATAATTGGCGACTTCTTCAGCTTCTAGATGATCTGTTTCCACTCTTGAGTTATGAAGGGAATAAATTTCCCGGCGCTCTTCAAACAGCTCTTTCATCTCGTCAAGTGTGCGGTTATGAAGAACAGGACGGTTTTCAATTAAAATATCCAGCCGCTGCTTCCAATTCTCCCAAGATAGGTCAAGGAAAAGAACCGTACAATGCTTTAAGCAAGATCGTTTGATTTCTTCCTGTTTAAACGCACCGCCTCCAAGAGACACGATCTTTAGCTGAGTATGTTCACATAAATCGACGATATAGTCCTTTTCAGCCTGTCTGAAGAAATCTTCTCCTTTTTGCTGAAACATTTCTGGAATCGTCATGTTGTACTTTTTCTCAATCTCCTGATCAACATCAATAAAATCTCTATATAACTTTTTGGCAACCAGCTGCCCAATGGTTGTTTTCCCAACGCCCATAAAGCCAATGAGGACAATATTTCGCTGTCTCACAGGAATCTCTCTATTGTTTTTCATGTTCGTGACACGTCCTCCTTACGACAAGGAATGCTACATAATGTTTCTATTATATGATAAATGGACTGAGAAAAGATAGGCATTCTTAAAAATTGTGTTTGACGACGTAACCGAGCTGTTCGGAGAGCTTCTCGGCATGCTCTTTCACTTTTTGCTGCAGCTGAGGGATGACATCTTCAGTAAATCGTTGGGTCGGTCCAGATATGGATAAACATGCCTGCACTTCCCCATGAATGTTAAAGATCGGTGCCGCCACTGCCGCCGATCCGACTTCCCGTTCATCAATACTGCAAGCGGTATGCGTTTCAAGAATATGACGACATTCTTTTTGCCATTCCTCCATCGTCATGTGATCAGCCTCAGACGCGAAAACTTGCTGTTGAAACTCTTCGCTTTGGAAAGCAAGCAGCACCTTTCCACCAGCACCAGCGTATAACGGCAGCTTCTCACCGATTTTCACAAGATGCCGAATCGATTGCAGCCCTTCGGCTTGTTCAATACATACCCTGCTTTTGTGATCGAGCACATACAGGTTGACGGTTTCCTTTGTTTCATCACGAAGTGTGTACATGAGCGGTTTTGCCAGTTCCCTCAATTTGATGGACTTCCCAGCAATATAACCGAGAAGATAAAGTCTTTGACCGAGCCGGTACTTCATTGTCTCTTGGTTCTTTTCCACAAAATGATTCATTTCAAGTGCCTTGAGCAGTCTCGTTGTGGTAGACATTGCTAAGTTCATCTCTTTTGAAATGTCCGTTAGCGTCAGCTCTTGACGTTCTTCGCTAAAGCAAGAAAGAATATCCAAAGCGCGCTGAACGGTACGCAATCCTGATTCTTCTTTTGACTTCTTATCAGCCATGTTCACTTTCTCCTTTTCCCCTTTGATTTCTTATCGACATGATTGACCAATTTTGCTATAATCCATTTTAAATGTTCCATTAAAAGAAAACAAATTCCATCGTACGGAATAAAACCGATAGATGTTTTGATGGAGGAGATATTATGATCTACCTGCTCATTTTCACACTTCTTATTAGCTTATACATCGTTCATCAACTATTCCCTGCTCCCATTCTCTCCTATTTGGTTGGTCTGCTGGCGGCTGCTTCGCTCACCATTTCCTTTAAGAAGGCAAGTGGGCTTTATTTGAAAACGGGTGCTATGTTTCTCTTGATTGGATTGGTGTTATTTTTCTGGTCAGAACAGCCTTTGCATACGCTTTTTCTTCATTTTCATTCCATGCTAGGCTTGCTTTCTTTATTTTTCATGTTGCCATTTATTCATTCTCTCATACATGTTGGACATTTCGATACTCAATTAAATAAACTGCTTACCCTACATACAACGAGTACAAATCAGCTTTATCGCAAGAGTTCATTTGTCACTCATGTTCTTGGCATGTTTTTAAATATCGCAACGATTCCCTTATTATATACATCCTTGAAACCGTCGCTGAACGCCCTTCAGGAACAAGTCAAACAGCACCTTTATACGCGCAATCTTTTAAGGTCATATGCGCTATGTCTTAGCTGGAGTCCTGTCGAAGTACTGGTGAGTGTCACCATTGATGCAACCAAATTGAAATATTATCAGATTGCACCCGTTACGTTTTGTTTAATGGTGCTTGTACTGTTGACGGATTGGTTGCTGTTTTCTCGTCAAAGCAAACGATTGCCGCATATCATCCAGCCGGCAGAAGCTCACCCCAACCCTCATCGCATTAAGAGAAAAACCCTTCAGCTTGCTTTTATGCTGCTCAGTTTTATGACAGTCGTTTCGCTTGTTGACGCCTGGATTGGGAAAGGTTATCTGTTCGCTGTTGTGCTGACGATTATTCCTTTCGCTCTATTATTCTCGTCTATCATCAAAAAACGAAAACAATATGTAGCCGTCTCTATTCCCCATTGGAAAGAACGGACCCGCCAGCTCTCCAATTATATGTGTCTATTTTTAAGCGCGGGCTTCTTTGTCGATATGCTGCTTGTCACAAACAGCTTGCAGCCGATTCAAGCATTTATCGTCAGTATATCAGATCATGCCATTTGGGTTTATGGGGTCATCGGGCTGTATTTTCTCATCACCGCTCTTTGCGGTTTTCACCCGCTCGTTTCGCTTGCTCTCTTAGTGAGCTTGATGGCACCTGTCATTCATGAATTGCCTGCCCTTCCCATCGCCATCATGCTCATTATCGCTGGAACCTCAACGGTCATGTTTAGCCCATATAATGTATCTGTCTCCCTATTAGCCGATTTGATGAAGGTCAACCCTTACCGAATCACACGATGGAATATCTGGTTTGCTGGTTTTTATATCAGCATGGGGATCGCATGTGCAACGATCATCACCGTCATCTTTTATTCATAGAAAAAGAGAACCCAATGAGTTCTCTTTTAAGATAGTTGACAAAGGGCTAAAATGAACTTGATTTTAGCCCTTTGTCTTCTTTTCAGCGTGATAGAAAACCTTTGCAGCCTAGGAAGGACGAGTACCGGCGCGGAGCGAATTTGACATTCGTGAGCACCGAAGCGCAGGACTGACAACGAATGCGAGGGTTTGTCTACACGCTGAAAGAGAACCCAATGAGTTCTCTTTTTCTTACTCTCTATTATTTTAATTGAATCCGTTCAATCTTACCTACAATAAAGATATACGACAACGCTCCGCCTAATGCCACTAGGCTGACGAATAAAATACCGCCGTTGTAAGAGCCTGTCGCCGATACAATGAATCCGATGATCAGCGGGGTGATGATGCCGGATAAGTTAGCAAAAAAGTTGAATACGCCGCCAGCCAGCCCGACCATTTCTCTTGGTGCTACCTCAGACAGCATGGTCCAGGAGATATTAGACAGTCCTTGCGCAAAGGATGCGATGGATAAAATAGTCAGCACAAGCGGGATATTCGTTGTAAAATTCGCTAAAACAATGGTACTTGTCAGAAGCAGACCGACCACAACCGGCAGCTTTCTCGCTACATTGACCGATACACCCTTTTTAAGCAGCCAGTCAGACACATAGCCTCCAAACAGCACCCCAAAGAATGCAGCGATGTATGGCAGGGATGCCGCAAAACCCACTTTGAGAAAGGCCATATCTTTCGCCTCTGCTAAATAGGTCGGAAACCATGTTAAAAAGAAAAAGAGGGTAGACGCAACAGAAAATTGACCAATATAGAGTCCAATCAATTTACGATATTTCAAAAGTGCGGCAAAGTCTGCCCATTTCAGTTTCTCCTGTGATGCCACTGTCAGCCCTTCGCCTTGACGGATCAATTCTAACTCATCTTCATTGATCTTTGGATGCTCTTTCGGTTCGTGATAATACTTGTACCAAAAGAAAGCAAATATAATACCGAGCGCACCAGCAGTGATAAAGACGGTTCTCCAATCGAAAGTTGTCATGATCCAAAAAAGAAGAGGTGTCGCAAATGCAAGCCCCACATACTCTCCAGCGGTATATACCCCTGTTGCAAATGCGCGTTCCCGCCTTGGAAACCATGTGGTCACAATGCGATTATTCGCAGGAAATGCGGGAGATTCTGTAATTCCGATAAACAAACGGCAGCCAAATAAGAAGGCAAAGCTGTTCGCAAACGCCTGTAAACCGGTGAAAATAGACCAAGTAATGAGTGATATTCCATACGTTACCTTTGATCCAAACTTATCAAGAATAAAGCCGCCAGGGATCTGCATGGCTGTATAGGTCCAGCTAAATGCTGAAAAGATGAGGCCTAATAAGGCAGGGTTTAATTGCAATGAAGACTGAATCGCAGGTGCAACAATGGATACACTGGCTCGATCAATATAGTTAATAGCGGTAATAAAAAACAACAGAATCAAGATGCCGAAACGAGCTTTTGTTGGTTTCGCATAAGCAGGCCGCAAGTCGTTCCCCTTCAGTTCTGAATGCACTTTCATAACCATCCTCCTTTGTTTCCGCAGCGTGCGGATCGGTTGAGTGTCTTAAATGACCCCTTTTTCTTCTAACTGTTTACACTCTTCTTCTGTGAAGCCAAGCATTTTCGTTAAAATGTCATAATTATGTTCACCTAAATCAGGCGCAATATGGCGAATACGGCCGGGGGTTTTTTCAAACTTCGGAATGATTCCAGGCACCTTCACTTTTCCAAGACGCGGATGATGCACCTCGACAATATTTTCTCGTGCTTTAAATTGCGGATGCTCAAAGATATCCCGAATGCTTAGAATCGGACTCACAGGCACACCATGTGTATCTAGAATGTCTAGGACGTCATCTCTTGTTTTGGACGCAATCCACTGCGAGACGATCGCATCCATTTCATCGTTATGCTTCAGCCTGGCTGCATTCACAGAGAATTTCTCGTTCTCTAGTAAATCTAAGCGATTCATCGCCTCTGCCAATCGATTAAAGGTCGAATCTGTACTCGTCACAAGAACCAAATAATGCCCATCCTTTGTCTCATAGGTACCGGCAGGGCTTGAATGACCGCTTAACCCTGGTGAACGCTCACGCACCTTCCCTAGCTTGTCATATTCTGCAACCAAAAATTCTAACATGCGGAACACAGATTCATAGAGAGCCAAATCCACCATTTGCCCTGTTCCTTCTGGATGTGTGTCACGATAATACATCGCTGTCACAGTGGCAAACGCCACATAGATTCCTGCGATATAATCCGTAAGGGAAAAGGACGGGCTGACTGGATGCCGATCTGGAAACCCTTGAATATATGTAAAGCCGCTAAACGCCGTCGCAGGTGTACCAAATCCCGCCTTGTCCTTAAATGGACCGGTTTGCCCATAACCCGAAACTCGAATCATAATTAAACGAGGGTTGATTTCTTTTAATACATCGTACCCAACGTCCCATTTTTCAAGTGTGCCCGGACGAAAATTTTCAATGATCACATCAACCTGCGCTGCAAGCTTTTTAAAAATGTCTTTTGCTTCTTCTTTGTGTAGATCGAGTGTAAGAGATTTCTTATTCCTTGAAAGCCCTGACCATCTCAAAGGTTCACCATCTGCAAAAGGGCCAACATGCCGCAGTGTATCCCCTTTTCCAGGAATCTCGACTTTAATGACCTCTGCACCGAAATCTCCTAGAAGCACCGCGCCGTATGGTGCAGCAATCATCGTTGAAACATCTAATATTTTGATTCCTTCAAGTGGTGTATTCTTATTCATTGCTTGACTCCCTTTCGTTCAATTGATAAAGGGCTAAAATGCTTTCTATTTTAGCCCCTTTTCTTCTTTCTCTCGTGCAAGGTTTCTTTAGTCCTTCGGAAGCTGCCCTTGCGGTGTATAGAGCCAAATCAGCCATAAAGGTTCGTCCCCTGTGTTCACATGCTGATGTGAGACACCATCTGGAATAAACATAAAGTCATTTTGTTTAAATGATTGTCTTTCTCCATCGCAAATGACTTCGCCAGACCCTTTAATCACATAATCAAATTCCTCTGAACCCGGGTGATTGTGTACTGAGCTTGCTTCTCCCGGCTCAAAAATAGTGAGACCTGCCATCATATGCTCTGATCCAACGGTATCTGGTGTGATCGTTTGAAACACCTTCCGAATCATTTTCTCTTCTGGATGATCTAAACCTAACCATAATGGATGACCGTCTTGAAATGGATTTAATACTTTAATTTTCATTGTTGATTCCTCCCTAGTCATGTTTAGTTCACACTGACATGTGAACGTTTTGTATTTGGTGAATAAATATCATTAATGTTCCAATGTCCATCAGTAGGCACAGGATCATTTTTCATCGCTACATCAATGACACATGGTTCCTGAGAAGCAATCGCTTCAGCCAAAGCTTCTTTGAATTCAGAAGCCGCCGTAATTTTGATCCCCTTCATCCCATAACCTCTTGCAATGGCTGCAAAATCAGGCGAATAGCTTTCTCCATCTTTTCTAAAAACAGTGCCGTATGTCGTTTCATAGTGTGCCATTTGCAAGCCGGCGATCGTCCCAAACGCACTGTTGTTCATCACAATCCACACGACAGGAATGTTTTCTTCCATAGCTGTTGCGAGAACAGATGGATTTTGACCGAATCCGCCGTCCCCGACAAGTGATACAACGACACGGTCAGGCTGGGCAATCTTTGCTCCAAGTGCAGCGGGAGCGCCAAATCCCATCGTCGCAAAACCACCTGGGGTTAAAATAGTGCCTGGCGTGTATACAGGAAATTGCTGTCCGACCCCATTTTTATTCCAGCCAACATCGGTTGTAATGAAGGCATCAGGCGGCAATACTTCCCGCACTTCCTGCAAAATACGTTGTGGTTTCATTGGGAAAGACTCGTCTTGAATATTCGTCAAATTGCTCTTCTGAAATTCCTCACGATATACCGCAATATCCTTTTTCAATTGAGGGCGATCCAGACCTTCTGGCAGCCTTTCTTTCGCCACACGATTGAGTACGGTCAGGGCCTGCTTGAGATCTGCTACCGCTCCAATTTCCACAGGATAATTTCGGCCAATTTCATTCGGATCAATGTCAATATGAATGAGCTTGGTTGATTGGAAATTGAACGTATATTCCGATTCCCACGAACTCGCATCTGCTTCAGCAAAACGGGTGCCTAAAGCCAATATATAGTCCGCTGCTTTACACTGATCATTGATAAATTTCGTCCCCCAAAACCCTGTCATACCAAGGGTCATTGGATGATCATCTGGCATCGCCCCTTTCCCCATCAAAGAATGGGCAACAGGGATACTCAAATGGTCAGAAAATGCCTTTAACTCTTCTGCTGCATCGGCTAGTAAAATGCCTCCCCCTACATATAAGAGCGGTTTGTCTGCCTGCAGCAGTCGATCTAATATCCGATTCGCTGTTTGATCATCAATAGATGGTTTTTCAACGGTGTGTGTATGATGAGCGATTTGTTCAAATAACGACACATCTAATTCTTTTGAGAACACATCCATCGGAACTGAAATCAGGACTGGCCCAGGGCGGCCGCTTTCAGCTAATTGAAACGCTTTTGATAGAATTTCTGGAAATAATTCTGGAATGTCGACTCGCCATGCTCTTTTCACAAACGGGCGATAAATTTCGTATTGAGAAGCATCGGAATGAAGATTGATTTCTTGGTGTGGGTGCTTTCCGTAGTAATGACTTGGAACATCTCCTGCAATGACAACCATTGGAATGGAATCGAGTGCAGCATTCGCTACGCCTGTTGCCGCATTGGTGAGTCCAGGACCTAAGTGACTGAGCACAACAGCCGTCTGTTTTTTCGCTCGTGCATAACCGTCTGCTGCATGCGCAGCTATCTGTTCATGTCTGACATTCACAAATTGAATACGGCTTTTTTCTAGCGCTGATAAAAAAGCAATATTCGTATGACCGCACAGACCGAAGATATGCTCAACTCCTCGATTTTCTAAATACTGAATGACCTGTGTAGATATATTCTTCTTCATGTTTCTCTCCTCTCACGGTGCAGCTATGAATCTGCTACTCACTGATTCTTTGAAAACACAATCGATAGAACGGTATTCAAATCCTGTATCGCAACTTGTCCAGGTGCTGAGCTTTCTTTCCCTACAGCAAAGGTCATGATAGACCCAAAGAGTCCACCTACCATTCTTGTGAAGGCGCCATATTCCCCCATCGCCATCGAAATAACGGGGATGGACAGATGCTTGTTCGCCTTGCCCGTCGCAGAAAGCAGTGTCAATGCATCCTCATAGGAATACGGCATGACGGCGATCTTTGCGATATCGGCGCCAACCGATTCTGCATGGGTGAATAGCTCCACGAGCCGATCCGCCGCAGGGGTACGCTGGAAATCGTGGTACGACACAATCAAGATGACCCCGTTTCTCTTAGCCGCCTGACTGACTTGCTGGATATGCGAGACATCATGCATTAATTCAAAATCAACGGCAGCCACAAGCTGAGTGGAACAAAGCTCGACAAGCAGGGAAACCTTTTCATCCTCTGAGAGTGAGATGCGTTCGCCGCCCTCTTTTTCAGAACGAATGGTGAATAAAAATGGGATGTTATCTGCCTTTTCGATCATCCCTTTCAGGGTGTCGATGACTTGTTCCATGTCATTGAGGTGATTGAAAAAATCCGCTCGCCACTCTATCACATCAGGTTTCTTCTCAGCTAACACCTCAACTTCAAGAAACAATTCTTCCTTTGTTTGTCCAATGAGCGGCGTACAAATCATTGGCTGACCGCCTGTCTGCGCACTCTTTACCTTTTGCTGAAAGACATTCACAACCATCTGCCCCCTTTATAGCCCATTTGGCAGCACAACCATTTTGGTTTCGGTCATCTCCTCGATGGCGAAACGCGGGCCTTCCCTTCCAATACCGCTTCGTTTAATCCCGCCATATGGCCAGTGATCTAGTCTGAAATTCGATGTCCCATTGATGACTACGCCGCCAGTTTCAAGCTCTTTTGCTGCGTGTAACGCAACATCTAGCTGATTCGTAAAGACACCTGCCTGCAAACCATATCGACTATCGTTTGCTTCTTTGATTGCCTCATCCAGCTCCTCATATGGGAGAATGCTGACAACTGGGCCGAACACTTCTTCACAGACGACCTTGGCTTGTTTTGGCGGGTTTAGCAAAATAGCCGGTGTGATGCTTGCGCCATTTCGTTGTCCTCCAGATAAAAGCTCGGCACCCATTTTCTCTGCCTCTTGTATCCATGCCTCCACACGTTTTGCTGCCTGTACATCAACCATACAGCCGATATCACTTTCACTAGACAGCGGATCTCCAACGACGAGCTGTTCTACTTTTTGTTTAAGTGTCTCAGTAAATGTCGACAAAATTTGCTTGTGAACATAAATTCTTTGAACAGAAATACAACTTTGACCAGAGTTGCTAAAGCCCGTTTTGGCGCAAAGAGAGGCGGCTTGCTCGATATCTGCATCATGATGAACAATCGTCGCTCCATTTCCTCCGAGTTCCAGCAGTACCTTTTTTAATCCAGCCGAGTTTGAAATATGTTCTCCTCCCACCGCACCGCCAGTAAAAGAAACAAGATTGGTTCTTTCATCAGTGACTAACTGTCTGCCGGCGTCTACTCCTCCAATCACAAGCTGCAGGCTCTTTTCAGGAAACCCTGCTTCAAGCAGGAGCTTAACAAACGCTGTGGCAACAGCTGATGTTTGCGGTGCTGGTTTTAAAATAATGGCATTCCCTGCCGCAAAAGCTGGACCGATTTTGTGACAAATTAAGTTGAGAGGCGCATTAAAAGGCGTAATCGCCAGCACAACCCCAACCGGCACTTTAAATGTCATCGCCATTGCTCTCTGTCCACGGGAAGATACATTGCCAGGAATGGTCTCACCGATTAGTCGATTGGCTTCTTCGGCTGACTGCACCAGCGTTTCAATTGATCGTGAGACTTCATCTCTTGTATTTTTAAGCGGTTTGCCTAATTCTAAAGAAATGAGTTTTGCAAAATGCTCTTTTTGTTCTTCCAATAAGGCAGCTGCCTTTGTTAGAAGCGTTGAGCGTTCTAATGCTGATATTGCCGCTAATTGTTTTTTAGCTTGCTGCGCAATAGAAAGCGCCTGTTCTATATCTTCTGAGGATGCAAGATAGGATGTACCGATCATTTCCCCAGAGTATGGATTGATAATGTCTTCTTTGACATGGTTTGCATCCAGCCATTCGCCGTTTATATATGACAACGCTTTCAATTCACTCAAATTCTCTCACCCTCCTTCAAGTGACGCGTCCCGACCCCCGCATAACGAACAAGTCTTTCTTCATTCGGACAAGGACCTTTCACTAGGGCACCTTTTGTCAGCTCTTCATATGCATGCGCCACGATGCCCATTCCTCTGGATAAGGAAAAGATGCCTTTTGCCGCTTCAGCTGGAATGTTTAATTCACATTGGATCGCAGCAGATACACCATCTATGTTCATCGTGATTTTTTTCCCTTTTAATTGTTCAAGTTCATGTCTAATCGCCTCAGCTAACCGTAAGTACGTTCCGCTGATATCACCTTGCTGCACATATGTTTGACTCAGCTCATACAGCCGTCTCACTCTCGGATCATCATCATGCAGCTGATGACCGATTCCCGGAATTTTTTCCTTGCGGGCTAACCACGTCTGACATACTTGCTTTGCAGCAGACTTGATATCCTTGTATTCATCGTAGGCTGCTTTGGCTTCGTATAACATACGCATCGCCTTTTCTCCGGCTCCGCCATGAATATCACCTAATAGATTCACCCCTGTTGCAACAGAAGAATTAAACGAAATGCCGCACGTAACCGCCATTCTTGCCGCTGCAATAGACGGTGCTCTTGGCCCATGATCCGCACCTGCGACAAGAACACTTTCAAAAAGAGCTGCCTTCGAATCATCTAGTAATTCACCAACAAGCAGTAGATAAAGCATCTGTGGATACGATAATTGACCAATAAGCTCTTCAATTGGATAGCCCCGAAGTTCAATTGAATTTTTTTGAATATGACTAATCTCAGTCTCCCACCAAGCGCCTCCTTCTTTGTATATTTCCAGTGCACTTCGATTTTTCATTGTGTGAATCATTCCTTTAGCCACTTATTTGGAGATGAACGACTCCTTTTATTCCGTCTAGTGGAATTCAATTTCACTTTTTGGAATGTGTTTTCATTGTAAGCGCATTCGTTTTTATCGTCAATCATTTTTTCTGAAAATACTGTCAATATAAGTGAAATTAAGTGAATCGAACTAATTATGTTTTCTTTTTTAATCAAAAAAATTGATATTTAGTTAAATGGACTTAAGTAGATCGTTCTACTAATTTAATGAATTTTTGGTTGTTTTGTCAAACCCACTTCGACATAAAAAAACCTCTCCTTCTTCTGGAGAGGTCTCAGTATGATGTGAAATTGAAGTTTCCGTTTGATAAGTATCCAGAAACAGCACGAGACATAAAAAATGCTATAAAAAAGGGCGCTTCTGCCGTCTGCACGATTGATAAAGAAGGTGCCGATAAAAATGGAGAAGAATCATTGAAAAACATACAAGTAAAAAGGGAATATGATCGAGATGAATTCCCTATGGCTATGTGTGAAGAAGGCGGTGCAGGAGCCGATATTGAATAAATATCTCTTTCAGACAATCGAGGTGCGGGATATTGGGTATCCCATCAACTAAATGAATACGAAGATGGAACGGCAGTACTGTTTGTTGTTGATTAGGGTTATGCAACTTTGAATTAGATCACAGCTTACTCAAAAAATCCCTATCCAATTGGAAGGGATTTTTTCTGAGTGTCTGTTAGTGCATTGGTGTTGTTCCAGAAGAATTTCCAAATAGACAGACCCAAAAGGTCTGCCATTTTTCATGTACCTAATCGAATAGCCAACTCCATAGCAGTCTCGGTATGATTCAGATATGAACCACCAACCAACATCATGATCGCAAGACCAGCTAAAACAAAGCTTTTTCTAATGTTCATACAAACAGTCGCCCCTTCGAATTTGTTTTTGAGCGTACACCATTTGCTGATACAAATATACAGATTCCTCCATACGCTCACATTTAGTATAAAATTCTGCGGACTCTAATGCCAGTTCTTCTAAATATGGATAACCCCTAATGTTATCAAATCGTTTCAAAATATCCTTGAGATCATCAAGATTAAGTGGCTTTATATATAGGTTTACAAGAAAATCGTACAAAGATTCGAATAATTGATCAGGGTTTGATTTTAGATAATCTATGCCACGCTGCAAATATTCCTTGGCCAATTCATCGTTACCCAATTTAAAATGGATCAGAGCCTGCTGATAAAGGATTGCTCGTATGTGAGAATGACGTTTCAAATAAATTTCAGCTTCCTCCAAATGATCTAATGCCAACTGATATTTTTCCAAACTAGAATAACAGTGACCCAAGTTCATCAAACTTATACCAATCATTAATTCATCCTTAATCGCATGTGATTTTTCTAATGCTTTGTCTAAATGCGGGAGAGACTTTTCAGAACTGTTAAGATCAATATAATTTCCTGAAACAACAAAACGAGACTGAATTTCTCGGACAAGATATGTCGGGTGCGCCTTATATGTATCAAGGGCTAGCATGATGTAATACATAGACATTTGAGTTTGCTTCATGTGATAGAAAATCTCTGCCATCTTGAAGTAAAACTCTGCTCTTTCAACTTCATCCGCCACTCGATCCAACCGTTTTTCTGCCTGTCGATAAAAAGTAATCGCAGTAATGTAATCACCTTGCGAAAACTCATACATCCCTTTGAAAAAATTAAAATAGTATTCCAGGATTCCAGTAAGCTTCCGCCCTTGCCCTTCAACTGATCGCAGGTACTCCGCTTTGTTTAATTTCCGAGCTCCTAGATTCATGTATTCAAGCATTTGTTCGTGGCGGAATTCCATAAGCTGAAAATAAAGAACAGCTTGCTCATCTTCCTCCATGATGTCTAAATCCCTTCTGATCTCACTCCGAAGCATTTCCGCATCTGTTACATTCAGCCTCTTGATATTCTGATACCATTCATTAATCTTCTGACCGATTTTCGCTGAAGATACAGCTGCCATTCATTCATCCCCCTCAATTTTTGCCGTTTTATGTTAAATCCTAGCACATGAAATACGCCCAAAACCCATTTTAGTTCCAATTTTGAAAATTTTCGGTATCTCGCAAACAGATTTTCAAACTGATTTCAGTAGCCAAAACGAAAAAACACATTTAAAGCCCTTATAAGCGTTTTTGACACACCACCCCTACTTTTAATACCTAAACAAAAAAGCGATCAGAATCAAATCTGAGCGATCTCAACTGAAATTTTTAAGTATACCTCTATGTAAGTGTTAAAATCTCTTGATTTCCGTCAAGCGCCTTTCAAGAAGCACCCTAGCTCTTTCTCTTTCGTTTTCGTTCCTTATTAGCTTTGATTAAAAACAAAACTGAAACACCTAGAATGAGAAATCCTATCTCAAACAGGTTTATTCCTACTTCTATCTTCACATGATTCACCTCCGCAGTGACTGGATTTTATCACAAAAAAATCCGTCAAAATGAAGCACTGAAAAATAAAAAAAATGCTTGCGGACACCGCAAGCAAAATGGGATTTTTCAACAAAAACATAATATTTTTTTTTAAAAACAGGCTCTCCAGCCTGTTCATTAGCGATAATTGACAATCTAATTCTTCTCTATTCGAAATTTCTCCTCCCAATTAAAAGAACCATAATTGCGGACACCGCAACTGAAAAATAAAATTCCCATCAAATTACCAATTATAAAGAAATAAATGGTAGCATTGGAATGTATCAAAGAAAGTGAGTGATTTTTATAAGCCCATGTCTCTTATGACTCTTTATGCAACCATTTTTTAGACTCTCTTATGATCCCCCAAAATAGGAACCTGTACAGAACTACAAGCAAGAAAAAAGTATAAACAAACTCAAAGGGAGAGAATGGCTCATAATCAATTAAGTATGCATTAATAAACACTATTACCAAAGAAAACAATTCCATCAAAGAATCTATAAATCTGTTTTCTTTGAACACATCCCTTGTCTTTTTGAAATTAAAGATGTCTTTAATTTCCCCACTGGAAAGTCCTTTGATTAAAGCTAACCCTATCAAGTACACACCAAAAGACATCTCAAAGGAAAAACTCAACATTTGTGTGATTACACAATAAATCAAAGTAAATAAGAATAAATACATTTTATTACTCTCCTTAACCTCTAAGTATTCCACCCCAATAGAAGGAAATATCATGTATGCGTTACTCCAAAAAACAAATAGGAGTGGTACCTATGTTTAAAAAATTTCTAGTAGTGTTATGTGTGCTTACTATTACATCTGGTTTCTCTTCTCCAATGATTAGTCATGCCAGTCAAGGTAATAATGAGAACCCCCCAGTCAGTGTAGATAAAAAACAATTGGAATTAGCAGAGAAACTATCTAATTTCTTTGAATTAGATGCGGATGGAAATATTCATTTTACAGCTGATAAAGAAACCCTTATGGAAATGGGAATTTCAGAACACGACAGTCTACTAATGACTTCAATGAAATCAGAAGAATTTAGTTTTGAAGAGAATGAGAAAAAAGGTGACATGCAGACATTAGGTTTTGTAGGTTTACACCTCAAATTAGGACCGAAAGTTAGAAGCATGAATGCCATAGTAGCAGGTGGATTTGCAGCCGGATATATCGGTTGGTACACAAGTCGAATTGCTGCTGCTGGACCATGGGGTGCTGGAGCCGCTGCGGCTATTACTGCTGGAACTTCTGGTGCTGTTGCATGGGCAGTTAAAAACAAATATAAGAAAGTTGATGTAGGCGTAAATATTATGTTTGTTAATTTAGCATATACTGTAAAAATACCTTAAAAATTACTGTTAAGCAACAATAAATAAAAAAGGCCTCCCACAGACCTAGCCTAGCTTGGCTAGGTCTGTGGCAATCTTTTTCATGTTCTGGCACGTAGCTGTGAGGAGAACTTGCACACTCACATTCTGTTTTCCCCTCAACCAACAGTAGCGAAGCCCATGCAGTTGTTTTGAATCTGCAAAGCTTCGCTCTATTTTTTCTTTTCTCTTTTTATATAATTTTTTCCAGAGATAGACAGACGATTTTGTCTAATCTTTTCTTTTTGTTCCTCCCATACATGTCTTGAGATCACTTTTTGATAATTTTTCGATCTTGTACAGCTTTCAAGGAAAGGACAAGAAACGCATTTTTTAGGGTCTGATTTATAGTACCTATAACCTTTTCGGTCAGTTGTCGTATATGATAGCTTTTCACCATTTGGGCATATGTAATGATCATGTTCAAAATGATACTGGAATTTCCTCTTGTTCGATGAAAGCGTCTATGTGCGATGACACCAAAAATGCGGCGATCGGATAAATCCTTTACAGATTGATGTTGTCAAATAACCAGAATCAATGGTAACCGCTTCTACTTGAAAATCAAATCGGGTGATTTGGTGATCCAATCGATCAAGATACAGAACGGATACCGTACAGGTATGCGATAAATTTCATTTTAAACAAAATAAGTTGATCAAGAGAAGGACGACCATTATTCTCACTATAATAAGGTTTGACTTTGTCTATGATAAATGAAAAATCAATGATCAATTTTACGAAGCAGGTGATCCTTCGACCAGTTGATCTAGTAATACAAATTCGGCTTCGTGCTGAGAAGAATTTCTAGTGTGGAACATAAGAAAAAACACCTCCTTTAGTGGATTATCTCTATTATAAAATTTGGAGATGGAAACTTTAAGGAAAAAAATAAAGCTGTCGAGATTTTCTCGACAGCCTGAAACCTCTCCATCTTCTGGAGAGGTCACTTATTCTATTTCCACCAGTCATCAAACATAGAAGCGGGTACTTGACGTTTATGTTCTGATTGAACATAGCGTTTTTCAATCGCTTCTGCTGCTTGATCTGAAACTGGTTTTCCTTCTAAGTAATCATCAATTTCATTGTACGTAATACCAAGTTCTGTTTCATCCGTTTGCTGAGGCTTGTCATCCAGCAGATCGGCTGTCGGTTTCTTTAAGTATAATCGCTCCGGCGCCTGAAGAGTCTCAAGTAACAACCGTCCTTGGCGTTTCGTCAGACCTGTGAGCGGGAGAACATCTGCACCGCCATCACCATACTTCGTGAAAAAGCCCGTCACAGCTTCGGCTGCATGATCCGTTCCAATGACAAGTAAGCCTTCCTGTCCACCGACCGCATACTGTGCGATCATTCTCATGCGTGCTTTGACGTTCCCTTTATTAAAATCAGACAGCGCACCGCCTGTTTCCTTTTGATATTGTTCACTGAATGCCGTCACGGCAGGCGCGATATCATATTTCCAAGACTTGTCCGGCTGAATAAATGATAGAGCCAGCTGCGCATCGTCTTCATCTTGCTGCGTGCCATGCGGAAGGCGGACTGCAATAAAGACAGCATCCTCTTTTCCTTCTTGACGAAGCTCACTTACAGCGAGCTGAGCGAGACGGCCGGCAAGCGTTGAATCCTGTCCGCCGCTAATACCGAGAACGAATCCTTTTGCACCGGTCTTTTTCAAGTAAGCCTTTAGAAATCCAACCCGTTTTTCGATCTCCTGCTTTGGGTCAATTGAGGGCTGCACATGCAACTCTTGGCTGATTTTTTTCTGCAAACTCATACACTTTTCCTCCTAAGCATCCTCTACATGAAGAGAACAGGTTTTACTTCCATTTCAATTGATTTACCTACGATTTTAGCCACTTTATTATATCATGTTTTGAAAAAAGATATTTTTTAGACGTTCCCCTTTTTCATAAATGATCAAACATTCACAAACGAAATAGACCAAGTCTCTTTGACTGGTCTTTCCTTTTCAATCAATCTCCACCCGGATGGATGTACAGCTTGAGCCATTGCATTTTCCAATGTCGGCAGGACATGCAGACACCGCGACGATAAGGTCCATTTCTGCACGCAGACGAATGTAATCACCAGGGAGCGATTTTGGTAGCTCGACAGACAGTTTTCCTTTCTCATCAATGACTGTATTCATAAACGCATTAAAAGGATAATACATATCCTCCTTTGGAATCCCGAATGGCTCAAAAGCCGTTCTGAGATTATCGTAGCATGTATGCATGACCTCTAGGTGCGTCCTGCCGTATAAGAGCTGATACATTTCTTGCCGGCACGCAGGCATATATAAATCATGACATTCGACTGTATCTTCAATGACCGTAAACATTGGTTTATATAAATTAGAATAAAGCTGATCTCCCCTTTTCACCTTGGAAGAGAACAGGCTATCCATTGTAGCGCCTTGATCAAATTTTTCATAAAAATCCTTTTCATGATAGGCCATCACGTCTGCTACTTGCTGCCCTTCGACATCAACCACTCGCATACATTGTCCTTTTCCTAACCGAAAGCCAAATCCATCCTTTGGTAAAATCACGTATTCTCCGTTCATCACATGCACTCCTTTCCATGTTGACAGTATGCCCAAAACGTCCTCTTGATCATGTATAAAAAAAAGAGGCGGTCACAAGCTAATGCTATTGAATCGGAAAGGTGTTGCACACAAATTGAAAGAAGAACAATCTTTATCTTGGTGGCAGCTTTCTCTTATCGGAGTCGGCTGTACAATCGGCACTGGTTTCTTCCTTGGTTCCAGCATCGCCATTACAAAATCCGGTTATTCCGTCTGCATTTCATTTTTGCTTGCGGCAGTCGGCACATATCTCGTCTTTA
The DNA here is from genome assembly GCF_052044605.1 of Bacillus sp. 22483. Lineage (NCBI taxonomy): Bacteria > Bacillati > Bacillota > Bacilli > Caryophanales > Bacillaceae > Bacillus > Bacillus sp. 22483. Next base: position 155,417 of record NZ_JBQENU010000008.1, on the reverse strand, counting down.
AACACCTGGCTGCGATGACAGCCGAAAACCCAGATAAGGGATCATTTTGTTCCTATGCCCGAAAAGCCTATGGGCGCTGGGCGGGTTTTAGTAATGGCTGGGTGTATTGGTTTTCAGAAATGCTGATTACAGGTAGTCAGCTGACGGCGATTTCTCTTTTTACTCGTCACTGGTTTCCATCCATTCCACTTTGGGTATTTTCAGCGATTTATTCCGCTCTTGCCCTGCTTGTGATTATCATTGGGCTTTCTTCTTTTCAAAAGACGGAAAATGTTCTTGCCGTGCTGAAAACCGGGGCGATCCTATTGTTTGTCGTCCTTGCCGTTCTTGTTTTATGCGGCATTCTCACAGAGCATAGGCCCACTCTCCACCTGCCAAATAAAGACCATGAATGGATGCCGCTCGGCCCGCTCGGTCTATGGAATGGGCTGATTTATGCGTTTTATGCTTTCGGGGGAATTGAAGTCATGGGGCTGATGGCGGTTCATTTAAAAGACCCGAAAGATGCCGCAAAATCTGGACGTGTGATGCTGATCATTCTTGCTGTCATTTATATCGTCTCCATCGGACTTGCGCTTTTGCTTGTGCCAGTGACAGCCTTTAACGAGAATAGCAGTCCATTCATTACATCACTGGAACCATTTCATTTATCGATTTTTCTTCATATCTTTAATGGCATTTTCATTATTGCTGGGTTTTCCACATTGGTTGCCTCCCTCTATGCAGTCACGACGCTGCTTGGCACGATGTCGGAACATCACGATGCACCTGCTTGTTTTAAACAAAAAGAACCATCTCATGTCAGATGGTCTTCGATCTTGTTAACTGCTGCTGGATTGATTGTCTCGATTTTGCTGGCACTCTTTTTGTCCAAACACATATATGAGCATCTCACAACAGCAGCCGGCTTAACTCTTTTATACACATGGGTGTTTATTCTGCTTTCGAGCAAAAAGCTGTCAAAACCATCTACTCGTCAAACGTGTGAAACGGTTCTTGCCCTGCTCTTGATTGGTGCGGCTGTTTCAGGCACTCTGACAGAGGCAAGCGGACGCCCCGGCTTTTTTATAAGCATTGGGATCATCGCCGTGATTGGCATCATGGTACTCTTTATGAGAAAAAAGTGGAAACAGGATCAGGCCGCATCATAATTTCATCATGTTTTTTAAAGCAGTAAATGGGCATTTGGCGGAGGCTGGTTTCTCCGCCTCTTCATCTGGGAGAAAATATTGCTTCCATTCATGATTTGTTGGATCACCGTACCATTTTAACGATGGATGGACGTCAACTTGATCATATGCTTTGAGCCGCTTGCGAACGAGCTGGCTCATTTTTTGTCCAAACTTGGTCGATCCATTCAATTTTTCGAACACCCATCTGGGCTGAAATGCCATCATGACATATGGAAAGTGGCGGCTCTTTCTGAGCTTATGAGCTGGTGTTGAACACAGAATAAAATAAGCCTCGCCATGAAAGCAGTACTCCCATTCATGGTGATGAGGGTCCAGTGGAATCTCCGCTGGCCATGGCACTTCATCTTTTTGATGTAACCGTTGAAGCAATGACCAGAACTGCTGCTCAAATTCTTCAATTGGGCTTTCCTTTAAATCCTGCGGAGTTTCAAAAAAGCAGATAAATGAAGCGTATTGACCAGTTTGTTTAGCGCAGCCTTGATATTCTTTTAGCAGCTCTGCTAACTCATTCACTGCCCCGTCTCCCCGCAGATCACCGACAAATCCATAGCGTAAATGATCGAGAAAAAATCCTTGTCTGCCTGGTACACACGGAAATGTATCTGCCTCATCCCCTACCATCTCTCCAAACTGTGTGAAGGCATCCTGCTTCCATTCTTCGAGTGATCGTAGATTTTGATCAAGGCAACTTTTTGCATACAGCTGGGCCATTTTCTTCCACCTCGTTTTAGCGTCTTCTCCATAGCCTATGAGGAGGAAAAAGCTGTGGTGACTGTCCTTCAACGACTTTCACGGACATTCACAAGGTGGTTGATTTGCCAGATGAGGCAGGAATTCACTTCCATTTATCTAATCATGTATGAGTATGCTTCTGCATATCATCATTTAGCCGCCTCTATCTAATAGAGTTGGTCATTATAAAAGAAATGGGTGAATGACATGCGTCTTCTTTTTCTCCATCCGATGTATCTGATCTTATTTACACTACCAGTGATGGCTTTCCTTTGGGGATTTTTTGGTTATCTGCTATTTAAACGGATATGGCCTGTCCTCATATTAACGTCCGTGATTTCGATGATTTTCATCTTCGCTTATACTGGATTTGACCTTAGCAATCTATATTGGGTCCTTCTGATGACGGCTTTTGCTTTTGTATCAAGCGGATTCTCGAAGGTCATACACGTTCATGTTCAAGAGAAAAAACGGGAAAAGCCTTTATGATTGTTTCTTCTTTAAAAAGGCGGAATCAAGCAGCCAATAAATGAAGGCCGCGCAAAAGCTAAATAGATAAACTTTGTAGCTAATAAAGACGACAACACCATAATCAATCCATAATGCGAGCGCCGTACAAACCACCCACGCCCCGATAAAATAAACCAATAAATCACGGCGTCGAAACTTCTCAGGATGACGGTGTAAAACCATTTGGATAGGTGTAGCAAATAGGACATAAGCGATCAAAATGAAAAGACTGGTGACCTCCACATAACTGAATCTGGATTCAGGTGGGGCAAACAACATGGTATAAACAAATGTCGCTGTGATCACAGACAAAATCAGCATACACACATAGTTGAATGCTGGCAGGAACATACGCATGGCAAAAACTCCTTCAATTTTATGTATCTCTTCCATCATTATTGAAGAGTGTCCTATTTCTGTCAAATATAAAAAAGGGCTAAAATGATTTAGATTTTAGCCCTTTTTCTTATCAACCATTCTATCCAATGAGCGCCATGATTCCTTGATATCCAAAATAGGCACCGAAGCCAAGTAAAGAGAGACCTGCCAGAACGGATAAGCCGTGCAAAATTCGTTCATTTAAATACCGTCTAAACGTACTGGCAAGCAGCGCCATACAGAAATCCCATAAGAGCATGCCGATAAAAATAGCCATGCTGTACATCAGCATTTGAGATGCTCCATACTTTTCAATCGTATTGGCCAAAATACTTCCATAAATTCCAAGCCAAAATAAAATACTAAGCGGATTGGAAAGAGAAATAAAAAATCCCGTCATGAACGAATGCCCGATCGACGTGTTTCCTCCATCCTTCTTTGGGCTTTCCTGCAAATTGATTTTACGAAGGCTTTCAATACCGGTATAGGTCAGAACGAAAAAGCCGAACAGCCACAAAAAGGTTTTCACAAGAGGTGCAGTCAAAAGCTGGGCGACACCAAAATAGATGAGGAGCATATAGACAATATCCGCAGCCATAGCCCCCACACCAAAAATCCAAGCGTGCCAAAATCCACTTTTAATTCCTCTGTCGATTTGGGCTGCATTGACTGGCCCAACAGGCGCTGAAAGTGACAACCCTAAAAAGATATAACCAAAAAACACCGCCACATAGACGTCCTCCTTTTGATGCTGACTTGTACATGTTATTCACGCTTTCGTTGTTTTAGTACAAGTCCTTCGTCACCTTTTCTGAAGATATGCTATACAAAAGGAGGAGCCACCAGAGCAGCTGCTTATCGATCGGCTTTCATCGCCGGCGGCTGTGTGGGTATGGTTTCTTTTTTCCGAGATCGATTCATTTGAATGGCAGCCGCAAAAAGGAGAACAGCTAAAAAGGCGAAAACAAAGACGGCGCTTGCCGCACCTGCCCACTCAAGGCTAAACCCAATCAAAAAGGACAAACAAGCTCCACCTAAACTAGCGGCGGCAATAAAATAACTCGTGGCCTCGTCGATGGCATTTTCAATCATTAATGCAGAAGCCGTCAGGGCAATAGGGAACATGCCAGCTGCGCACAGACCGATGAAAAAGATAAGAATTAGCTGCGCGGCGATGTGGGTGGCTAGAGCAAATACGGCGAGCAGCACAATCATCAGCGCTGCGCTTAACTTTAAAAAACGAAGCGGATGCAGCTGATCGGCTTTTCTCGCAATGACAGTTCTGCCAATGACGATCGCTGTCCAAAAAGTAGAGACCGCAAAAAGACCCCAGTTGTCTCCCCCTTTTTCTAGCATGATCGACGGTAAAAAGTTCGCAAAGTTCGTTTCAATTCCTGCGTAGAAAAACGCAAAACAGATCATAATCACCACAATCATTCGATTCCCTCGATCAAACAGCAAAGATGGTTTCTTCATGTCTTGAGAAGGAGCTGCCATCTGTCCACGAGGGAGTTTATTCATAAAAGTAAGCCACAGCATAAGGAAAAAAGTCAGTGCACCGACTTGAAATAAAAATACATAATGCCACGTTTCCTCTGTCACAGTCAGCAGAATCAATAGTGGAAATAATAATGCACCTAATCCAAAAAAGACCTCCATGATGCTGATTCGCTTTGCACTGTTTGCCATTGAAATGACATACGCCCCGGCCGTTGTCTCAAGACTGCCAGCACCGCTCCCAAGGAAAAAACCTGCCACCACAAGAATCGTCCAACCTGGTACCAAAAGGCCAAGAAGAAGCGCTCCGATCATCAGCAGCAATCCCATCGTCAGAACAGCGCCGTAGCCTTTTTTCCTCACAAGAATGGGCGACAAAAGAACGCCTGTCAAAAAGCCAATAAACTGAAAGAAGATTAAAGAAGATAATTCCCCAGGACCCTTATCATAACTAGACAGCAAATAAGGCGTTAAACTGCCAAAAAACACATGAATGGTCCCAATAAAAAAATAAAAGATACAGCCAAAATAAAACACCTTTTTCATCTTTTCACTTCCTCTAAAAAGGAGCGGAGTCATGATATCCTCCGCTCCACCTCTTCATTAATATGCACGGGCAGAGACGACAGCCTCTTCCCTCTCGAAGCATGTATTCAGCGCAGCCTGCGCGCGATAACCATCTTCAAAATCAGCTACCTTCATATGAGATGGATATGAGTTTGTATTTACCCAATGCATCAGCTGATCACGGAATGTATCAGACCATCCATAAAATTCATTCGGCGGATCTGTCAGCAATGTTTGCGGCATTTGATGACGCTCTACACACAAACCATCACTGATCTCATATTCGTTTTTCATGTTTGTATGGTATTTAAAAACCTTGTCATGCCCCACCACTTCTACACTAAATCCACATTCCTCGGGCTGCGTACTTTTGGACGTCACCAAATGAAAGAACACTTGATTCTCCATTTGCCCAAAAATTTCGGTATGGTCATCAACCTGTACCTTTTTCTCTTCTTTTTCCTTTACATGTGTCAGCATCTTCGTATTAAGGGATTCTTTTTTCATTTCACTGCCAAATAAGTACCACAGCATATCAATCAAATGAATCCCTAAATCTCCTAATGCACCGCTTGTACGCAGACTTTCGCCGCTATCTCTCCACGAAAATGTCTTTCTTCTAAGGGCACTATTTTTCTTAAAATGTGTCCGTACTGTCAAAACGCGTCCTAATTCACCATTGGCGATCAAGTTCTTCAAAATATTCACAAAGGATAAATAGCGATAGTTAAAGCCCATACTGGCTTGAACCTGGAACTGTTTGGCTGTCTCCACCATTTCCTTCGCTTCTTTTAACGATACAGCCATCGGTTTTTCACATAAAATCGGCTGTCCTGCTCTAAGCGCCTGAAGGGCATGGTCCTTGTGACAGAAGTTAGGGGAAGCAATGATCAATCCATCTGATGCATCCGCTAGTGTTTCGATACTGGCATACACCCGTCCGCCGTACTGTTTAATAAATCCTTGTGCGACGGATTCGTGCAAGTCATAGACCCCAGATAATTCTGCACCTTTGATCGTTGATAATGCTCTAGCATGTGCTTTTGCAATATTCCCTGCTCCAACAATTCCAATTTTCTTCATGAATGTGCCTCCTCATGTTTATACATCACTGATTTCAATGTTTCATAGATTCCTTTTGCATACCCATGATGACAAATTTGATGATGGTGCCGTTTGGCTTCCGCTGTTGCATTTTGGACAAGAAAGCCGTGCGTGACGGATTGAAGCATCCGCAAATCATTCCCACTATCACCAAAAGCAAAGCCCTTATCTTTTGACAGGTTATATTGATTCAGCATAAAACGAACGATTTCATCCTTCCCTGTTCCCACTGGTAAAAAATCAACGTCATAGCAATCCGCAGGGTCACCCGCAAGTGGGTTGCATTTGTTGATGTTCACCGCCACACCCCGCTCCTTCGCAAGTGTTTGGATGAACGATAGATGATGGAGATCTGTTCGTTCATCCTGCTCCTGATAATAGAAATTCTTTTTATACCCAGAGCTGCCTAGCTGCGTTTGCGGCCTAAGGGTGATCCCCTTTTCACGTACGGCTTGCAGAATACCTTCAATTTTTTCGTCTGAAAAGCCCTGTGCATCAAGCCGTTTCATCCATTCTGCATCCGGCTGTCCAAATTTCCCATCTGATGTATACACGATTTCAGTTCCTAAATTCGACGCAATAAAATGCGGGAATTGATAGAAACCGCCTTTCTCCATTTTGCTCGTAACAGAATCAAGGCTGCTTCCCGTCACCCAGCCCAGCATGAGCTGGCCGGCTTCGCTCTTTTCTGCCACAAAAGCTTCCAGCCGTTTTACATCCTCTCTCTGCTCCTCGGTCATTCCGTGAGAATAATAGGTCTCATCGAAATCACAGAAGACGATCCACTGCGGATGTTGTGGTTGATGCACCAGCTTTTTATTGAATGGAAGATTTGATAACATGATGGACCCCCTCGATGACTTTCTCCTGATCTTGCAGCGGCATACCTGGATAAAGCGGCAAATGGAGTAATTGCTGTACGGCTTTTTCCGTATGTGGAAGTGCCGTTTGTTTATACTTTTGAGAAACAAGATTCGTTTGATGCTGATGCGATAAAATTGGGTAATAGACGTCTGTTTCTATGCCCATTTCCAGTAATTTCTCTGCCAGCTCATCTCGGCTTCCCTTCACCACTCTGATCGGGAATAGATGCCATACATGATCGTCTGTCAGCTTCGGAAGCTTAATATAGCCTTCGTCTTCCAGCGTTTGCAGCTGATCTATGTATCTCTTTGCCAAGTAAAAGCGTTTAAAGTTTTGTAAACCTAAATATTTCATTCGTTCTAGCCCGATTGCGGCCTGTAAGTTATCAATCTTAGAATTAAAGCCATAGTCACTGCGCTTCACGTTTTTCTTTCCTGGTTCAAAACCGTGATAGCTGATTTCCATGCACTTTTCGGCTAGGGCTTCATCATTTGTCGCGATGGCTCCTGCCTTTCCGCAAACTCCAAGGTTTTTGTAAGGATTAAAGCTGAGAACAAGTCCATCCCCAAATTCCCCAAGCCCGCTACTACCAATCGCCTGACAGCCATCCTCAATGATCGATAGACCATGCCGTTTCGCAATCGTCGAAATGGCCTTCATATCCACTTGCTTTCCATACAAATGAACCGGGAGAATACATACTGTCTTATCTGTGATATGCTTTTCTATTTCATTCGGCGCTAGGCAGTAGGTGTCTGGATCAATATCGGCATAGACTGGAACCGCACCAATCGCAAGCACTGCATTTTCTGTTGCAGCAAAGCTGTTGGCAGGTAGGATGACCTCATCTCCAGGATGGACGCCTGCTGATATTAAACTGATCATCAAGGCATCTGTTCCACTTGATGTGGCAATGACATACTTTTTCCCTAAGTACGCTGCAAGCGTCTTTTCAAACTTTGGAATATAAGGGCCTGATGTAAAACGGCCTGAACTTAATACTTCTTTCAGCACCTGCATAATGTCATCGATCTCATCCTCCGAAATGAGTTTATCGACCGGCAGGAACGGTATCTTTTTTTCCTTATTTTGTTTATAATGGAAGAGAATTTTTTCCAAACCTGTACGCTCAATATCTTGCTCAAGGAACGCAGCAAGCTTATCATTCGCTAGATTCTTTTCAACTGAATCAGCCTTTACTTGAACACCTTGATTGATCATATCCAGCAACGGTAGATAATCCTTGCTTTTACCTGATATCTTCGTCAATATTTGCATTCCATTCCCTCCAATTAATCAATTCCATTTGTTAATATTTAACTTGTTTCACATTGTAAATGATGTTATCGATTTCAGAACAATAACTTTGTGTAAAGGATTTGTTAATATGTGTACAATTTATGAAATTGCCAAACGCTGCGGGGTTTCAACGACCACTGTTTCTCGGGTGCTGAACAACCATCCATATGTATCAGAAGAAAAGCGACAGCACATTTTACAGGTGATGAAGGAAATGGAGTATACACCAAGCTCAGCAGCCCGCACCCTTCGGTCACATCAGACAAAAACCATTGCTGTGTCTGTTCCAGCTGTCGACCATCCTTTTTTTGCACAATTGATTAAAGGCATTTCAAAGGAAGCACTGGATCAAGGGTATAAAGCCATCGTGCTCCAGACGTTTTATCAAGAATCAGTAGAACTTGAAGGGCTTCAATTATTAAAAAGAAAAGAAGTAGATGGTGTCATATTGGGGGCGTTAGAAAATAAGTGGGAAACAATCGAGCCATTTTTAGCAAACGGCCCGATCGTCATGGCAAATGAGTATCATCAAACAGCAGACATTCCGATTATCGGATATGATGAGCGGGAAGCTGCTTATAAAGCGGTTGACTACTTGATTCAATCAGGGCGTACATCCATTGGATTTTGTTTTGATACAGAAAGCAGTGAAGCGCAAAAACAAAGAAAGCAAGGCTATCTTGATGCGCTTTCTGATCACGGTTTGCCGCTTAAAGAAGATTGGCTGTTCGGCGAGGCTTTTACCATTGAGGACGGCTTTCGTTTGATGGACTTAATCCACCGGATGCCGGATGCGCCGGATGCGATTTTCACCGGCAATGATCAAGTCGCAGCAGGCCTCATTAAACAAGCCATTTCATATGGATATGACATTCCTAAGGATGTAGCGGTGATCGGTTATGACAATCAAGACATTTGCGAGGTGACAGCTCCAACGATCACGACCATCGACATCCCCATCGTCGAGCTTGGCCAGCAGTCTGTCAAACAAATGATTCAGCTGTTGCAAGATCAAAAACCATTACAACGTGAACATATTCAGCTACCTACTCGGCTTGTCACACGAGAATCTACATAAAAAAAAGACTGAGAAATCTCTCAGTCTCAGCGTGTAGACAAACCCTCGCATTCTTTGTCAGTCCTGCGCTCTGGTGCTCACGAATGCCGAATTCGCTCCGCTCCAGTGCTCGTCCTTCCTAGACTGCAAAGGTTTTCTTTCACGCTGAAAAGAAGACAAAGGGCTAAAATAAAGTACATTTTAGCCCTTTGTTAACAATCTGAAGACTGAGAAATCTCTCAGTCTTCCATTTTTCAATCAATCGATCAACCTATACAAATTGAGCAAGAATGAATGTCCATATACATACGATGCCGAGCAAAATGAAGCTGTACTTCACTGTTTTTTGGAAGAGCTCAGATTCTTTACCTGTTTCTCCAACAGCTGCTGTTGCAATGGCAATGGATTGTGGAGAAATTAATTTCGCCATCACACCACCGGTCGTATTTGCCCCGATTAACAAACCTGCCTGAGAGCCGATTTGAGAAGCGGTGACTGCTTGAAGGTTACCGAATAAGGCATTGTTACTCACAACAGATCCCGTAATAAACACGCCGATCCAGCCAAGCACTGGGCTGACAAGCGGGAATAAATCGCCTGTTTTAGCAAGCGCTAGTCCGATAGCAGAACTTAGACCTGCAAAGTTCGCCAAGTTGGCAAAGCCCATGACAAAACAAATCGTAAGAACAGGGACCCAAAGCTCTTTGACCGCTGCATTTAAGCAGGCAGCCCCTTCTTTTAATGTAATATGTCTGCTGAACAATCCTGTCAGCATCACTGCAATTAGAATGGCGGTACCTGTTGCACTAATAACATCAATTTTAAAAATCGCATCAATCGGTGTTTCTGTTTGAGCAATAGGTGGTAATTTCACAATTTGCTGATGCAGAAACGGCATTTTCACTAAAATGGTTGTCCAGTTGAGCGGTCCTCCTTCAGCAAATAATGCTTTAAAAGCTGGTAGGCTCCATACAGTAATGACGGCAGTTAAAATATAAAACGGAGACCATGCTTTCAGCACCTCAACCCCGCTATACGTTTGTTTCTTCTCAATGGCTGGTGCCCCTTCTTCACGATAAATATGTTTCGGCTGCCATTTTCGAAGAAATAAAGCCAAAATTCCCATACTCGCTAAAGCTGAAATAATATTGGCAAGCTCAGGGCCCATCGTGACCATTGTAACAGCCTGCAGAATCGCGTAGCTTCCACTCACAACAAGCAAGGCTGGAAGCGTTTCTTTGATCCCTTTAAAGCCGTCTACAATGAGGATAAGCAGAAACGGGATACAGAAAGAAATAAACGGAATGGTGTACACAAGGGTTTGAGACAGCTCTAGCGGCGTCATATTACCCATTTGTGCTCCAGTAATAACCGGGATACCTACTGCACCAAAAGCGCCAGACGCAGCATTTGCAATCAAGCAGAGCATGGCGGCTTTTAGTGGTTTAAACCCAAGCTCTGTTAAAAGAGCGGCACTAATCGCAATCGGTACACCGAATCCAGCGGCTCCCTCTAAAAATGCGTTAAAACTAAAACCAATTAATAAGAGCTGTAACCGTTGATCTTGAGAAATTCCTGCAATACTAGAACGAATGACATCAAACTTTCCAGACTTCACAGCAATTTTATAGAGCCACACGGCCATGATGACGATATACCCAATCGGCCACAGCCCATTAGATACACCGAGCACCACAGCAGATAATGCTTTTTCAATTGGCATATGAAAGAAGAAAACAGCTGTTACAAAACTGACGATCAAGGTAAAACAAGCGGCTAATACCCCTTTTAACTTAAATACAGTTAATGCTAGTAGGAAAAACAAGATTGGAAGCATGGCCACCAATGCACTGACGAACTCATTACCAAACGGATCATATATTTGCTGCCACATAGTGATTCATCCTTTTCTGCTCAGATAGGTTGCCTTTGATTGATTAAAAATGAGGAGCTAAAATCTCTTTTAACACATTCACACTGTGTGCGAACTTTTCTTTTTCTGTGTCATTCAGTGCGAGCTCCATAATTTCTGTTGCACCATTTCGGTTCACGAGGGCAGGTACACCAATGTAGACATCTTCTGCTCCGTATTCTCCATCTAAATAAGTGCTGACAGTCAAAATGCTGTTTTCATTGTGTAAAATGGCTCTAGTAATACGGGCTAAACTCATCGCTACGCCGTAATAAGTCGCGCCTTTTTTCTCAATGATTTGGTAAGCAGCATGACGAACATTTTCCATGATATCGTCTAAATCTTCTTGTTTGTATTGGTCATTTCTCTTCATTAATTCTGTGATCGGTACACTTCCGATATTCGCATGGCTCCAAACAGCAAGCTCTGTATCCCCATGCTCTCCAATGATGTACGCATGCACATTGTGCGCCGCTGCTTCAAAGTACTCACTAAGCATGTATCTGAATCTTGCCGTATCAAGCGTTGTTCCACTACCAATCACTCGTTCTTTTGGCAGTCCGCTGAATTTCCAAGTCGCATATGTCAAAATATCAACTGGGTTCGTAGCAACTAAGAAAATACCATCGAATCCGCTTTTCATCACATTGTCTACAATGCCTTTAAATATATTTAAATTTTTCTCAACAAGATCAAGTCTCGTTTCACCTGGCTTTTGGTTTGCACCAGCGCAGATACATACAATGTCAGCATCCTGACAATCCTCATAATCTCCATACCAAGTATTCACAGGATGCGGGGCGAATGCTTTCCCGTGGTTTAAATCCATGACATCACCCATTGCTTTGTCTTGATTCAAATCGATGACTACCAATTCATCTGTGATTGCTTGATTTATTAATGTAAAGGCATAACTGCTGCCGACAAAACCTGCTCCAATAAGTGCTACTTTGTTTACTTTTTCGTTTGTCATTTATCTCATCCTCCTGAGTAAAACTAGGTTGTTTTTCTTATGTGAAGTATTTCACATTCTTATTGTGCAACACTTCACAAACTTTTGCAAGGGGATTGCTCAAAAAAATAATGTAGCCATTTTGTGAACACTCTTATTGTGGTTTTAAACCGCTGTCCCCATACATGTTCTCATAAGAAAAAAGCCGCCAAACACTCTTTGGCAGCTTCTCTCTTATTTAATAAGGTCCCCAATTGATCATGACACCGATACAAATAAAGACAAGGCCGATGACGAACCAAATGAGCGCAAGCGGCACCATAAAACGCAGCCATTTCACGTATGGAATCCCACTTGCAGCCAAGACAGCCATCAACACACCTGAAGTCGGATTCACACAGTTGACCACCCCTTCACCGAGCATCACTGCTTCTACCGCTACTTGTCTCGTGATACCCATTAAATCAGCAAGCGGCGCAAGAATCGGTATAAAGACAACCGCTTCTCCTGATCCTGATGAAATTAAAAAGTGAAGGAGCGCACTGGCGATATACATGCCGATCGCACCAGCGATTGGACTAAACCCTGTCAGCATACTCGCAAGCCCATTCACCACAGTATCAAGCAGCTTGCCGTTTTCCAAAATGACTGAAATGCAGCGTGCCATGCCGACAATGAGTGCGCCGTATACAAGGCTTTGACAGCCGACAATAAACGTTTTTGCAATATCATTGGCAGCTAATCCCCCAAGCAGTCCAGCAGCAATGGCCATGAAAATGAACACACCAGCCATTTCCTTATCGGTCCAGCCAAGCTGAAGCGCACCATATAAGAACCCCCCAAGCGACAAACCGCATACCGCTAAAATCAGCTTATGTCTACCGGTGAATTCAGGTTTGTCCACAGATTCCGCATCAGCTCCTCCTAGCCCTTTAGCTGGAAACCACTCGTCACCAAGCAGGCTTCCCTTTTCTTTATTTTTCAAGCGTTTTGTATATAAATAGATGTACACAATACTAGATAGAAGAAAACAAAGATAAATGATGACACGCAGCCCAATACCAGAAAAAATCGGCAGTTCTGCAATCGTTTGTGATAAACCTAGTGGAGATGGAGACAAAATGGTTGCGTTAAAACCTGCATAACAGCCGATGTAAATAACCGCCGCTCCCGCCACTGCATCCCACTTTAAAGAACGTGCCACAATGATCCCAATAGGAATAAAGCCAATGACCGAGTTCACCACAATTCCGGTCGTCCCAAGTACAGAAAACAATCCGCCAACAATACAAATAAACAATAGCTGTTTCGTTTGGAACCGGCTGATGACATTGTGAATCATCCCGTTAATGGCACCTGTCTTTTCCAAAATTGCAATGGTTCCGCCAGTAAAAAGAATCAGAAAAATAATAGAGGATGAACCCACCATCCCTTCTTGAATCGCTGTAAAAAAACCAACCGGACTAACTGGTGATTGATCAATACGGTGATAACTGCCAGGAACAGCTGTTGTGATCTCTCCTGACGTTTTCCGATCAAATTCACCGGCTGGTACAAAATACGTTGCGATCGTACAAATTAAAGCAATCATAAATAAGAGTACATACGCATCCGGCATCTGAAGTTTTCTTTTTTGTTTCTCAGGTGCTGATACTGTCGCTGTTTTCATCTGTCAAAACCCCTTTGTCCCGATCGGAATTTCACTTAATTTTCTGAATAATCAAATGATGTGTTATATTATAAACACTGATGATATTTAAGATCAATATTATTTCACTAAAAGAATGTTTTGGCAGATTATCTGTCAGCAAGGAGGCTTCTCATGACAACTTTGACAAACGAGATGAAACAAACCGTGACAGACATCTTTGAACATCTGCACGCCCATCCAGAAATCAGCTGGGAAGAGACAAATACGACGGCTTATATTGAAGATCTATTAAAGAAAGCAGGCTGTAAAACGAGAACATTTGAAGACTGTACAGGGGTGATCGGTGAAATTGGGGAAGGCGCACCAGTAGTCGCTGTGAGAGCCGATATTGACGCATTGTGGCAGGAAGTAGATGGCGTATTTCAAGCCAACCATTCATGCGGACACGATGCTCATATGACGATGGCACTTGGGACATTCATGGCATTGAAAGAAAAAGAACTTCCAAGTGGCACGATCCGATTCATTTTTCAGCCTGCCGAAGAAAGAGGCGGCGGCGCTTTAAAGATGATCGAAAAAGGTGTGTTAGCTGGCGTCGATTATTTATACGGGGTACATGTGCGCCCAATTCAAGAAACCTTAAACGGACGCTGCGCTCCTGCCATTTTGCACGGATCAAGTAATCATTACGTCGGGACCATTCTAGGGGAGGAAGCTCACGGTGCACGCCCGCATCTTGGGGTCAACGTCATTGAAGTTGCATCTACGCTTGTGCAGAGACTGGCACATATCCATGTCGATCCACGAGTCGCCCATTCTGTGAAAATGACCAATTTAAATGCAGGCGGCGGCAGCTCCAACATCATACCTGGCAAGGCCTCTTTTACACTCGACGTTCGGGCACAGACAAATGAAGTGATGGATGAATTAGAAAAGGAAATTGAAAGAGCATGCCATTCTGTAGCGGATGCTTTTGGCGCCTCTATCACACTTTCAACTGATCATCGTCTTCCAGCTGCGACATTAAATGAAGAAGCTGTGGAGATCATGTCACATGCCATAGAGCAAGTGCTAGGCAAAGAACAGCTCGATCCACCGATCGTGACGACAGGCGGAGAGGACTTTCATTTTTATGCAGCAAAGGTTCCGCATATTAAATCGACGATGCTCGGTTTAGGCTGTGATTTAAAACCAGGGCTACACCACCCTTATATGACATTTGACCGCTCTGCCATTTTTACCGGTATTGAGATTTTGACGGAAGCTGTATACGAAACACTTCAACAGCATTCATCGTAAAATAAAAAAACCACCCGTCTTTTCTGAAGCGGGTGGTCTCCTTTATTTTACGCATTCACATCTGTCATTGCCGGTACATTGATTTCTTTCACACAGGACACCCTTGATAGATGGATGACACATCTTGCCAGCTCGACAATATCTTGTACAGGTATTCTCGTTTCATCATACAGAGCAATGGCTTTTTCAGCGCCATCTTCGTACGGAACTTCTGCCGCCAACTCTCCTGGATTGATACAGGTAACGGATATTTTATCTTTCCTTACGTGCTCTCTTAGTGCGTTCACAATACCACGAAGCCCAAATTTAGAAGCAACAAAAGAAACCTGAGGCAAATTCGTATGGTCAAGTCCCGCAGTAGAACCAATGACGATGATCTTTCCATTCTCAGATGTCCTTACGTGCGGAAGCAGAGCTTGGATGTAGGCAATCGTTGAGGTAACGTTCACATTGATTAAATGAGCGATATCCTCCGGTTGATCATGATCGAAAGAATAATCATCTTCAAAGCCGCGTTTCTCCCATAAACCGACGTTATAAATGAGTACATCAATTGTCTGATCCTTCAATGCTTCGAGCATAAAAGGGATATGGGTTTGGCTTGATAAATCGATCTTCAGCCAGATTCTACGCACTCCGTCATCTATATTCAAACTGCTTGGTTCACTTCGTGACACAATCCATACTGTATCTCCACTTGAAGGAAGACCTTTTACAAAGGCATCCCCTAATCCTTGACTCGCACCAAATATGATATAGTTTTTACTCATGCTTCCTCCTTCATGGCTCACTTACGAGCTTCCATCCATACACCAACTCATCTGTAAGCGTTTTATACCTATATCATACAGTGTCTTATACATGCCTGCCCCTTTTATGCTCATCTTCACTTTCTAAATGGCCTAGCTTCCTTATTTCCTTTAATTCCGCTGGTAACGCACGCTCTTCTATAAAGCTTTTGATCATGTCGACAAAAAGTTCTTTCTTTTCAAAAGTAAACGTATGTCCAATGTCAGGAACGATGACCCCCGCTGCATTCGGGTGTGCATTCGTGATTTTTTCTGCTGACCTAGTCATAATGCCCTTTTCCTTTTCTCCCACTGTCACAAGAATCCGTGCCTTCGCTTGTTGAAATGTGTCTGGGAGCTTGTAATGAAGATTTTCTTGAAACATCGTAAGCAACGTCTTCTTCTGCAATTGTTTGGAATCCGCTGCATAATGATCCAATACATCGTTTGGAAGTCCCATCTTCTCTGCTTGCAGCTGGATGAACCAATCTTTCTTTAATAACGGATATGTAAGAGGTAAAATGGGCCTTACCATCAAATAGAGCCATGGTAATGGCAACACAAGGGCGCTATTGATGATGGCGATGTCTGCGATGTCTGGCTCTCTCGATAACACATCAACGGCTACCTGTGCACCTAGAGAGAAGCCAATTAGAATGACTGTACGACCATGTGCATGCTCCTTTATCCATGAAATGATTTCAAGAGCACTTCCTCGCATGGAAAACGACGTTTCATTTGCTCTTGTCCCGTGTCCGATAAAATCAGGGGTATAGCATTCATACGTTTCCTTGAATATTTCCATATGCTCCTGCCACATCCAGCTGCTTACGCCTCCACCGTGCAGGAAAATCATCATTGGTTTTTCCACCATCGACAACTCATCCACCATCCTTATATATAAGAAAAAGCAGTCGCTTTTTGAGCAGACTGCTTTTTCCATATGCTCCCTTCTATTATAAGGGAACTGTTATACAATTGGCTATTTTTTCAAATCTTCGATCGAGTTGACGTTTTTCATATAAGTCGGAACAACGAGACCCATGCGAAGACCCTTCATACTTGTACCGAGATCATCATATTTTCCTTTAAACTTCGCTGCATACGTTTTATGCGTATTTGGAAGCCATGCAGATAATGATGCATCAGCACTTCCGGTTGCAATTGCTGTCCACATTGGGCCCGCTTCAACCTGAGTCAAGGTCACTTTAAAGCCAAGTTCACGCAATACCTCTGCGGCCACATTGGTACTTGCAATCTCACTATCCCACGCAACGTAGGCAAGATTGATTTTGTCACCGTTTGACTTTTTCACGCCTTTTGTCCATTTCGCTACTTGATCTTTATGCTTTTTCACATATTTAACAGCAGCATCCTTTGGTTTGACGCCATCCTGAATATCAAGCATCACTTCACCCATGTCATCTTGAGACCATTTAAACTGACTGAGCATTTTGGCTGCTTCCGGCTGATCCTTCGCAAATCCTTTACGAGAAATGGTGTGAATTTCTTCTTCATCACCATATGATTTTTTCGGATCATCCAAATATTTCAAATCGTAGCGGGAAAACATCCAGTGAGGATTCCAGCCAGTGATGATAATCGGTTTTTTACGGTCATACGATTTCTTCAATGTCGCTGTCATCGCTGCACTTGAGGCAGATACAACCGTCCAATCCTCTAAACCGTAATCCTTTTTCGCTTGATCGGTTAAGGCCATAATACCTGAACCCGGATCAATCCCGATAATCGTTTTATTGACCTGCTGTGCTGCACTTGCATTTGAATCTGATTGTGCACCACAAGCCGCTAGTAAAAAGACGAGCAGGGCGGTCATCCCAATGTAGAGAGACTTTTTCCACATTAAGCATTCCCCCTGGTTTTTTTCGTTTTAATGTTTTGTGTAATACGATCCAGTGTAATCGCTACGATAACAATGGCAATACCAGCTTCAAAACCAATCCCTGTTTTCAGCTGCGTTACTGCACTATATACTTCCGAACCAAGTCCTGGTGCACCAACCATTGCCGCAATGACGACCATGGATAGAGCAAGCATGATACTTTGGTTAATCCCAGCTAAGATGGTTTTTGTAGCAAGTGGAAGCTGAACTTTGAACAAACGCTGGAATGTCGTTGAACCAAAAGCTTCTGTTGCTTCAATTAAATCAGATGGTACTTGTTTAATCCCGAGAATGGTCATACGAATCGTTGGCGGCATAGAGAAAATAACCGATGCCACAACGCCAGGTACTACTCCGATGTTAAAGAAGAAGATCGCTGGTAAAAGGTAAACGAATGCAGGCATTGTCTGCATTAAGTCTAAAATAGGTGTGACAATTTTACGCACTGTTTCCTTCTGTGATGCCCAAATACCGATCGGAACCCCGATCACGATAGAAATGACCACAGCTGTCAGAACGAGCGCAAGTGTTTGCAGCATTGGCTGCCAGTAGCCTAAATAGTCGATCAGTAAGAATCCAATAAGTGTGAAAAGAGCAACTCCTCTTGTACTGATCCACCAAGCAATGCCGGCAAAGATAAGCGTTAAAATAATGGATGGAATGACGCCAAGTGCAGCTACAATACCATTTACTGTTCCAGCTAATCCATTTGTGATGCCATCAAAGAAACCACCAAAGGTTAATGTTAACCAGTCAACAAATTGATCGATATAATCCGCGAACGGAATTCTAGGTAAATCACTCATACTAAACATCTTATTCTACCTCCTGTGCAGAAGGCTCTTGTGCTTTAATTTCCTCTAGCTTGTTAGAAGACATGTTGATATATTCATCATTACCTGATAATGCACCAATCAATGCACCTCTGACCACAATACCCTTCATTCTGTTTTTCTCATCTACAACGGCAATTGGAATGTTCGCATCAGACACCGCGTCAAAGATCTCTGTTAAATACGTTGATTCCAATACTGTCGTAAATTCTTTATCAAGAACAGTTTCTAGCGACGCACCCGTTTCTGCCGCTTTTTTCGCTGCTTGTGCAGAAATAACACCTAATAAATGCTTTTTCTTATCTACTGCATAGATAGACGAAATACCAAGGTTCTTCATGAGTGTGAGCGCAACACGTGCCCCTTTATCAATCTGAACTGTTTCTGCACGTTTCATAATATGACCAGCGGTTAATACTTTAGAAAGGTCTACATCTTCAACGAAACGTTCAACATACTCGTTCGATGGGTTCATCAGAATTTCTTCTGGTGTTCCGATTTGAACGATATTCCCGTCTTTCATGAGGACAATGCGGTCGCCAATACGAAGCGCTTCATCTAAATCATGCGTGATGAAAATAATTGTTTTTCCTACAGACGTATGAAGCTCAAGCAATTCATCCTGCATGTCTTTACGAATTAATGGATCTAGTGCGCTGAATGCTTCATCCATTAACAAAATATCAGGGTCATTAGCTAGTGCACGTGCCAATCCAACACGCTGCTGCATACCGCCACTTAATTGATTTGGGTACTGCTCTTCAAAACCTTCAAGTCCAACAAGCTTTAAAGATTCAAGCGCTTTAGAGCGGCGCTGTTCTTTTTCTACACCTTGCAATTCAAGCCCGTATTCTGTATTCTCCAGAATGGTACGATGCGGGAACAATGCGAAGTTTTGGAAGACCATGCTGATCTTTTTCCGTCTGACTTCACGCAATTGATCCTTTGACATATTTGTTATCATATCCCCATCAATATAAATTTCGCCGGAGGTTGGTTCGATTAACCTATTTAGCAGCCGCACAAGTGTGGACTTTCCGCTCCCTGATAGCCCCATGATGACAAATATCTCGCCGTCATACACATCAAAATTTGCTCGATTGACACCAACTGTTGCGCCGGTCTCTTTTAGGATGTCTCTCTTTGTCTTCCCTTTTTCAAGCATTTGAGATGCTTTTTTAGCATTTTTACCGAAAATTTTAGATACATTATTTATCTTGATTTTGATCTTTCTCTCTTCAGAATTCATTTTTTCCCTCCAAATTAGCATCTTTATAACCGTAACATAAGCGTTATGATGCGAACAATCTTTAGAATTCGCTTATTTCCGTACAATATGTATGAATTCCATATAGAGGTCTGGTGATTACAGTTTATACGCCGTATTACTCGTAAATCCTATAGAATGCTTCATAAACTACATATTTTACGGGGTATTTTCTCTCACCAGACAATATTTTACTGGAAATTCCTTATTGTGCTAAAAAATAAGTCGAATCCTTGTGATAGCGGACTTTTTCTTTCATGGGTGAACCATGCCCCTGAACAGGATTTACCCGAAAAAGGTCACATAAAAACCTTTTTCCTCAAATTTTAATCAAATTCATGAAAAAAACTGCCTGCAACTTTCGTTACAGACAGCCTGTTTTTTTAGGACTCTAGGGCAGCTTTCTTAATATTATCTTGAAGCTCAAGCATACGTTTTGTTCCGTCCTCACGTAATCGTTTGTTTTCTTCTTCAATCTGCTTCGTCTCTTTCATCCCTTGTACAATCGTATTAAAGGATGATTCGATCGTTTCAATGTCGATGCTTGGACGACCTGATAATTTAGCAATCTCAACACTTTGACTTGAGATATTTTCAGCATTTCGTTTCAGCATTTCATTCGTTCTTCTGTCCAGTTCACTCATGGAATCAGCCACAAGCTTTTGTCTCTTCACTGTCACCGCTTGAATAATTCCATTTTTGAAAATTGGAATCGTAATGATGAAGGCAGAGTTAATTTTCCCGATTAATTTCGTATTACCACGCTGTAGCAAACGGATTTGCGGTGCCGTTTGAAGTGCCACCATCCGTGCCATATCAAGATCATATACACGCTCTTCAAGCGCTTGAATCCCATTACGAAGCGTATCCAACTCCATTTGTGCCAGCTGGTTTCCCCCCGCCGCTTTTTCTTCATAAGAAGGAACCAATTGTTTTAATTCTTCGATCTTCATTTGCCCTGCGACGACATACTTTTCAAGCTCCATATAGTATTGAATGTTATGCTCATACATTTCTTCAAGCGTAACCGTCGATTTGGTCATTTCATCTTTGTATTTACTGATTTCCACATTGATTTTTTCAATTTCTGCACCGAGCGTTTGATATTTGCTGAAAATCTTTTCGATCATGCTGCCGCCGCGTTTAAAGATTTTTGATAACAAACCACCCTTAGGCTCGTCAAAATCATTTTTATCAAAACGATCCATAATTTTTCCAAGCTGTGTAAGCATCGTTCCTGAGTCTGTGACACTTGTTGAACGCATCATAGAGAGAATACGGTCAGAAAACTTAGAGATTTCGACAGCCGGCTGTTTTCCGTATTCAAGCAGTTCAAGCTGATTTTTGGCATCAATCTGTCTCGCAATGTTTTGGACTTCTGGTTCATTGCGCAGCTGAACGCGAATATCGTCTGCCTTTTCAATCGTGATTTCCTCTTTATCAATTGAAATGATGTCATTTCCGTTTGTATTTGTCATAAGCTTTGATCTCCTTATCGGTTTTTAATGGATTGAAATAACTTTCTCACAATGGACGGCTCTTTAAACTCTTGGTTCATGACCATTTCATCAAGCCAATGTGTATCAAATAATTGATCGTCTATATACCGCTCTATACACTGATAGCCGGCGGGATGATAGACGAAGAGATCCACACCCATTTCATTTAGGAAAATCAGGGCAGCCGCATCAGAACGAGTCAGCTCACCATTATATTCCGTATGGTATAAAATCACTTTCGGCACAGTCTGGGCATAATCAAAGGTTTGAATGAGTTCAATTACATCTTGGTTCATATGCAAAAGCTGCTTGAATAAATAAATACGCACATCTAATTCGGTCTCATGGCCTTCTTTTAACAGCTTCGGATGCTGACATATGCGAGAAATGGCCTCTGCGATCGCACGTTGCGTGCCCTCATATAAATGCGAGAACTGCCACACATTGCTTTTCATTACCAAATCAGGGTCAACCTCTCCTGCTTTAGAGAGTGCATGCTGATAATGAAATTGATAATTCGAAGACACTTCTTGTGTGAAAGGGAAATGACGGATCGTTTTCGTTTCTTTCCCCTCCATTAGCGTATGAATACGGTCCCAATATTCTCGCTTGTCTCTCGTCACCCCCATCATCTTCGCAAAAAGATTCGGAATCTGTATGGTGTCACGGTCTGCTTTGAAATTCGGGCGGATAAACGACCGTTCCTTTGCAATTAAAAACAGCTCATCATACGTTGTCTTTAGCGTAATGGAATGAGGAGTATGATCTCTGAATTGCCATGGCTTATACAGCATGGAATCTTCTGTGTGAAGTACCTCTTCAAGCTCTCTTGTCGAACGGTACGCCACCGTTGATTTCCTCTCAGGCTTTTCAGTAGGGAACGGTTCAAGCTTTGACGTCCCTGGATACTGATCAATAAAAGTCAGCTTTTCTTCTGGATCTAATTCACGAAATTGATCCTTGCCTTCTGGATGAAACAGCACCACATCACAGCCAATCAGCATGACATAGTAAAGAAAATAAAGCTGACTTTTATTCGCCTCTCCATACCAAATGACAGCTGGCATTTTTTCTTCCATATTGCCTTCCTTCAGCCATGGTCCTAGATGATTATTTGAAAACTTCACCACATCTAGCAGCACACGGCGGAAATCAGGATGCTGGAATCCCCCTTCATGCAGCTGCTTGAAATGTTCAAACACCTGGATTAACGAAAGGCGGATATGCCGGTTCATCACTGGGTTTGGATGACGGACAATGAGCTGTTCACCATCTAAGAAAGCCACAAATCGATTCACGGACAATCCCTTTTCTTCCTGATTGATCATATGAATCCGCTGGAGCGCTTGAAAGTGCTCCGGCTCAATATGCCGGTTGAGGGTTTCACTTAAAATATGCATGCCGTCAGTTTCGTATAATTCATGTAAATAAATAAAATAATCGGTTGCATCATGCGGAGTTCCAAGGACGCGGGCAGCGAGACGCGGCAAGGATAAGGTGTGCTCGTCCTTGACGTAGCCGTCTCGTTCAGGGAGCGGCTTTTTCAGCAGGTTTTTCCAGGCTTCCTGTTTCGCCCGTGTCTGGGTTACGTTGATTTCTTTATAACTCACGCCGCTCCTTCCTTTCTCCTATATTTTCTAGAAAGCTACTACTATCATATCATTCAGCCTTCTACTTCTGCTATCGAATCGAAGGCTTTTTTGCTGTGTTCATCTTCTTTGCGACAGAAGCGGCGATTTCGTCTGCCGCCGCCATGCCAGAGGCTGTCGTCGGTTCAAACGATAGCTCAGCATCTAAGACTTCCCCATGACTCGGAGCGAAGCCTTTATCTGCTTGACGTATGAGATCAGCATCTAACAAGGAGTCGCCCGCTCCATAAACATATTCAAGGTGTAGCCTTTCTTTTAGAAAAGCAACAGCAGCCCACTTATTGAGCGGCTTTGGAATAAAATACAGCTTTCGGCCTTGAAGGGAAACTTGCCAGCCTCTCTCCTCACCCCACAGCCTTAATTCAGCAAGCGGAATATGAGAAAGAAACTCGTCTTTCACAATTAAATAAAGAAATCTTCCCTCAGCTGTTCGAGTACGTTTAACCCAAGCGGCAACCGGAAGTTCAGAGATCGCCCGCAGCATATCTCTCACCGGCATACACTCTTGCAGTCTCTCATCTACAATCGCCTGCCACTCCTCAAGCGGCTTACCGTGATGAAGGATACAGCCGCCGTTTGTTGTGACGGCATACTCTGGTTTGATCTCTTGCTGAAAGAGAGTGATTCGTTCAAATTGTGCTGTCGTTCTTGTCGTCACTGGGATAAACCAGCCTGCTTGATGAATTGCCTGCAAGGAGGCTTTCGTTTCAATCGACATATAGGAAAGCGGCCGGTCGTCCAGTACCTCAATTAATTCGTATGCTCCCTTGTATGCATACTGCTCCAGCATTCGATATGAGTATATCAGTGTCCGGTCTAAATCACTGGCAAATGCCATGTTCTTCATGACGATTGCTCCAACGGGCGGATGAGCCCACAGCATGTGTAGGACATGTTGGCATATTCAATCACGGGCACGCCTCTGTCCTCTGCGAGTAGTAAAATGTGCTTGAGCTTTTCCCGAGATCCTGGCTGAATGAGTATTTTCCAAGGAACTCTTCTGAGCAGCACACGGGTCGTCTCACCGACGCCCGGCTTAATCAAATGCGTATTGTCAATTTGGAACTCCTGACCAATTGCTTCAATGGAGGTCATCCCCCGCCAGTCAGGAGGCGTTCCTTGTGCGAGCAGGGTCTCTGCTTTCTCTTGTACATTTGCATTAAGTTCAGAAAATGCTTCTTCAATTGTATTAACGTACAGATTAGAGACATCCTCATCAATGAGCTCTTCATAATACTTGGCCCCATGGAAATCATCGGCATGGATCCAGCGGTTGTTTAGCACCGTTCGACTAACTAGGCCAGATACCGTTGAATTCAAGCAGGCACTTGGAATGAGGAAATCCTCTCTCGTTCCGTAAACACTCGTACAATAACCAGGATCAGCAAGCACAGCCAGCTCACTCGAAAGACGAATTCCATATTTCTGTTCAAAATCAAGCACCGCTTGTTGAAGCTCTTTGGAAATAGCACCCTTTCCGGTCCAACCGTCAATAAAGGCAATCTCAAAACCTGGATGTTCTTTGAGTATATAATGCAGCGCATTTTCATCTATTCCACGGTCACGAATAATAGAGATGCTATAATGCGGCAAATCGAGACCATACGTCTTTCTGATATACCGTTTAATGAGCACCCCGATTGGTGTCCCAGCCCGTGCCAAGCTGCAAAGAACGGTTTGAAAGCCTCGCTTTTTCACAATTTGTTCTGCGACAACCGCTACGGCTTCCGCTACCTTTTGCTTACTTTCTTCAAGAGATTGATAGAATAAGTCCATATAAGATGCCGTCGGCTTATATTCAATTGGCAGCATTTCTGAGTAATGGGCACCGCTTTGAATAGAGCGCTCCCGCTCTTCTGTACTTTTCTCCATCTCAATCGATGATAAATCCTTGAGTAAGAAGGTTACGTCCTGCTCTGGATAGCTTCCCATCTTTGTATACACGTTAGCCATTCACCTTCACCTCATCTGATAAAGTCACAATATGCACATGCTTCACATGCCGCTCAGCAAATAAGTGGATCAGCGGCATCAAAGCTTCTTGAGACACCTTTTTCTCAAAAAACAAAAAGACATCATCGTACTGATCTTTAGGGATATTGTACACGTAGTGCTGAATGCGGGCATCCTCTGGACTCAAAAATACGAATCCGTTTTGAACAGCGTACCCTTCCTTTTCAACCGGATGAATCGGACTTCTTGTCGTCGAATGAAAAAGGACACCTTCGCCCATATGAGCTGCAAGCCTCATCGGCACATACATCAATTCTCCTGTCCCTAAGCAAAGGGTCTGTTTCCCTTTTCGCTCTTGCTGGAGCTTCAGCCCAGCCTTAGCAGCTGCTTGATCAATGGCGACCGTATCCACTGCGCTTAAACCGAAACGACCTGTTTCATGTATATACGGCGAATGCCCCGCCGGATTGACTGCATGGGAAAGTGAATATGGCACTTGCTTAAAGAAGGATTGAAGAGAATGAAAAGAGAGTTCAGGTCTCTTCTCTTGCGCAGCAATCTCATATGAATAAGTAGGCTCATCCAGTGTTGTCCCCCGAAACATCATCTGCCCTTTTAATAAAGATAATGATGTGATATTTACCCCCAGCTCCTCTTGAAGCTGAAGCATCGCTTCCTCGTGCTCCTCTGTTCTCCAATCTAAAATGGATAGAATCGTATAAGAGGATCTAGGGTGCTTTGCGTGCAGATCCCGAATGATATTCATATTTGTCCGGCCTGTCGTGACCTCATCATCTACTAGCACAATCGGACGATCCGTACGAAGTAAGGCGCCGTCTGCATAGCAAAGCTGATCCGTGGCATGAGAATGTTCTTCTTCAAATACGAGTGAAGGATCAAGATCCAACAGCTGTTCACGTGTCGTATGAATGTAAGAGGCTCCTTCTATGACGTCATACACACCATGACCAAGCGCTGTTGCCGTTTCAGCAAAGCCGATTACTATCGGCTCGTTACTTACCGGCAGCTTCTCTTGTTTGAGCGCTGCATAGGCTTCGATTAACTTAGCATGATCATCCGTTTTTAGAGCATCTACTACACAGTCTTGGTGCGGGGGCGTCTTGCCTGTTTGTTCTTTTGCATAAGCCATTGCCAAAAGACCTGAGACGAGGAGTGGTTTCAACGGGTGAACAGGCATATGTTTCCCGAGCACCTTACTAACAAATAAAAAGGCTCTCTTTTTGTTCACCCGTGCCGCCATGTCAAAAAGATGTTCTTTTTCAAGCTGAAGCGTACCTTCTTTGAGGTTAAGCTCCACCTCCATATGTTCCAAGATGTTCAGCGTATGCGGCTTCTGCTTCTGTGAGTATGTCGATATAGCTTCTATTTTCATGAAACACCCCGTAAATGTCTGACTTCATTAAAATGTTTTCCGCCCAGCGATAGTGCGGCTTCGTTTCGTTCATTTTATTAGAAAAGGTACTCTTCATCACGCCGACTGTACCATCTGCATGCTCTAAAATACTTAATGCATCCATGTACTCTTCCTTTGTGACAACGTACATGCTTTGAACTGGCTTGAGATGCGTTGGATGGATGACTGTCTTGCCATGAATACCGTTTACCACATCCAGCTTTGTCTCTTTGAGCAGACCTTGCATATGATCGAGTTCAGATGAGGAAGATTCACCGCTCTTAGAAATTGCACGGATGAATGGATTTTGTTCTTTTCGTGCCGGTCCAAAATGCTCCCATACAGCACCTGATATCACAAATGAACGACCAAAATAATTGATGATATCTGTGATCAACTCAGAAATGACTCTGATCTCATAAATGGTGGTCTCGCGATCACGGCGAATGCCGTATAATCCACACAGATCCGTTGCCCCAATGCGAATATTCAAAATATATTCCTCATCATTCAGCATGATCTGCTTTAACTCAGACAACACCTGATATCTCGTTTCTTTTTCTAATAAATCTGGTGTTTCTAAAATGGGCATTCCGTATAGTGTTTTCTGAGTTTGTGCTGAAGCCTGTTTCAAACTGTCCACATATTCCTTTGCATTGTGAACGGAGCACTTTGGAAACACAAAACCAGTCAGTAAATGAAGAGAGGGGCCGAGCAAATCTGCCATTTTGAGCAGCTGTTTGGGCGAACGAACCCGAATAAATAAAAGCGGCAAATGCTCAGCTATTTCTGGAGAGTGATGAATTGTCTCAGAAAGGCAGGTCAATTGTGCCACTATATTCTGTTCAGCCATGTCCACTTCCTGATCACCAATGGCGTCCTCCAAGCAAAACACAACAGAGCAAAGCGCTTCATATTTCTGCGAAAGCAGCATGTCTGCTACATCCTGTCTAGTCGCAGGCATATACAAAGTAGCACCTAATGCATGCGCAAGTACATGCCTTGGCGTCAATGAATGAACTGCCGCCGGCCGCTTAAAAAAAATATCGTGCTGTCTCGTCTCTGATAAAAAACGAAAATATCGCATGCAGTGCCACCTCCTGTTGTAATGACTTGATGATTCAAAAAAGGATGGAGCCGCTAGTCAACTCCATTCCTTTTTGATCGTCCTATTCTTCTTTTGAAGCCGCAGCTTCGTTTGTTACACCTTGATGCTTCTTCTTATTGATTTTATGAACAATAAACGTTCCGATAAACGCTAGGATAATAATCGCAAAGAATGCGAGATGCGGGATTTCAATATGAGCAGCACTTAAGCCCATTTTGATGGCAATAATTCCAATGAGAATAAATGCCGTATTCTCAAGCTCAGGTATACGGTCGATGAGTACAAGGAATAATTGTGCCACTGTACGCATCATGAGAATTCCAAGCATTCCACCTAAAAGAAGAATCCATACTTCCTCAGATACAGCGAATGCAGCAAGAATACTATCTACCGAGAAGGCAAGGTCCATAATTTCTACAGAAATAACAGTTGCCCAGAAGACGCCAAATACACGAATCATCCAGCCTTCTTTTTTCAATTCCTTCGCTTCGTCATCTCCGTCACCTAACCAGAAGTGCTTAATGACCAGCCAAGCTAAGTATGCAGCGCCTAGAACCTTAATCCACCAAAACTTAATAAGCAGCATCCCTACGCCAATGAATAGAAAACGGAAGAAATAAGCGCCAATTAATCCGTAGGTTAATGCCTTTTTACGCTGCTTTTCAGGTAAATGTTTCACCATTACAGCTAATACAAGTGCGTTATCCGCTGACAACAAACCTTCAAGCACGACAAGGGTCCCAATAAGCCCCCAAGAGACAGGGTCTGTTAATACCTCTGCCCACATATGCCAATCAAAAAACGAGGCATACGTGTCCAACATATGTTTCAAAATGTCCAACTGGTTTTCCTCCTATAAGTGTAGAAGCATCAGCAGGCTTTCGCCTGCTGTTATTCTTGATCGCTGTTTCTTTCTCACTTTGGAAAATACCCTCATATGAGTCATTGGCAGCGCCTCTTGAATGAAGTTGTTTCTTCTCTTTACACTTCTAACCCATAATTTTGACAAAGAGCAGCAAGTCCGCCAGAGAATCCGCTTCCGATTGCGTTAAACTTCCAATCGCTGCCGTGTCTGTATAGTTCGCATACGACGACAGCTGTTTCAATTGAGAAGTCCTCCCCTAAATCAAAACGAATCAATTCTTCCCCGCCCTCTTCATTTACAACACGAACAAATGCATTAGAGACTTGTCCAAAATTCTGGCTGCGTGCCTCTGCATCATGAATCGTCACTGTAATTCCGATACGATCAATGTTAGCAGGAATTTTCGAGAAATCAACGAGAATTTGCTCGTCATCTCCATCTCCTTCACCCGTACGGTTATCACCGGTATGAGTAACACTGCCGCTTGGATGCTGCAGATTATTATAGAACACAAAGTCTGTATCTTGTTGACAACGATTGTTTGCATCTACTAAGAAAGCCGAAGCGTCCAAATCAAATTCGGCTCCGCCTGAATATTTATTCGTATCCCAGCCAAGTCCGATCATCACTTTTGTCAGCCCTGGATTGGTTTTCGTTAAATCGACACGTTGTCCTTTTGAAAGCTGAATCGCCATATTCGTATCTCTCCTATCTTCTGAAAATATGAAAACGGGCGTTACCCGATATCTAAGCCGAAGTCTGTTGCAATGCGGGCAAGTCCGCCTTGATAGCCTGATCCAACAGCTGAGAATTTCCACTCTCCGCCATGACGGTATAATTCACCTACAATAATCGCTGTTTCAATTGAAAAGTCTTCTGCCAAATCATAGCGAATGAGCTCTTCATTTGATGCCGCATTTAAAATACGGACGTAAGCGTTAGACACCTGTCCAAAGTTTTGGCTGCGTGCTTCTGCATCATGGATTGTAATGACGAAGGAGATTTTCTCAATACTTGCTGGTACAGTTGAAAGATCAACATTGACCTGCTCGTCATCTCCGTCTCCTTCACCTGTACGGTTATCGCCTGTATGTACGATACTTCCGCCACCGCCAGTTGTTTGATTGTAGAAGACAAAGTCAGATGGAGAGTTTGCTTTCCCTGCTGCATCTAAAAGGAATACGCTTGCGTCTAGATCAAAGTCATGTCCGCCATCATACTTGTTTACATCCCAGCCAAGACCTACGACTACTTTTGTTAAACCTGGATTCGTTTTTGTTAAATCAATTTTTTGACCTTTCGCTAAAGAAATTCCCACTAGGAACCTCTCCCTTCTAATTAAATGTAGTTTCTCGTAATATCGGCAAGCTTCGCATCGTTTGTACCATTTCCTACAGCTGCAAACTTCCACTCATTCTCGTGGCGATAGAGCTCTCCAACGATTAATGATGTTTTACCTGCATATTCATCTTTCAAATTATATTTCACTAATTCTTGATTGTTTGAACGGTCAACAATTCGGATGTAAGCATTTTGAATCATACCAAAGTGTTGGTTTCTTCTAAGTGCATCATAAATGTTCACAACGAACACCAATTTATTCACATTGCCTGGTACCTTGCTTAAGTTGACGAGGACTTGTTCATCATCTCCGTCTCCTTCACCTGTCAGGTTGTCACCTGTATGCTCAACACTGCCGCATTTGCTTTTCAAGTTACCAAAGTAAATCAAATCTTTATTTTCAACAAACTTATCATTTTTCAGCATCAGCACTGAAGCGTCACAATCAATATCAGCACCGCCGCCTCCGCCAAACAGCTTTCCAAGAAAACCGCCGCCTTGTGACACAGGGTCCCAGCCAAGTCCAACTAGAATATTGGTTAGTCCTGCTTTTCCTTTTGTTAAATCAATACGTTGACCTTTTTCTAATGTAATCGCCAAATCAATCACTCCTCCAGCATAATAAAAATCTATTTATTAAGCGATGGACCCTATTAAAATCATCATACATGAAAATTCGACAAAATTCATGAAATGACATTGGAGCCTCTTACTCTTTTTTCTATTTACTAGTATATACGATCTATGTATAAAAGAGGTTTCAATATGATGATATTTTTTTAAAGAAAGATCCATGACAAAAATGATTCATGTCGTAAAAGAAGTGTTTCATGTGAAACATTGTCGAATGTTCCCGTTACACAGCCTCTCGCTTAAAAACAGGGCGCGCATCCACTTCATATGTTGATATAGAAAATTCACATACATAGCTGTGATAAACCCTTTCATTTCCTTCCGTTCATGACTTTCTTTATACTTATGGATAGAATTCAACGTATTGATGAAAGGGTGTTGATGATGCCATCACTTCATATATTAGATCAAGTCGCCATCCCTAAAGGCCAGTCCGCACAAGAAACATTGGTTCATACGACAGAGCTGGCCAAGCTTGCGGAAACACTGGGGTATGAGCGGTATTGGTTTGCTGAACACCACAGCACGAGAGGACTCGCGAGTACAGCGCCTGAAATATTAATGGCACATATTGCTTCACATACATCGACTTTGCGCACAGGCTCCGGAGGTATTTTACTCCCGCAGTACAGCCCTTTTAAAGTAGCAGAAGTCACCCGCCAGCTTGAAGCCCTTTACCCTGGGCGGATTGAGATCGGGGTTGGTAAATCCCCAGGCGGAATTGAACGGACGAGACTCGCTTTGACAGACGGCGTGAAGAAAGAACTGTCTCAATTTGACCGCCAGCTGGAGGACCTTCTTTTTTACTTATCTGACAGCCTGCCTTCTGGTCATCGGCATGCAGGAGTGAAAGCGGCTCCGCTCGTTGATTCTTATCCGCCAGTCTGGCTGCTTGGACTCGGGGAAAACAGTGCCATCCAGGCGGCATCACTTGGAATCAACTATATTTTCGGACATTTTATTCATCCTGCACGAGGCAGGCAAGCTTTTGAAGCGTATCGGTCACACTTTTCTCCATCCGTTTTCTCACGTCAGCCTCAGTCTATGTTTGCTGTCTTTGTGATCTGTGCAGACACAGACGAGGAAGCAAGCCGCATTGCCACCAGTACAGACTTATGGCTACTTCGGGTTGAAAAAGGGCTGGACAGTCGCGTTCCTTCTATAGAAGAAGCAGAGAACTATCATTACACTGAGCAAGAAAAGAAAAAAGTGTTACAAAACCGCCAGCGAATGATTGTTGGCTCAAAGCAAACAGTGAAAGAACAGCTGCAAATCTTAATGGACCGCTATCAAACGGACGAGATCATGATATTAAACAATTCATTTAATCCAATGGAAAAACAGCGTTCCTTTGAACGAATCGCAGAACTATTTTGAAGCCAATCTTTCATTGGCTTCTTTTTTTACATTGTTATAAAAAATGGGAAATGTAACATCGAGATGTCAAAAAGCTTCCTTCTGTCATCTGATCGCAAATGTGTCTTCTAATCGTTAGCGAACTGTAAACGCATGGTAGGTGTACCTTTTATATAGTAGAGGTACATATGAAGTAACGGTTTACAATGCTGAGAAGGAAGGAGATGACTGGCCTTGAATAAGCGACTCGACTGGGTGGATGCGGCTAAAGGAATCGGCATTCTGCTCGTCGTAATGGCACATGTACCCATTCCTGATTCATTCAAGCAATTTATATATTCTTTTCATATGCCACTCTTCTTTTTACTATCAGGTATGATGTTTCGATCATCCTCACAATCTGCTATGTCATTTATACAGAAAAAAGCGAAAAGCTTGCTCTTACCTTATCTCTATTTCTCCATTATTACGTACGTTTTCTGGTTCACGGTGACCCGATTTTTCGCCTTTAAGGGGCAAACAGATATTGATCCCTTCGTTCCATTTACGGGAATTTTCATTTCAAATGCCGATGAAGCAAGACTGACGCATAACCCAGCCATCTGGTTTTTAACGACGCTCTTTTTAGTGGAAATGTTGTTTTTCTTGATGCATCGTCTGACAAAAGGAAAACCAGCTGTATTGATTTTACTGACCGTCCTTTGCGGCGGAGCCGGATATGCTTCCACGCTATTGTTAAACCAGAGTCTCCCTTGGAACGCCAACGTTGCGTTAACGGCTGTTGTGTTTTATTCAATTGGATTTTTAGCAAAACAATGGTTTGTGGAATTAAAAACAGATCCTACCCTTCTGTTATGTACAGGTCTGCTTGTACTGACTGCATATATGCAAAGCTTTAATTCACGAATTGATATGCGGGTGAATGACTATGGGGATCTATTCATTTTTTATGCTTGTGCACTGCTCGGTTCATCTGCTGTCATTTATTTAAGCTTCAAATTGAAAACGTCCACGATATTGACGTATCTCGGACGTCATTCCATTGTGATTCTCGTCCTGCAATTTGCCGGTATCGATATCATGAAGGCATTTGTTTATTATGGGCTAGGCATCAATATCTCTGATACAGCGCAGCTTTCTTGGACGCTCTTTTATACGATCGGTACATTGCTGCTCATGGTGCCATGTATCTCTTTCTTGAGCAAGTATCCTATGCTGCTCGGCAAACCAGCAAAGTCAGCACACCGCTACAAAGAAAAAACATCCGCCGGCTAACGGGGCGGATGTTTTTCTATTATTCATTTAATTGAGATGGATAAAGTGTCATTCCTCCATCAACAAATAATGTAGTACCTGTAATATAGGCAGCTTCTTTCGATACGAGAAATGCAGCGGCAGACCCAATCTCTTTCGGATCGCCAAACGTTCTCATTGGAATTTTCTCAAGCTGCTTTTGTTTTTTCTGTTCATCTTGAAGATCGTCATTTGATTCCGTTGCCATTGTACCTGGTGCAATCGCATTGACCCGAATACCCGCTTCGGCATAATCAAGAGCCAGCGTCTTCGTCATCATATTCATTCCTCCTTTAGAAGTAGAGTAATGAACATTAAACGGACGCGGGATCTCTTGATGGACACTGGATATATTCAAGATTGATCCTTTCACATCATGTTCCATCATATAGGCAATCGCTGCCTTTGCTCCTAAAAATGAGCCTGTGATATTCACATCAATGACCTTTTGCCATTGTTCCAACGTCATTTCATGCGGCATTGCTTCTTCACCATTAAATCCCGAATTATTGACGAACACGTCTAGTGCGTTAAAATTCTCCAGCGCGGCATCCATTAACGCCTGAATTCCTTCCTCTTTGGAGACATCTGCGTGTACTTTCACCGCCCTACCTCCATGCTGCTGGATGGCTTGTACTGTTTCTTCAGCACCCTCTTCATCACCTTTATAATTCACAACCACGTTCATTTGTTCTTGTCCAAATCTCAAGGCGATGGCTTGTCCTATGCCTTTAGAAGAACCTGTCACAATGGCTGTTTTCCCTTTTAAGTCTTGATACATTCTCATTTCCTCCAATCACGTGCTTCATCTTGTTGATACACAATGGTTACCCATTTTGAAAAAAAGAAAAACACAATCCTCTTGAATACAAAGGATTGTGCTGTTCATTAAGCTAAAAGGTGTTATAAACATTCTCACATGTTTCAGCTGTGGGCTGGTAAAAGCAATGTGACTTATACCTTGCCACAAACGGCTGATTGTACCAAGTGGATGGACAATTTCCAGGCGGTTTGAAATACCAAAGGCTGAATTTCGCAGGCCAAAATCGTTCACCATTAATGTTCCTCCGTGCAAGTGTCTTTTCACTTTCTCGTGCTCGCTGATAAAAATAGCCATGCGTGACTGCCTCAAACGCATGCTCCTGATAAATCATTTGTGGAATCGTACGCAGCCCTTTAAAGTCAGAACAGTTGGCACGCAAACGATTGATGCCTACATTTCCTACAAGCAGCATCCCTTGTTTCCCTTCACCTTCCGCTTCGGCTCTCAGCAGTCTGGCCATTAAATCAATATCAGAGCTTGTCGCTCTTACCACTGCCATACATCCACCTCCCATTCATTTCTCTTTTATTTTATGTAGGGTTTCTGTGTAGATGACTGCCATTTTGAAGGGAAAAGACACATTCCGTGTCGAGAGCCTGTCTAAATACCTCAACATTTCGCTGGACAAGTGTCTCTATGTCAACAACACACAAACCTAGTGATCATACACATCACAGGAAAAAATATTCATTACTAACGACTCATTTACAAGTCATAAAAATCCTTCTATTTGCTACATCTTCTTCAAAAACAGTCATTTGAACCTATTCAATAATCCGACTCAAAACCTTAAAATATAAAATGTTGAGTTTTTACAGGAGATTTCAAACAATAAAATACACATTTCTCCTCTCAACATAGTGTCATTTTTACTACTTGAAGTGGATGAACCTTTCGAACGCACTGAGGTATTGACAGTACTTTCGCTTCATTCTACAGTAAAAAACATACAGTATTTTTCTTTTTGTGCAAAAAGAACGATATGAACTAAAGCTTTCCAATGAAATTCACCATAAAACCCGAGGAGGAAAACATCTCATGTTTAAAAAGAAATTATCCCTGTTTCTTCTGATTTTGTGTGTAACTGTTGTCGCTGCTGCTTGTAGTGGTGGAAAAGACAAAACTGCTGCGAAAGAAAGCGATACAAAAAAATCCCTTGATGCAGCTGAAGTAAAAGTAGAAAGTGCTGAGTACACTTTACCACCTCAATACGATACATCTGTTCAGGATGATCAATATGTCCTAAAAGTGAATGTATCTGTAAAAAACATCAGCAAAGAACCATTGAATGTGGATAAAAGCAACTTTACGCTTTACCAAGATGACGCT
Source organism: Bacillus sp. 22483 (assembly GCF_052044605.1). Classification (NCBI taxonomy): domain Bacteria; kingdom Bacillati; phylum Bacillota; class Bacilli; order Caryophanales; family Bacillaceae; genus Bacillus; species Bacillus sp. 22483. The sequence goes on along the minus strand of NZ_JBQENU010000008.1, from coordinate 120,348 downwards.
CAGGTGTCTACCATCTCTCCTGATGACTACAACGAAGTATTATCTTCAAGCTCTCTAAATGCAGGTAAAGTATCAAAAGGCGGTCTTTTCTTTGTGGTTGATAAAGAAAAAGACTATCAATTGGTTTACACAGAGCCTGGTACTGGATCGAAAAAAGATGACAAAACACTAGAATTCGATATTAAAGGAAAAGACTTGATGAAAAAGGCAGATACACTTCAAGCGTCTGCAAAAGCCCTTTCTTCTTATATTGATGTCATGATTTTTGGCAAGAAAAATGACGATTTCGAAAAACTAACAGGTGATAACAAATCAACTGTCGTAAACGAATTTGATAAATCATTCAAACAAGGCTATATTTCTTCTTCTGGTATTTCATCTAGCTCAGCAAAAGACGAAAACCTTGATAAGCTTCTAAAAGCTGTAAAAGAAACATTAGCTGAAAAATCAAAAGTATCAACGAAAACAAAATCAATCAGCGGTGATAAAGCTGTCGTGACTGTGACACTTACACCAATTGATGCAAGCCCGCTTGTCGATCGTTTAAAAGAAAAAGCAACTGAATTCTACAGCAAAAACCGTACAGCATCTTATGATGATGCTCAGAAATATCTACTTTCTATCTATCCAGATGAATTTAAAAAATTAGGACCATCATCTTCTGAAGAAACAGTAGAAGTGAACATGAAGAAAAACGATATCGACCAATGGAAACTTGATTTGAACGACTACAAAACAAGCTCATTGGTTGAAAAGTTCATCAAGAACTAAAGAAAAACCCCCGGTTCCCGGGGGTTTTCTTTAGTCTTTTTTTGATTGAAGTCTATATTTGATTCCGACATACAAACAAGTAAGGAAGAAAATGGTGATCCACACCTACAAGATATTCACCATCAATAATGTGGTGGCTACTACGATCAAAATTGTGAGATCTAATTTTTTTCTAGTTTTTTATGGGTGATAACGAAAATGATTAGTAGAAAAGCGATGAAACAGGTGATTCCATAACTGAAAGCTGCGGGCAATTTTCGCACCTCCTTATTGTAAGGCGTATACTGACAAAAGGATACAACATACTATGAAGATGAATTCCCCTTTTCAGCATCATATCCTTTTATGATGTCAATCGGATCAACTGCATCATCTTCTTGTATGTATTCCTCTACATAAGGAGTGATTAATTTCTCGAACCTTTGCTCATCGTCTACTAAAGCAATATAAGTTTCATCGCCTTCATAGTCAGATTGGAATAAATGTGCAACAGAACCTAAAGCTCTATCAATTGCATTTCTCAATTCTATCAGCCCTTTTTTATCACTCACTTAAACATACAAAACAAAAAACTTGTAGAAAAAATCTACAAGTTCTTCATTTCTATCAATGAAATGTTCTTTCTATTTCGCAAGCATCCATTTCTCTTTCATAAACAAACTTCTCACGATGACAAACAAGATCATCACTGTCAGCGCCGAGGAGCCGAGCGTCAGGGCAATTGACATCGGGTCAACAATGCCAAACATCAATTGCTTGCATAGTGCGTGAATATTAAGGAATGGGATCGCAAAATAATACGTATCTAGCTGCGTAGCGCCTGCTCTCATGGTGAAAAACATCGGAATCACACCTAGTGTAATGATCATGGACATGTACGATTGTGCTTCTTTCACTGAGCTTGAAACGACACTGAGCAGCAGTTCAATCATGGATACCATGAATGAGAAAATAATTAATGCCGCAAACATAACACCGATGATGCTCCACACTTGATCTCCGAAGTTCAGCGCTTGTTTCAGTTTTTCTGTAAAGAGCAATGTAGAGAGCAGCAGCATGCCAATCGCCACAATGCCACTTAATATACCAAACATAGAAACAGCTAGCCATTTTCCAATTAAAAGCTGAAGTCTGCTGGCCGGTGTCAGGAATAAAGCTTCAATTGACTTTCTATCCTTTTCACCTGCTACGATATCAAGCGCAGCTGGCAAAGCACCTGAGATCACAGAGGTCACTAAAATCATTGGAAGAAGAATCGACAGCAGCATGGTGGTCACCCCGTTTTCTCCATCCCCGTCCTCTCCTTCTTGCACATCAACCGATTGCACCTCAAACGGATGAATCACTGACGATTTGATCTGATCCTGTGCCAAACGCTTTTCTACGACTTGATTTTGATATTGTTCAAGCAATGATTGCAGCATTTGAACCGCAATCACGGAATCATCATCTGTTGGATACCCATGGACTTTAATGGCAAACGATGTTTGATGCTGAAGCATATCGCCTGCATCTTTTGGCATTTCTAGATAAGCATTTGCCTCACCGTCTTTAACGGCTTGCTGCGGGTCATCAAATGTTTCAAGTTTCAGGTTTTTCACTTCTTTGATCATATCATTCATATCGGACGGAAGCTTTTCATTGATTGCGACTGTATACGTTTTGTCGCCTGGATCAGCGATCATGCTTTCGTAGAAAAACACGAGTCCGAGCATCGTCAAAAGAGGGATCAACACTGTTAAGAGCAACGTTTTCCTGTCTCTGAGCGAATCTGTCATTTCTTTTAAAAAGACGGTTTTCCACATTATGCATTCCCCCTTGCGAGCTTCGACATAAAGATGTAATTCAAGTCTTCACTTTGTTCCTGTGCATATAATTCTGGAAGCGTTCCTTTGTACACGAGCTCTCCTTGATGAATCATCATGACACTGTCACAAAGCAGGCTGACTTCTTCCATGATGTGGCTTGAAAATAGAATCGTTTTATTTTGCTGTTTCAACTGATGAATAAATTCTCTGAAAATATTACTCGATGTGATATCTAAACCTGTTGTCGGTTCGTCAAACAAAATAATGTCAGGGTCATGAATCAATGTTCTGGCAATCGCCACCTTTTGCTTCATCCCTCTTGAAAATCCTTTTACCTTGCGATCCATGTACTGCCTCATCCCGAATCGCTTTGCTAAATCCTCAATTCTTGCTTTGATTTCATGCTGATCTAAGCCATATAATTTCCCAAAGTATTCAAGGTTTTCACGAGCCGTCAAACGGTCATAAAGTCCCGTCTCACCGCCAAATAAGACCCCAATTCGCTTCTTCACTTCAGTTGCTTCTTTGACTGTATCAAAGCCTGCGACAGTGACTGATCCGTGCGTAGGCTCTAATAATGTGGCAACGGCGCGTAATAATGTGGTTTTCCCCGCTCCATTTTCTCCTAAGATGCCGACGACTTCTCCTTCCTTCACGGAGAATGTCATATGTTTCATCGCCTTTACGACTTTTTTCTTATCTGTAAACCAGCAACTACAATCGCTGAGAGTAATCATTTGGTTCGCCCCTTTCGACTATCTACGTCTATGATAGAAAAAATACAGCCTGTCTGACATAAAAATGTCGCGAAACGTCCTTTTTCTGTCTTGAAATGATCCATTTTAAAAAACAAATGGTAAAATAGACAAATAATAAGAAGAGTCATAGGTGATTTTTATGATAAAAGTAGGTCTTGTCGATGATTACCGAGTGGATTTAGAAAAGCTGCATGCCATTGTCGGCAGAATGGATGCCGTTGACATCGTTTTTGTGACGCAGTCAGCGGAGGATGCATATGAGAAGGTCAAACAGGGCGACATTGATCTATTGTTTGCAGACATTGAGATGCCTGGCATGTCAGGCTATGAATTAGCAGACCTTATTCACTCTCATGCACTGAATGTGGATGTTGTATTTGTGACGGGAAACAGTGGGTATGCTGTCCATGCCTTTGATTTGAATGTCCATGATTATATTATGAAGCCTTATCAAGCTGATCGAATCGCCAAATCCTTAGAGCGCTACATGTCCACCAAGCAGGAGAAAAGCATTCACGGACGGCTTCTCATCAAGCAGCAATCAAATATCCATGTACTGCAAAAAAAGGATGTCATCTTTGTTGAACGTACTGGCAGGTCGACGACCATTGTCACAACAACAGGAGATATTCAAACATACCAAACTCTCAACGAGTTAAAAGGTGATTTAGCTGAGAAAGACTTTATCCGCTCCCACCGCTCGTTTATCATCAATATTCATTACATTAAGAACTTTTCGGCGTATGCTAAAAATTCATTTATCGTGTCTTTTGAAGGGACTGATAAAAAAGCCATGATGACGAAGCAGCAATTAGAATACTTTAAGAAATACTACTTTTAAGGAGAACGAACGTGAACGCTTTCTATCTTGGATTTCGCATATATACGCTCATCTGGCTCGGTCTTGCAGTTCAAGCTGCTGCTAAAGCTGTTCTGCCTTTGTCATCAAGCATGGTGTGGCTTCTGACCTTTTGCATCATGTGCCTTTACACCTTTTTCATTTACAAAAGGTTTTGGCTAGGTATGAATGGTTACATGATATTAGGCACTTTTGTGCTCATCACCTGTTCAGGCATTTCACTTTTTCTCACGCACGGAAATGGACTAAGCCATCTTTTAACTGTCATCATCATTTTGACAGCCGATCTCCTTTCCTTCAAGGTGATGCAAACGGAGCAACGATTAAATGGACGGCTTCAAGAGCTGATTCATGCTGAGTCGAGAACCAATGACTTGCTGCTTGAGCTGCGAAGTAAACACCATGAAACAGCTAGACATTTAAATGCCTTTTCCGCATCGAATGACGAGCATGAGATCAAAGATTTGATTCAGCAATACGTGAAACATTTCCCTTGGATCAAAGGGGAAAATGCTTATTTGGCTTCCTCCCTTCATTCCTTTTTCCAGCGGGCTGAAAAAGAGGAGATTGCCCTTTCACTAGATCTTCAAGCACCCTTTTCTTCTCTTCCTTTTTCTAAAGCGGATCAGGTGAGTTTTACTGGCAACCTGCTTGATAACGCATTAGATGCCGCCATTGAAGCGAAGCAAGCTGGGAACGAGGGAAGCATCTCGATCACGACTTCCATCCGGAGCGGGCTCTTTTTGATTCATTGTGAAAACAGTACGAAGGGAATGGAAAAACACGTATTAGATCATCTGTTCAAGACGTTTGGCCGCTCGACAAAAGGCGGTGATCATCAAGGTATGGGTACTTATATCATTCATCAGCTTGTTGAAAAGGCAGACGGCACGCTTGATTTTACGTATCGTTCTCCAAACCTGAGGCTCGTAATCAAGATTCCTCTCACAATGGCATAAAAAATAAGGTGCTACTTGGCACCTTATTTTTTATATTATGAAAAGATCTGATCGATTTCGTTGATTTCTTCTTTTGTTAATTGAACATCGTTTGTTTTCAAGTTTTGTAAGACTTGCTCGGCTCGTTTTGCACCCGGAATTATGGCATCAATGCCATCCTGCGCCAATAGCCACGCCAGCGCTACATGAGCTGTTTCGGCATGTTTTGATTGCGCAATGGCCTTCAGCTTGTCTACTTTTTCGAGGTTTTGAAGGAAAGCATCGCCTTGGAAAAGCGGGTCCTTTGCTCGAATATCATCAAATGTCGCATCCTTTGTAAACTTCCCGGTCAACAGGCCTGACGCCAATGGAAAATAAGGGATAAAGGAAATCCCATGCTCCACGCAGTATGGGAGAAGGTCTTGCTCGGCCTGACGTTTCAGCAGAGAATACTCTGATTGAAGCACGTCTAGGTATCCATCTCGATTAAAGGTTTGAAGCTGTTCAAAATCAAGGTTTGATGCCCCAATTGCCCGGATTTTCCCCTCATCCTTCAATTCCTTTAAAGTACCGGCCACTTCATCCAGCGGCGTGCGGCCATCTGGGAAATGCATATAGTACAAATCAATATAATCGGTTTGCAGCCTCTTCAGGCTGTCTTCGACCTGCTGTCTTAAGAAATCACGGCTATTATCCAGTTCGATTTGTCCGTTTACTTCTTTATGAGCCCCTTTTGTCGCAAGAACCAGTTCTTTTCTGCCGCCTCTTTTGGCAATGATCTCGCCAATCAATTCTTCTGAACGGCCCAGCCCATAAATAAAAGCAGAATCTAAGAAATTGACACCATGATCAAGAGCAGTTTCTACTAGCTCCCGCCCTGCATCTTCACTCAGATTCGGGAATAAATTATGCCCGCCTACTGCATTTGTTCCAAGCCCTATCGGATTCACCTGTAAATCAGTTCGTCCAAGCGTTACTTTTTTCAAAAGCTCATCTCCCTTATCTGCTTAATCATCCTTATTTTCCCATGAATCATTTTCAACATTCAAGTATTCTGCTCTCTGAAAATCAATCTGAAGGTGGACGCTTTGAAAGAAAAAAGTTTTGCGATGTGAATTCTAACACATCTTTTGAAATGAAAACTACCTCCATTTCAAGAATTTTATACAAAAAACATTTAAAACCCATGATAAATAGATAAATTAATTCTAATTAACTAGTATATTTTACTTATTAAATTCCGTTTTTTATAGGTATTTGTGTAAAAATCTATCAAAGATAGGTACTAAAACCTATTCCTCATCACGAATGAAATTCGATAGAATGAATAGTGCAAATCGTCATTAGGATATTTTCCCCTTTAACACCCGAATATACCATTCTATCTGTTTCTTTTTTCTCAGTCAGATAGCGGGAAGAAAATGACGAAAGAAAAGCAAAGGAGCATCAACTGTGAATCTTAAAAAAATAAGTGCACTCCTCATGATTTCATTCGTGATGATCATCTCTGCAGCCTGCCAGAGCTCAGCAAAATCAACAAAGGCTGACCAAAAATCAACAAAAACAGCAGAGGTAAAAGTGAATAGCTACGAATATACGTTACCAGAAGACTCAACAACTACCCTGCGGGACAATGAATTGGTGTTAAAAGTCAACCTGACGATCACGAACAAAGGTGACAAAGCCCTTTCATTATATAACTCTGATTTCACCCTTTATCAGGACGATGCCAAAGTCTCTGATTTAAAATTCTACGGCAGTAAAGACCGCCTTGATCTTGGGTCATTGAACAAAGGGAAATCACTATCAGGAGCTCTTTATTTCCTAGTAGATAAAGGCAAAAAATATCAGTTCGTGTACCAAGATAGCATCAAGAAAAACAGCGATTCGATCGAAATTGAACTAGATGGCGAAAAGATACTGGATACAGCGAAAAAGCTAGATAACCCAGCAAAAGCACTATCTGCTTATACAGATATCATTGTTTTTGACAAAAAGAATGATCAATTCTCAGAATTAACAGGTGACAATCAATCAGATGTCGTTAATAAATATCACGAAATGTTTGTGAAAGACTTCAAGAGAAGTGCAGGCATATACGGAAACGAAGTCAGTGACCGCGATATTTTATCCATGTACAAACGCATGCAAAATGCAATGAAGGATAAAGCGAAAGTGGAAACAAGTGTGAAAACCATCTCAGATGACGAAGCGAAGGTTGTCGCTCAAGTAACCGGTATTGATGCTTCTAACTTAAAAGACAAACTAGACAAACAAAGAGATGAGTTTTACAACGGCAAAATCCGTTCGAAAGAAGAATTGTATAAGAAAAGCTTGAATATGTACGCATCTGAGTTTGAAAAGCTTCCTCCAGTCTCAAGCCCTGCTGAGTATGAAGTGAAAATGAAACGTAACGGAGATGGTCAGTGGAAAATTGACCTCAATGATTATAATACAGAGCAATACATGAGTGGTTTTATTAAAACAAGATGATGAAAAAAAGACGCTGGCTCCTTGAAAGGTGCCGCGTCTTTTTTCATGCTATGATACAGTCGTCTCTTGCTCTTCTTTGACCGCTTTTTCAATGTCTTTAAATCGGCTCGATACAGTGGACGCACTAATTCCATACTTTTTAGCAACTTGTGCTTGAGAAAGCGGGGCATCGCTTGCAAGTGAATGAATATAATATTCGATTCCTGCAGCAAATGACGCCGCTTTACGGATCACAGGTGCTTTCTGATCACAGTAAGCTTTCCAAACCGTTAAAGCGCCATCTGTCAGGCTTTGGTCACCGTGCTCTTTCATCCCGTCTTCAATCAGCTTGGCTGTTTCCAGCTGAACGTCACTAGCCCATTCCATACGATCTGCTGATAGTCCTACTGTATTTCCTTCTGTTTGAGCAGGCGCTTCTGTTTCTTCAACTTCTTGCTTCGCAAACATACACTTCAGCACTTCAGGGAAGGCTTCTCTCATAAATGTACTACGTGCTCCTCCGTTTGCCTCATGTGCTTCAACGAGCTGGCGAACTTGAAGAAGAAGCGTATCAGTAAACTCTTTCGCGAACATCGTATATTGAATGAAAAACTCTGCTTTTTCTTCAAACTGAACAGGGAAACCAAGAACAAGGCTACCTTTCTCTGGCAGCACGGTTTGATCCGGCTTCACATCAACTTCAACCTTCTCAGCTGTCACCATATTCTCAAAGTAAAGAGACTCGTCCGTTTTTTCATTTAATAAAAGCAAAGATGGCTCCATGTCTGTCCAAGATTCAACCACTTGTCTTGTTTTAGGCCGGGTAATATCTTCTGCTTTTTTTGTCAGGAATTCTTGGAAGATGGTCTCTTTCTTATCTGTTAATGGGCGGAAGAAGATGCCCCATACACTCAAATGAAAGACTGAGATTTGTTGCGTTTCTTTATCCATATCTGCTAGGAAAGAAAACTCATTAATGAATTGATTGATCGCTCTCTGATGCTTAGAGAACGCATAATTCATTAAATCCTTTTGAACTTGTACAGCTTCCTTAAACACAAGCTCAGACGTTTGTTCTCCGCCTGACTTTTGACCACAGCAATGTTTATATTTTTTTCCGCTTCCGCATGGGCAGAGCGCATTTCGTTTAATTTTTCCCAAAATAAAACCTCCGACATTCTAGTCTAACCTCACTATTTTAACAAACGATTGCACAGGAGAGTTTTATTTTCAAGAAAAAAGAAAAATCAGAATGATCAGATAAATAACAAAGACGTCTAAAAGAGCAAGGCGGCTCATAGTCAAAAGCACTCTGTCTCTGTTTATTTTCTCCAATCATTCCAATAGATTTCCCTCAGCTCATTCCTTCGAATAGCTGCTTTGCTTCAAAATAAAAGATTTGCACGAACTTTTTCGTATTGACTCTGCCTGTTGACCCTGCGGATGAAGAAGTCTTCTGCATTTCTTTCATTCTTTGGCTGACATCAGTGAAATCAAAAAACTTCGACGCATAGTGCTCAAATTTAGGGTTTGAAAAATCTGTAAGCCCTAGTGATGCGAAATGATTTAAGGAATGATGGATGGCTCGTCTAATTCGCTGCTCTGCTGCTTTCACTTCCCGCATCACTTCCACATCCGCCGCACCACGACCAAGCTTTCGTTCCGCCGTTTTGATAAATAGCTGCTTTAATGGCGGAAAATTCACCTCATGAGAATTGGCTGTCTGCGTTTCATGTAAGTAGATCAATATCTCTAGTAAATCCTTAGAGCCACTCTCTCCGACAATTCCTAATTCAGATAGGAGGAATTCTCCTGCCTCTTTCATCGTTCTTCGCTTTGATCCAGTACCTGTCTCATGAGAAATCACTGGCTCTAATGGCAGCACATGCCGAAGAGAAGCTTGAATATCGTAAATTGATTTTTCCAGCTTGATCCGCTCCATGACCTTTCGAATGACACTGACAATTTCAATTCGATTGACAGGTTTATGAATATAATATTCAATTCCAAGTTCATAGGCTTCTGCCATCATCTCTTTTGCTTCTACTTGAGATATCATGATGACCTTGCCTTTGAATTCAGGGTGAATATGACGTATGGTTTGAATGCCGTCTCTAGCTGGCATTAAAAGATCAATCAGAAGGATGTCTACTTTTTTCAGGTTCAATGAATGCGCCTCTAATCCAACGCCGTCATCAGCCTCATCCACGACCTCTCCCAAATCCTCATCCTCGATGATTTGACCTAAAATCGAGCGTATTGCACGATCATCATCTGCAATGAAAAATCGCATACACTCACCCTCTCTGTATTAAATTTTTTATCGGAAGGACAAGCTGAAAAGCTGTTCCTTTCGTTTCTTTTTGCTCAATCTGGATTTGACCGTCCAGCTCTTGAACCAGCTCTCTCACATAGGATAAGCCAATCCCAGTTGACGGTGTTCCATATGCATCAAATTTTGAGGTATATCCAGGATCAAATACAATCTCTCTCAATTTCTCAGGAATACCCGGTCCATCATCCTCGACCCGAACCTCTATTTTATCATGACTTCCTTTTAATACGAGTGAGATGGCTCCATCATGCTTAATTGCTTCAACTGCATTTGCCATTAAATTATTAATCAGCGATAAGAAAATGAACACATGATACTCATGCAAGTGAATGCCTTTTATATCAGATGTAAAGGAAATGTTCTTCCCGAGAGATAGCGCATATTTCTCTTGAATGCGAATCACGATTTGAACAAGATCCTCTGCCCTCATATAATCTTGCATATTTTCCTTTGAAATCAGCTTTGAAAGCCCAGCGTAAATACGCTGATTGTCCTTTTTGACTTCATGTATTTCCCCTGCAAGCTTGAGCAGCTCCTGACTCACTTTCCTTCCCGCCTCATGTTCATTCAGCAGACGATAGAGCCGATAGGATTCTTGCGTTATGTGCTCTGTATGATTTAACGTTTTCTTTAAATGAACTGTTTCCTCATATAAATTTGAAATGACCATCATCATATGCTCATTTTGCTTCATGATTTGTTTCTCTCTTGATTGTGCCTCATACAGCCTCATCATATTAAAAAAGCTGATGACCACGAAGCTGTGAGCAAATGCAATGAGGATCATATCACTCAGCTTTGAGAAAGTCATGGTTGTATCAAACACTAAAAATTGTACAAACAGCTCAACAAAATCAGCAAGCAGTTCAATCATCAGTCCGATCAGCCCAATAAAAATGGAACGCTGCTTAAAACGTCCTGTACGGACAACAAAGAAAAGAAAAGCATAAGTAAAGTAAAAAAAGAAGCTCGGAAACTGCTGATAAAATGACAGAGCCAGATCAGCTTTTTGCTGAATAAGATCTAAACCTACCCGAAATAGGACAATGGCTGCGCCTGTTAAAAACCCTGGCAGCAAGGGTCTTGATTTTCTTAAAAGTAATAAGCAAAAGAAAAACGCAGGTGCCCCAAAACTAATACGAAATGTTTCATTCACAGGATAAAACTTCAGCTCTCCCGCAAGCGGCACAATGACGATCATAAAAATCAAAATAAATGCGTCTTTTTTGACAAGCTGGTTTAAACTCAAATGACTGACATCCCTTCCCCTGTTTACATAGCCACAGTATACAAGGAGACTCTTTGCTCCACAATGAGCAAAAAAATTATTTTCACGGCTTCTTCTCTCTTCAAAATCATTTTTTATGACTATTCTCCGAGGAGGCATGGTGACCTTTCAGCTATCCTACGATTTGGAGATTGTCTACAATAATGGGAATTGTTTAGACAATTGCATGCAGACTGATTTTTATTTGTAAGTTTTTCTGTAGATTTTCGTCAGATTGTGTAGTTTCCAAGATAAATTGAATGAACAATTTTAGTGAAACTATATGTAAGCGTTTTCTGAATTTTCACTAAAAACCCTTTTTGTTGTTTCGCCGCCAAAGCCTTCATTTGAACATATATTTAGGTGTAAAGGAGTGGTACAAGCAGCGCATGACAAGTTCTTTGAAGATGTGTAACATGTTTTCGTGCCTATTTGATCGCATTTTTTGTCATCCGCCAATTCAATAGGGTACTTTTTGATTTTTGATTGGAGGAATCGTATGAAAACAGCAATTTCTAATAATACACAACACGCATGCCAGTCTTCTGTTGATCAATGGGCAGAAGAAATACGTCCGTATTACAAAAACGGGCAGAACGCTGGCTACATTCCAGCACTCGGAAAAGTAAATTCCTCTCAACTTGGTATCAGCGTGATAGGCCCAGATGGATCATCTGTACGTTATGGTGATTGGGACGTTCCCTTTACCCTGCAAAGTATCTCAAAAGTCATCAGCTTTATAGCTGCCTGTTTAGGAAGAGGCGTTCCATACGTCTTGGATCGGGTAGATGTAGAGCCAACTGGTGATGCATTTAATTCCATCTACCGCCTTGAGATGCATAAACCAGGGAAGCCCTTTAATCCAATGATTAATGCTGGAGCTATTACCGTATCCTCCATCCTTCCTGGAAAGACTTCTACAGAAAAGCTAGCATATATTTTCGATTTAATCGAAAACTTAATAGGTAAGCGTCCTTCTGTTAATGAAGAGGTTTATCAATCAGAATGGGCAACGGCACACCGCAACCGGGCACTTGCTTATTATTTAAAAGAAACCAATTACTTAGAATCAGATGTCGAGGACACGTTAGAAGTGTATTTAAAGCAATGTTCCATTGAGGTCACAACAGAGGACATCGCCTTGATTGGACTGATTATTTCAAGTGATGGCTACCATCCCTTTAAACAAGTCCAAGTCATCCCAAAAGATATCGCAAGACTAACAAAGGCATTGATGCTGACATGCGGCATGTACAATGCGTCTGGTAATTTTGCTGCTTTCGTAGGCGTTCCAGCCAAAAGTGGTGTGTCTGGAGGAATCATGGCTTGCGTTCCGCCAAGCGCAAGAAGAGAATTCCCATTTCAGACAGGCTGCGGGATCGGCATTTATGGTCCTGCCATTGACGATTGTGGAAATAGTATTACCGGTGTCATGATGCTGAAGAAACTCGCCAAAGAGTGGGATCTCAGTATTTTTTAAAAAGAACAGTGATGAATTCGAAGAGGTGATGTTATGAACGAAAAAGCTTTGCTATCTTATTTAACAACTACAAATGATTTTATTTGGACTTATCTTGTCATTGCTCTGTTACTTGGAGTAGGGGTCTACTTCACATATAGATCACGCTTCTTGCAAGTCAGAATGCTGAAAGAAATGCTGCGTGTTCTAAAAGAAGGAAGAAAAGAAAAAGAGGGAATCTCACCGTTTCAAGCATTTGCCATCAGTATGGCAGCACGTGTAGGAACAGGGAATATCACAGGGATTGCCATCGCTATTGCGATCGGTGGACCTGGCGCAATCTTCTGGATGTGGATCGTAGCGATTATCGGTTCTGCTTCAAGCTTTGTTGAAAGTACACTAGCTCAGGTGTATAAAGTAAAAGATAAAACAGGATTCCGCGGTGGACCTGCTTATTACATGGAAAAAGGGTTAAATAAGCGCTGGATGGGGATTTTATTTGCCATCCTGATCACGATCTCTTTTGGGATTGTCTTTAACGCAGTGCAATCAAATACAATCACCGTCGCTTTTAAAAACTCTTTTGGTCTAGATCGTTTAACTGTCGGAATCGTTATGGCTGTTATTTTTGCAGCGATTATTTTCAAAGGGATCAAAGCGATTGCAAAAGCATCTGAATATATTGTCGTTGTTCTTGCCGTTGCTTACATCGGTATTGCTTTCTTTGTGATTGTCACAAATATCACTGAACTGCCAGGTGTCATCAGTACGATTGTGAAACATGCTTTCGGATTTGAACAGTTTGCCGGCGGTACACTAGGCGGAGCACTGTTACAAGGGATTAAACGCGGTCTCTTCTCAAACGAAGCTGGTATGGGTAGCGCCCCTAACGCAGCAGCAACTGCTGTCACGAGCCACCCAGTCAAACAAGGGTTAATCCAAGCATTTGGTGTGTTAACAGATACGTTAATTATATGTACAAGCACAGCCTTTCTTGTCCTGTTCTCTGATGCTTATAAAACAACCAATCTGCAAGGAATTGAGCTAACTCAGGCTTCATTAAGTCAGCACATTGGGCCTTGGGCTTCTGGATTCCTAGCGATCATGATTTTCTTATTCGCTTTTAGTACGTTAATCGGTAACTATTACTATGGTGAAACGAACATTGAATTCTTGGGAGCGAATAAAATTTGGCTCAACATCTATCGTGTGGCTGTCATTGGCATGGTTCTATTCGGAGCCATTGCCACTGTTCCTCTCGTTTGGGGTCTGGCCGACTTATTCATGGGTCTCATGGTCATCGTCAACCTCATTGCCATTACCATGCTGTCTAAAGTCGCCTTTGCAGCACTGAAGGATTACATGCGACAGAAAAAAGAAGGCAAAGATCCTGTTTTCTATAAAAACGCCGTTCCGAACAATGAACAGATTGAATGCTGGGACGACGAACCTGTTTCCTTGAAAAAGAATCAAATCGGGTAAATTAAAAAAGCTCTGGTCATCTGATCAGAGCTTTTTTCTTTATGTCAAAAATTCGAGTATGAGCTTATTCACGACATCTGGTTTTTCGTGATTGATCCAATGAGTGGCATCATCGACAAAAATCAGCTGTCCATTTGGGCAAATCTTGATCGTTTCTTTTGCGAGCTTTCTGCTTAGAAATTTGTCCTCCATTCCCCAGATCATGCGGACAGGAACGAGAATTCGTTTGGAAATCGGTTTTTCAAAGCCGCCTTTTTTAATGCCTCGATACCAATTCAACATGGACGTAATGGCTCCCGGCTGCGTCCATGCCAACTTATAGCTTGAGACATCTTCCTTCGTGAACAGATGAGGTCTAGCAGACAATCCAATGGCTTCATCCAGTCTTTGAAAGTGATTTTCTTGAAGGGCTGCCTCCGGTACATTTGGAAGCTGAAAGAACGCGATATAAGAGCTCTTCTTCCACTGCGGCGGATAAAACGGAAGGACCTTCATCATCACACGAGGATGCGGCATGTTGACGATGATTAATTTTTCTACATATTGAGAACGGGTTGAAGCAAGATGCCAAGCAACAGCTCCACCCCAATCATGTCCGCCGACAATAGCCTTTTGATTTGGGCTCAGCGCCTTAATTAATCCCACGATATCATCTCTTAATTTGTCTAAGACGTATGATTCGACTCCTTCTGGTTTGTCACTCAGATGGTATCCCCTTTGATCAGGAACAACGACACGATACCCCGCCTCAGCTAGGGGGAGGATTTGATTTTTCCAACCATACCAAAACTCAGGAAATCCATGCAGCAGGACCAGCAGCGGACCATCTTCAGGACCAGCCATTGCTGTATGGAGCTTTATGCCGTTTGTTTGAATATATTGAAACTCAACTTGATCCATTCCTTTTCCACCCTTTCCCCATGTCTTATCATTCTTCCAACATAGCATATTTTCCATTTTTCAGAAAATAAAAACACTCACAAAAAAACCTTCACAAGGGTGAAGGTCTTTATTTATTTCATATAATTCAGCACCCATATCAAACCATTCTTCCGATCTTGTACTTGTCCATGAAGTGCGCCAAAGAACGTATCCTGTAATTCCACAAGGACATCTCCATCAGCTTCAAGCGCCTCGTATACAGCCTTTAACTCTTCCTCATTGTCAAACTGCATGATCAATCGAAGATTCTCCGGTTTTGGTGTGCGACCAAATGTATCTGAAAAGTGGAGCAGTGATTCTCCAAGGTGTAGCTCAGCATGCAATACACGGTCTTGATGTTCATTTAAGATACGAATATCTCCGCCAAAAATTCCTTGATAATATTGAAGAGATTCTTTGACATCTTCTACGACAATATAAGGACTAACGCTGATCATTTCCCTCATCCTCCTCTTGTTCCGTTCATTATCTCTTATATAGCTTATCCCAAATCGTATGAAAAAAGGCACAAATCGTCAACGGATTTGCACCTTTTTCTTAAGCAGATTTCGCTAATTCACTGTGTTTGTTAGAATACGCTGCGTACATGACGACACCGATAATCAGCCAAACCCCGAAGTACAGCCATGTCCGGCCTGGTAAATTGAGCATCAGAAACACACAACAGCCCATCGAGATAATTGGCAAAACCGGTACAAACGGAACCCGGAATCCCCTTTCCAGCTGTTTATGTGTCTTTCTCAAAATGAGTACGGATAAACTCACCATCGCAAACGTTAATAATGCACCGATATTGGCTAGGTTGGACAGATCCTTCAAATCAATAAACCCTGAAATAACAGCTGTCATTCCGCCAATCACCCATATACTTGCAACAGGTGTATCACTTTTGTTTGTTTTTGAAAACACTTTAGGCAAAAGCCCGTCCCGCCCCATCGCAAAAGCAATTCGAGTTGCCGCATAATTATTGGCGAAAATCACAGCCATCAATCCAATCACAGCACCGACAGAAATAATACCAGCCACGCTATGTTGATGGACACTTTGCAGTACATAAGACATTGCCTCTGTCACATTCAACTTCGTATAGTGCACCATGCCTGTCATGACCAAACAAACGACAATATAAATGATCGTACAAATGAGCAATGAACCAATAATGCCAATTGGCAGGTTCCGCTGTGGATTTTTCACCTCTTCTGCAGAAGCCGAAATGGCATCGAATCCTAAAAAGGCAAAAAACACAGCAGCGGCTCCAGCAATAATCCCTTCCGTACCAAACGGCATGAACGGCTGCCAATTGGCTGGCTCTACATAAAAACCTCCTACTACAATGAAAAGAACAATAATGCCAAGTTTCACAAACACCATGATATTATTGAATTTTTTACTTTCTTTCGTTCCTCTAGATAGGATCCACGCAATGAGTAAAGCAATGATAATTGCTGGCAAATTCATATATCCGCCTTGTTCTGGACCAGCTAAAAATTGATGTGGAATTGAGATTCCAAACCCCTCCAGCAGGCTGTTAAAATAACTCGACCAGCCACTCGCTACAGCTGAAGCAGTCAGCATATAAACAGATAATAACGTCCATCCCATGAGATGACCTACGAGTTCACCCATTGTGGTATATGAATAAATGTACGCACTGCCGAACACAGGCAGCGCGGAAGCCATTTCTGCATAACAGAGTGCTGCTAAACTGCACACAATCGCTGCGATCGCAAAGGAGAAAATAACAGCCGGTCCTGCATCCTTAGCTGCTGTAATTCCGGTTAACACCATGACCCCCGTCCCAATCACAGCCCCTATGCCAAGGAGCGTGAGATCGAGCCCGCCCAGTGTTTTCTTTACCTTTTGCTGTCTGCTCTGTTCTAACAAATCGTGAATGTGTTTCTTACGAAGTATATGTCGCAAACCCTTTCCCTCCAAAACGTTAGAAAAACAAAAAATCATTCAAATTTCATTATAGCAGAATAGGTCCTACGCATTCACAACCAATTCACGTAAATCTTTCTTCATGATTTTACCAAGTTTATTTTTTGGCAGATCCTGCGTGAAATGAATGGATGGCACTTTGTAATCTGCTAAACGTTCCTTGCAGTAATTCAACACATCTTCTTCGCAGAAATCGACAGATTCGTCTTTTACGATATACGCACTTGGTACTTCACCATATAAGTCATCTGGTACCCCAATGACAGCAGATTCAATTACACCTGGAATTTGATCAATGACCTCTTCCACTTGGTCAGGATAAATATTATCCCCACCGTATAGAATCACATCTTTGTATCTCCCTGTGATGTAAAGAAAACCGTCTTCATCCAGATAGCCTGCATCCCCCATATGGAACCAGCCATCTTTGAGCACTTTCTCTGTCGCTTCAGGTTGATGATAGTAGCCTAAGAAATAAAATGGGCTTCTCATGACGACCTCGCCAATTTCTCCAGCTGGCAGCGCCTCCTCTGTCTCAGGATGCACGATTTTGACTTCTACATCCGGATCCACTTTACCAGCAGAGCCCATTTTATCCTCGCCCATCGCTGGATGCCACGCACTCACAACCCACGCTTCCGTACTTCCATAGCCATGCATCATCTGAATGCCTACTTCTTTGTAATCTTTAATTAAGCGTACCGGTACCTTCGTACCGCCAGAAATTGCAATTTCAAAAGATGAGAGATCGTAAGAACCGCGCTTCATTTCTTCTAGCATGTACGTGTAAGCTGATGGGAAAGCCATCATAAACGTAATTCTTTCTTTCTCAATTGTTTCTAAAATGCGTTTCGGCGTTGCATCATGTAAGAAGACTAACGTATACCCTTCAATTGCAGCTGCAATCAGGTGATTAATTGAACTCATATGATACAGCGGATGACTTGCCAAGTATCGTTTTCCTTTCAGATCAAATCCTCGGTTCCCTTGTCTTGTTAAAAATTGATAGATTCGCCCATGTCCGACCATACAACCTTTTGGATTGCCTGTTGTACCTGAAGTGAATAAAATCATGGCCAAATCCTCTTCTGATACCTCTTCAGCAAGATCACTTCCATCATTAGACGCCAATATGTCTTCAAACAGCTGTGTTGTTTTCGCATTGACACCAGATTCCACCATGAGACAATCTTCTAAAGACACATTCACTGCCGCAATGATGTCACGGAATTCACGGTCAAAAAATAAAGCCTTTGGCTCTGCTTTTTTCAAGATACCTTCTAGCTCAAAAGAGGTAAGCTGCCAGCTAAGCGGTACGGCGACTGCACCTGCTTTAATGGCTGCCAGCATAATCGTAGAAAAGTGATGATGGTTTTGACAAATAAAACAAACCCGGTCACCTTTTCGAATTCCTTTACGATGTAAGTAATGCGCCAGCTGATCAATGCGTTTTGCATATTCTTCAAATGTATAAGACACACCTCCGCCAGTTACCGCTTCAATTTGTGAAGAGCGTTCCATTCTGTCGTTTAGTAATGCCTGTAAAGTATTCAATATCTTCATCTCCAAACGTTTGATGTCCAATAGCCAATTTCCAGAGAATTGGATTGGCAGATTTTATCTCATTCACATTCTAAAATAAAAAAAGGTGAAAGTAAAATCATTTCATTTTGGAATTGTTCCTTTTATTAATTGATAATATAGGTAATTTTATAGCCGTCTTCCATTTTGGTTTAAATGATGATGCTTATTATGATAAGATAGACCTAGTAATTGATCGGAAAATGCGAATGCAATAGGAAAAGAGGTATGGAGAATGCAACATTTCGAGCTAGAGGCAAGTTTGTTAGACCATGCACTGACAAAGTATTTAAAGGCGACGAAACGAATAGATGAAGAGAATATCCCCAAAAACGTCACGAATGTAAAAGGGTTTATTTTACGCATCATCTACCGCCATCAATCATGTACTGTTAAAAATATTCTGCAGGAAGTTTCATTATCTCCCTCCGCAACAACAACCGCTCTCAATCACTTAGAAGATGAAGGGCTGATTATCCGCTCTAGAAATAACAATGACCGCCGTACGGTATGGATTACACTCTCTGAATCAGGTGAACAAATCGCCAGACAAATGATCGACAATCGTCAGCTGCTTGTCAATCAACTGTTCAATCACCTATCAGAAGAAGATAAAAAAACATTTTTTGAATTAATCGAAAAAATGATGGACGAGCGCACATTAAAGGCTTAGGAATTATCCTAAGCCTCGGATTTTTGACAAAGGGCTAAAATGAACTTTATTTTAGCCCTTTGTTTTCTTTTAGCGTGATAGAAAACCTTTGCAGTCTAGGAAGGACACGTACTGGCGCGGAGTGAATGTGACATTAATGAGCACCATCACGCAGGACTGACACCGAATGCGAGGGTTCATGCATGTAAATAGGGATGCTGTTCCATAAGGGAAATAAAATAACCCGCCGATTGATTCGACAGGCTGTTTATTCAAATCTGTGTAACGCGTTACACAGCTATTTATCTTCGACAAACACCAAATCATACTGAGTAGAGGTCTCCCCACCCTCCATCATGTTCCCTTCCTGTATAAAATAAGGGCACATTCCTGGACTTTGTGCTTCTTCAAATTGTTCAAACACTTGCTCAATATAGCCAGGCAGCAGCAAAACCAACATTTTATTTGAATGAGACACGAATTCATACGAGTGAACGGTATTCGGAGGAATATAGGCAAAATCCCCCGGCATCAAGCAAATATTTTCTCCGTTTAACTGAAGATTTATTCTGCCTTCAACACAATAAAGTGCTTCTGTATGCATTTCATGATAATGCGAACGTAATCCTTTTCCCTTTGTCCCTTCAATCACAAAATAACTAAATCCGTCTCCTGTTGTTTCCGTTGTCGCAATCAGCTCATGAAGCTGACCTTCGACCATGTATTGCTTTCCTTCACCAGCCTCCAGCACATATGGCTGCACTGCGCGCGGGAGCTGACTATGAAACAAAACAGCTGGCTTGGTTGTATTGGATAGCTCCCTAATGCCGTGCATCAATATGATATCGCTTTCTTTTTCAGCCTGATGAAAGCTGTCTGCATCAAATGGGTGATCAGTCATCGGCCATTCATTCTGCAACAGCCTCTTTCCGATTTGCTGATAGACATCTGTCATTTGCCCGCCCAGTGTATAAGAAATAAACCTTGTTTTGTGACTATGCATTCTATAGCCATGAATTGTTTTGGGCGGAATATGAATATAATCGCAGGCCGTCACCATATACTTTTTACCGTCCAGTATCACTTCCAGCTTCCCTTCCAGCACAAAGATGGTTTCAAATAGCGTCTCATGACAATGCAGCGGAAAGTAAGCACCTTTCCCACCTGTGATTAAGACAAGCTCAAACAGTTGATTTGTTTGATTTGCTTCTGCCAGCACATGTACAAGCTGATTTTCCAAACCATACAGCTCCCCCGAACCGGACACGGTATAAAAAGAGGTATCTTCGGATTGCTTGATCGATTGTGGTTGCTCCGACATCCCATCACTCCTCATGACTAATTGACTATCTTTATTATATAGACCAATTGATATAATAGATAGGCAATATGCGAGAGATTTTACTCTTCTCGCATAAATAAGTGTCTAAGGTAACATTTTACGTGCTCTAAAGGTGTCGTTTGCTTTAATGCAGTAGTCATTGATAATCCGCCGATGACCATTGAATGAAGGAGAGATGCCCGCTCATCCGCTTTTATTTCATCATATCCGCTATTCATCAGCTTTTCTTTGACAAGCTCTTGCCAGCGGATCATTTCTTGTTTGCATGCAGCATGAAGTTTTGTATGTTCAGGTTTTGACTCTGCCGCCAGTAAGACAATCGGTATCCCTCTTTCACTTTCTTGCTCCATAAAACCCCGAATAATATTTGTCATAAAATGATCGACGGCGACATATGGGTCATCAGAATAGGCAAAGCTTGCTTCAATTTGATCGATGACCCTTTGACTCATATATTCAACGGCTGCTATGGCTAGCTCTTCTTTTCCATTTGGAAAGTAATAATAAAGAGATCCTTTCGGCGTGCCGCTCTCTCGAATGATTTGATTCAACCCTGTCGCATGATACCCCTGTTTACGTAAAAGAAGTGCGGCCGTTTGAATGATTTTGTCCTTCGTACTCACGTGTGACACTCCTTTCCTCCATAGACCAACGTCGATGCCATTGTATTATTGATTCAGTAATGGATGCGTTCCTTTCCATAATGAGGATGATTCTATTTCTGACGCCAGTCTGAGCAGCCAGTCCTCTTTTCCTTTCGGTGCTGTCACCTGTACGCCTAAAGGCATGCCTGCTTCTGTGAGATGAACTGGCACACTCATAGATGGCTGGCCGGTTAGGTTAGCCAGCTGTGTAAATGGTGTGTAGGTCAAACTCTTGAGGAACATTTCATAAATCAGATCCTGCTGTGCTTGCATTGAAAGGGATGACACACGTAACAATGCAGCAATTTCTTGATCGTTATGCATCAGCTCGCCAACCTTTGGAGCCGAATAGGCAGTAGCTGGGGTCACATATAGATCGTAGGTTTGATGAAATGCGGCCATTTTTGCAGCGGCCATATCCCATGCATCAAGACTTTCTGTATAAGCAGCAGCTGTCACATTTTTTCCTGCTTCCGCCAGTACCCATGCCACAATATCTGTCTCCTCAGGCTTCACCGGACGCCCGAATGAACGAGCCAGAGAGGTAAATAAGGCAGACATTTCACCGCTGTTCATGACATAATATTGCTGCATCAGATGGACACCATCAATGTCCGGCTTCGCTTCCTCTATTTGATGCCCTTGTTCACTCAGCCATTTCACAGTGTTCAAGACTGCCTGCTTTGCTTCCTCACTCACCTTCGTGCCTACTGGAGAGTCTACACTGTAAGCAATTCGCATCGAAGAGGTTCGTTTCACTAAATCCTCCTGATAGCTACCGTCATATAATGGCGTTTGGAACGCAGCCTCTGGCTGAATGACTTGAAGCAAATCAAGCAGGGCTGCACTGTCTCGAACTGTTTTTGTGAGCGTAAAGTCAATGGAAGCTCCTTGCCACTGCCTTCCTGCACCCGGGCCGACCGGTGTTCTCCCCCTTGTTGGCTTGAGTCCAAATAAACCAGTAAAGGATGCCGGAATCCGAATAGACCCTCCGCCATCACTCGCTCCACCCGCCGGTACGATGCCGCTTGCCACAGCTGCTGCCGTCCCGCCGCTTGAACCGCCCGGAGAATAGTCAGCATTCCAAGGGTTTCTCGTCGGACCATATAAAAAGGGTTCTGTCACATTTCTCAATCCGAATTCAGGTGTGTTCGTATGACCGATCATGAGGAGCCCAGCCTGCTTCAATCGACGGACAAAGTGGGAATCTGTTTGCGCCTTTACATCCTTTAACAGCAAAGCACCCGCCGTCAAAGGTTCATGCTCCAGCCCCTGCGATATATTTTTCAACACAAACGGAACACCAGCAAACGGCTGATCCGCATCTAGTGACTTCATGTCTTTGAACACTTGATCTCGCCTTGTCTGAATCACCGCATTTAGTACTGGATTCACTTCTTCCAATCTAGCAAATGCGGCTTGTACAAGCTCTTCGGGCGTGACCTGCTTTTTCTGCACAAGTGACGCCAGTCCCGTCGCATCATACGTCATATACTCTTTTACATTCATCGGCATGTCCTTCTTTCTCATATTATGATCTCTCTATTGTCTACTAGAATTCTATGAAATTCAATTTCGGGATACGTGTGAAAAAAACTTTCTTTCTAGACTATGATTCTTCTAACCATCTATCTTATTTCTCCGATATAATAAAGAAAAAAAGACGGAGGTCACCTCATATGCAAGGAGCCATTGCCTTGAAAAAGAAAATCGTCGTGGTCATCGCGTTTCTTCTTGCTTTGACAACTGCTTTGCCCTTCCATTCGCAGGCAGTTGCACCACCAAAAGAAACAGATGTCATCATCGTCTATAAAAATCAAAAAGGAAAACAGACGGCTATTCAAGAAAGTGAAAAAGTGAACGCTCAATACATACACCTTCCAGCTGTAGCAGTGACAGCAGATGAGCAAGCTGTCACCTCACTTAAAAAAGACCCGAACATCGCTTATGTTTCAAAAAACGTCAGGGTCAAACTCGCTGCTTCTACCGTGAAAAAAACGGCTGCTGCTACTGGTCAGGATGCTTTGGTACAAAAATCTTATAACTTGCAGAAGCTCAATGTAAAGCAAGCAATCAAAGAAGGCGTGACAGGGAAAAATGTGAAAGTAGCCGTTCTCGATACTGGTATTTTCCCACATGAAGATTTAAAGGTAGCCGGCGGTAAATCATTCGTCGATTACACGTCTTCTTACAAAGATGATGAAGGACATGGAACACATGTCGCCGGTACAATTGGGGCGCTCAATAATGATTACGGTACGGTCGGCGTCGCTTCTGGTGTGAAGCTGTATGCTGTAAAAGTATTAGATAAAAAAGGAGAGGGCGACTTATACAGTCTGCTCCGAGGCATTGATTGGGCGATTAGCAATAAGATGGACATCATCAACCTAAGTCTAGCTTTTGAAGATAACATTCCGATTTTACGTTCAGCAGTTGATGAAGCATACAAAAAAGGACTGCTGGTCGTTGCTGCAAGTGGAAATGATGGAAAGAAGAATGGGATTAGTTATCCTGCCGCATACAATAGCGTCATTGCTGTTTCCGCAACGACAGACAAAGACAAACTCGCCTCCATCTCTAATACGGGGAAAGGAATTGAATTTTCCGCTCCCGGCGAGAACGTCATCAGTACCTATTTGAAAAATGAATATTGGTATGCCACGGGTACATCACAAGCGGCACCGCATGTCACAGGGATGCTGGCGCTCTTAAAACAGCTACATCCTAAGAAAACAAATGTTCAGCTCCGCACTTTATTGCGCAGCTATACAGTGGATCTTGGCGCAAAAGGAAAAGATCCACAATTCGGCTATGGCCGCGTGCAATATGTGCCGCAGTCAACCTTTTTAAAGGCTGCGACAAGCGCAGTCAAGACAGCCGAAACATCTAAAAAACAGACAGATGTTGATCAAGCCAAAACGAAAATTGGCAGACTGACTGCCAGCAAGCAAAAAACCGCACTCACTGACCGAGTCAAAAAAGTCCAAACAGCCATTGATATTCGTGACGCACGAGCGAAGGTCAAATCAGCTGAAAAAAGTAAAACCCAAGGCTCGATTAAAAGTGCCCAAACGGCTATTAAAAAGCTATCCAAAGGCAAAGAAAAAACAAGCCTGCAAAACCGGCTCGACAAAGTCAAAAAACAAGTCGCCTATCAAAAGAAAGTGACAGATGCCAAACAAAAAGTCAAAAAAGCCGAAGCCAAACGAACAAAGAAAACAAAAGCAACCGCTCAAAGTGCGGTCAAACAACTAAAAGCATCTAAAACAAAAACTGATTTACAAAAACGAATCAACCGGATCAAGGTTTGATAAAAAAACGATTCCTTTCAGCAAGGAATCGTTTTTTCTATTTCAACATCTTCTGAAACAGGGTGTGATGATATTTCCCTTTCGCATCCAGCCTCACTTGATCGAGGATGTGCGCTAACGAATGGATGACATCACGGAGTGCCCGATGAACCGAGCCCTGCTCAAAGGAAGCTAAACTCTCCGGCAGTTCATCTTCATCCAAAACAAAGAAATCACCATTCGGAAGAACGAGTAGATCAATCAATAAATCTTCAAAAACAACCGCCCGTTCTTCAAACCATGTATGTCTGACGATATTCAAATAAGAGCCAATTTCATTGCCTTGATCATCCCGCCAAAAATAGACATTGTAAGGCCGGTCTGTCCAATAATAGGCGGTCGTATAACTCCCTTTTGGAATCGTGACAGTGCCATCACCAGCAACCATTGTAAATGGTTCTTGAATTTTATGAAACAACACGACTTGCTGCTCCTGTGCGTCTAACAGCTGACACGTATGTTCCACAACCTGATCATCGTATTTGATTTTTCTCTCAATGACGTCATCCCAAGAATTTGCATATAGCGGAAACAATCGGTCACAACCCCTTCTGCATCTACTTCTTATTCTAGTATACACTGCTTTCTTTTGAAGAAATAAAGGTTCACTGCTGCTGCCTATGGAAGACATATGGTGAGGTGAAAACAAATGAACGGAATCACAATCATCGAAACCGTAGCAGAACTCGGACAAATCATCTTGGTTTTTTGTGGCTATGCCCTTTACTGGCGGCTTGTGAAAACGAAAAGAGATCGAAAGCTGACCCCTTATGAACATGTGTTGAAATTTTTTGTCATGTTCGGGTTAATCTCTTGGTGCTTTTCATATATGGCACTGAACGTATGGGTGTCATGAGAAAAAGGAAGAGTCCCGTCCATGCAGGACATACTCTTCCTCTTCTTATTCGGTGTATATTATGAGCCAGCCGGCTGTTCTTTTTTAATCACATACTGATAGCTCTTCACATGCGTCCCATTTTGATTCACAAATTCTTTATCAAGTGCCCGTTCAAAGCCCATTCTTTCATATAAACGAATGGCGGCCTGCATTTTATCCGACGTATGAAGGTACAGGACGTTCTCGCCCCACGATTGCGTTAGTTCTATACTTTTACGCAACAATGACTCTGCAATGCCTTTTCCTCTCACATCAGGATCTACCCCTAAAAACCGGACAATCGCTGAAGTAATGCCCATCTCCGGCTTGTCATATGCCTGTTCTGATGATCGAAACATTTGAAGGGTCCCCACGACCTTGCCCTCAAGCTCGGCCACGAGCATCAACTCCATGTTTGGGTTATCTACAGCCGCTCGCAGCGCTGCAGAATAATTTTGCCAGCCTTCCTCTGTAAATTGAGGCTCATACTGTGCGTATGATTTGATCAACACATGTGTGATCGCCTCATGATCTTCGCTCACCGCTTGACGAATGATCAACTCTTGTTGCTCCATGCCAGCACCTCCTGTTTGTCTATGAATGGATATACGAATCATGCAATCATTGCATGCCGATGATCTGATTCTTTTCTCTACTCATTCAATGTAAAGAGTCTCCTTCGAAAGATCAATGATTTTGCACGAAAACTTCTTTGAAAATTTTGATTGAAATGGAAAGCTTGATTCATTATGCTGATTTGAGGACGTATACGAGGAGTGGCATCATATGAATTCTTTATCTTATCCCCAAGAATCGAAAAAAAATCGATTCCTCCTTGCCGCGCTTCTTGGCTCTTTAACAGCCCTTGCACCGCTGGCAATGGATATGTATTTACCTACTTTACCTAATATCGCCCGTGACTTTGAAGCAAGCACGGCGCTGTCTCAGTTAAGTCTCATGGCTTGTTTGATTGGACTTGCGCTTGGACAGCTGATTGCAGGTCCAATCAGTGATACAGTCGGCAGAAGAAAGCCGCTCATGATTGGATTGATCATTTTTATTGCGGCCTCTCTTTTATGTACAGTGGTCACATCAATTTGGACATTCATTCTTTTAAGGCTGATTCAAGGACTTGCTGGTTCAGCAGGCATTGTCATTGCACGAGCCATCGTGCGAGATCATTATGAAGGCTCAGAAATGACGAAATTCTTTGCTTTGCTCATGTTAGTCAACGGAGTGGCTCCAGCAGCGGCACCGATCGTGGGCGGACAAATGTTACGATTCACGACGTGGCAGGGTGTGTTTGTTCTGCTAGGAATCCTCGGGGCGCTCATGCTCCTAAGATCGATGTTTTCATTGAAAGAAAGCTTACCTGAGGAACGCAGACAGACTGGAGGCTTCAAACAGATCCTAGGTGCGATGAAAATTCTAGCGAGCGATCGACTCTTTGTCGGATATGCTCTCTCACAAGGGCTTGTCTTCGCCGCCATGTTTGCGTATATCTCTGGGTCACCGTTTGTATTGCAGGAAATTTTCAACCTTTCTCCGCAGGGCTTCAGCGCTGCCTTTGCGGTGAATAGTCTTGGCATCATCACAGCCGGACAAGTATTTGCCCGCGTTGCTGCGAAAATTGGTGAGGAGAAAGTCCTTCGCATCGGGCTGCTGACAGCTGCTTTAGGAGGCGTCACCTTGTGTGTGATGATCTCTATTGATGCAGGGCTTTATGGCATTCTCATTCCGCTCTTTTTTGTGGTCTCAAGCGTTGGGATTGTCGGCACCTCTGCACCATCTCTTGCGATGCAACATCACGGCGCACATGCTGGAAGTGCCGCTGCCCTCATCGGTGTGGCGCAAATGCTGCTAGGCGCTTGCATGACACCCCTTGTCGGCTTAGCTGGAAGCCAGACTGCCTTTCCCATGGGGCTGATTATTATGCTCTGTGACCTTGGCGCACTCTGCTGTTATTTTTTCTTTGTTGCCAGAGCGAAAAAAAGACCCGCATAAGCGGGTGGCAGATTGTTGACAAAGGGCTAAAATGAACTTGATTTTAGCCCTTTGTCTTCTTTTCAGCGTGATAGAAAACCTTTGCA
>NZ_JBQENU010000008.1:0-92730 GCF_052044605.1 Bacillus sp. 22483 | reverse complement strand
GCAGTCTAGGAAGGACGAGCATCGGCGCGGAGCGAATTTGACATTCGTGAGCACCGAAGCGCAGGACTGACACCGAATTTGAGGGTTTGTCTACACGCTGAGACCCGCATAAGCGGGTCTTTCATTTATGGCTTGCTCCAATTGATCGTGCGGAACACATTGTACTGGTCATTATTTTGATATGCATCTAGGTCAAAGCCTGAAAGTCCAAAACCAATTGCCATGACAATTCCTCCGGCAACGGTGAAGATGATCCCCCATTTGATGCATTGCTTTTTTAAATCATTCACGTTCATACTCTCACGACCTTCTTTTTAAACATTCCCATGAATGCCTTAGTGGTTTGAACAGTCACTTGCACAAATAGCTTTGTTAAATACGCCGTGGCTATGCCGCTTAATAATCCGACACCTAATAGAAGAATCCCAACTCCGATCTGCGTCACCACCACATGCAAACCATCCTGAAAAATAAATGGAGAACCAATGATACTCCAAAAACCACCGAGCAAACCAACTAGCGTCATTGTACCTGTCACGAGTGGAACACACCAAATCACCATATACACAGAAAGAATCAGCAGGAATACTGTTGCGAGAATGCTGCCCCATAACGGAAAGCCTAAAATGAGGATGGAGAGCCTTGTGGCTTTTTCTCCAAACGTCGGCACCTGAATGGTTTTGATTCCTTGTTCCTTCAAAATTCCTTCAGCGATGATGGCAGGCTGACCGACTTGATGAACTGCTTCCTGTTCACTGTAGCCATCTTCCTGATAATCCTCGATCATTTCATCGTAATACTCGATGAACCGATCACTTTCTTTTTCGCCTAGACGATGCAGGTGCTTCTCTAAGCTAGCTAAAAATTCTTTTTTATTCATTGCCCTGTCCTCCAGAAATAAAGTCGTAAATCGCCATCACTTGATCCCATTCCGCTAAAAACTGTGCCATATGCTCACGGCCACTTGTTGTCATCCGGTAGTATTTTCTTAATCGACTGTTATGTTCCTGTGAATAGGTCTCCACATAATTGTTTTGCTCTAACCGCTTTAATATCGGATATAATGTCGATTCTGAAATCTCAATACAATGGGACATATCTTTAATCATTTGATAACCATAGGAATCGCCTTTCTTTAATACCGCCAGTACACAGAATTCAAGTAAACCTTTTTTTAATTGTGCATTCATGATTACAACTCCTAACCATTTATACTATACAATACATAGTATGATGTTACAAGAGGTATTTTTTGCAACTTTTCACTCTCAACGTCCCTATAAATTTTCATTCAGGAAGTTTCTCTTTCTTCAAGGCTTCACCTGATCAAGATAAATCTAGCGTGTGTCTATTGTAGACAACAAACATACACAGGAACGAATATCATAGGAAACAACTCATTTAATCTCTTTATTTTAAAGGGATAAGCTGAATTGTATGGAATTAAGAAGTTCATTCACAATGGCTTATCCTTATGAACTTCATACTAAGTTTTACGAACACTCAACTCGAATTAAAGTGATGAGAACGGCTGAAAGTGGCTAGTTCTTTTCAACCCAACCAATACCGAATAATGGTAGACCTTAAAAAACGAGGAGCTGATGACCTTGAAAAAAATGTGGAGTAATTATCTCACTTTAGTCATTACACTAACTTTGTGTTATATCGTGTATTTGTTCATCTTCAAACAACCTTTTACCATTACACCCATCATCCTGTTTGTGGTGGGAGCCGCCATTTCTGAGTGTATACGTTTTTTCTTTCTGAAAAGTAATGAGAAGAAAGATGATACCTTGAAAAAATAGTCCCTTAAACATAAGATCACTCAACATATGAAAAGACACCCCCACTTTATAGTGGAGGTGTCTTTTTTTTACTTTTTATATATTCACAAATCCTTCTCCAAACACATCACGCACATCATGGACAACAACGAATGCGTCTCGATCAATTTTCTTAATGATTTTCTTTAAACGCATCAGCTCCTGTTTTTGAATGACTGCATAGAGAATTTCCTTCGATTCCTTCGAATAATGACCGCGACCGTTTAAAATGGTCACGCCCCGATCCAAGGTATGATTGATTTCTTCGGCAATATCATCTTTGCATGAAGAAATAATCGTCACTGCTTTTTTCGTGTTAAGCCCTTCTATGACGAAATCCATCACCTTAGTCGCCACATACAGCATCACAATCGTAAACATTAATTTTTCCGCACCAATAATAAAGTAAGAAGCAAAAACAACGATCAGATCAAAGAACAAGATGGCGTAGCTCACGTTCCAGTCTAGATACTTATTCGCAATTCGCCCAAGAATGGCAGATCCCGCTGTTGTACCGCCCGCTCTTAAAACAAGACCAATGCCAATACCAATGATGATCCCTGCGAAAATAGAACCAATGATCAATTCATGGACATTCACCACCCATGTAGTGGTCAAATGTAAAAATAGAGAGTTACTTGCGACAGCTACCACTGTGTAGATCGTGGTCTTCTTGTCCAAGTATTTATACCCCACAAGTAATAAAATCGCATTCAACACAAGGTTTGTCAGCCACGGCGCAATCTCAAACATATAGTAGAAAATGATGGACAGCCCCGTTACGCCGCCTTCACCAAACTCAAGTGGAATGACAAACATGTTCACAGCTGCAGCAAATAAAAAAGAACCAACTAGAATCATTGCAATATCTTTTACACATTTTTTCAATTTCTTCTTTCCTCCTTTTTTAAGCATATAAAAAACCCTCTTTCTGCACGAAAGAAGACAGTCGTTGGACAAAATAAAAATCAAAAGACGGCGCCTTTTGATGAAGCTTTCTGAAATGAACCTTTCCATAATATATATCTCTTTTTAGAGGCTGTCAATGACTTGGTTTTCTATTATTTCAACTGTATGTTTATGCACTCAAACCCGCATGTTTTCAAGGTTTTTCCGTCGTATGATGCTTATTCCTCTCCTTGACAAAAACACTTTAGTCATTTAAACTACTGCCTCATATCATATCCATTATTTCCGATCGACAAAGGAGGCTGTTTGATTTATATGAATCCTATTCAAAGCCGTTTACAGGCTCACACACCTTTGATTTTAGATGGTGCACTTGCAACGGAGCTTGAACGAAAGGGCTGTGATTTAAACGACAGTTTATGGTCAGCCAAAATCCTCATTGAACAGCCAGAATTGATTCAGCAAGTACACTTGGACTACTTCCAAGCAGGTGCTGACTGTGCAACAACAGCCAGCTACCAAACGACGATTGATGGCTTTGCTGAAAAAGGCTATACAAAAGAAGAAGCCATCGAATTAATGAAACGATCTGTCACGTTAGCAAAAGAAGCGTGCGAGCAGTTTTGGCAGGATGAGACACAACGTAAAGAGCGGGCAAAACCATTTGTCGCTGGATCTGTGGGGCCCTTCGGCGCTTATTTGTCTGATGGTTCAGAATATAAGGGAAATTACGGACTCACAGAACAGGCGCTCATTGATTTTCACAGACCAAGAATTCAAGCATTGGTAGAGGCTGGTGCAGATATTCTCGCTTGTGAAACCATCCCTTGTCTCATTGAAGCAATCGCCATCGCTAAACTGCTGGAGGATGAGTTCAGCGGTGTATATGCGTGGATTACATTTAGTGCAAAGGATGGTCGGCACATTAGTGAAGGAGATTTACTTAGAGACTGTGTACAAGCACTCGAGCCATATGAGCAGATCGCTGCTGTTGGCGTAAACTGTACACCACCGCAATATATGTCTTCTCTCATTCAGGAGATGAAAAAAGGGACGAGCAAACCGATTGTCGTGTATCCGAACTCAGGGGAATTATATGATCCTGAAGAAAAGGTTTGGAGCGGAGATACGTCTCACCATACATTTGGTGAATGTGCGCAGCAATGGTATAAAGACGGCGCACAAATCATCGGCGGCTGCTGCCGGACGACACCAGAGGATATTACCGATATCTTAAAACAAGCAACATCGTAGCATCATGACTCAACACACATACTTCTAAGCAAAAGGGCGGGAAGACATGGAACAAGCAAAAGATCAGTCACAACAATATCAACGAAAAATGACAAGCCGTCACCTGTTCATGCTTTCTTTAGGTGGCGTGATTGGCACAGGACTCTTTTTAAGTTCAGGATATACGATCAATCAGGCCGGACCTGCGGGAACGATTTT
Organism: Bacillus sp. 22483; assembly: GCF_052044605.1. Taxonomy (NCBI): domain Bacteria; kingdom Bacillati; phylum Bacillota; class Bacilli; order Caryophanales; family Bacillaceae; genus Bacillus; species Bacillus sp. 22483. The sequence goes on along the minus strand of NZ_JBQENU010000008.1, from coordinate 88,546 downwards.
GGCTTATCTGGTTGGGGCATTAATTGTGTACCTCGTGATGCTCTGTTTAGGTGAACTGTCAGTCGCAATGCCGGTTACAGGCGCTTTTCACACATATGCAACAAAATACATTGGGCCCGGCACTGGCTATACAGTGGCTTGGCTTTATTGGCTGACATGGACCGTGGCACTTGGTTCAGAATTTACAGCGGCAGGTCTTTTAATGCAGCGCTGGTTCCCGGACACATCGGTTTGGATGTGGAGCGGTGTTTTTGCACTTCTCATCTTTTTACTCAATGCTTTTACAGTTAAGTTTTTTGCAGAATCGGAATTTTGGTTTTCTAGCATTAAAGTCATGGCTATTATTCTCTTTATTATCCTTGGTGGAGCCGCGATGTTTGGATTGATTCCACTAAAAGGCGGTGAGGCCGCTCCGTTCTTCTCTAACTTCACTGGAGATGGGGGTCTCTTCCCAAACGGCTTTTTACCGATTTTAATGACCATGTTGGCTGTTAATTTTGCTTTTTCGGGTACTGAGCTGATTGGGATTGCTGCGGGCGAAAGTGTCAATCCAGATGAGACCATTCCCCGGGCGATTCGCACGACTGTGCTACGTCTTGTCCTGTTTTTTGTCGGAACGATCGTGGTCTTAGCCGGCTTAATTCCAGTAGAAGAAGCCGGGGTGATCAAAAGTCCTTTCGTTGTGGTATTTGACCGCATCGGTATTCCTTATGCGGCAGATTTCATGAATTTTGTCATTCTGACAGCGATTTTATCTGCTGCAAACTCAGGGCTATACGCCTCATCTCGCATGCTATGGTCCCTTTCTGAAGAACGAACATTACCTAAAAAGCTGGCAAAATTGACGTCAAAGGGAATTCCTTTGAATGCACTCATTTTGAGTATGATTGGGGGCATTCTCTCTTTGCTATCGAGTGTCATCGCACCTGAAACGGTGTATCTGGTTCTTGTTTCAATCTCTGGACTCGCCGTTGTTGTTGTATGGATGGGAATTGCAGCTTCACAGTTCATGTTTCGCAAAAAATTCTTACAGGATGGCGGACAACTTCATGATTTATCTTTCCGAACCCCGCTCTATCCGGTGGTTCCGATTGCTGCCTTTCTCCTATGCCTTGCATCTGTGATCGGCATTGCTTTTGATCCAAATCAGCGTATTGCTCTTATCTGCGGTATCCCTTTTATCGCACTCTGCTATGCTGCCTATTACGTGACAACATGGATTCAGAAAAAACGAGAAAACCCTGGTGTATAGCACCAGGGTTTTTGTTTGTTCCAAAAAAGGATGTCACTAACTGACATCCTTTTTTCTATGAAAACGACAGAGCTTGCGCCAAGTCGCCTCTTCTAGCAGATTAGTAACGTGATGTATATGCCAAATGGTACACACTTGTCACATTTGAAGATAGCGTGATGTCGTTTGAAGTGAAAGTCACTGGAACGATATCGTAGTAATGTGTAGACCAGCCTGCATTATTGTATGTACGGTAGCCTGCACCTGCAGGAACTTGAATCGTTAGTGAAAATTGTCCATTCTCGTCTGTTGTACCTGTCGCTGTTTGAGCATATGATTTGATTGCTGCTTCAAAATAAAGCTGAATTGGCTGATTCGCCATGAGTTGACCACTTGTGTCCTTTAATGTTCCTTTAAAAGTAGCTGGATAATATGAACCTACACGATATTTACTGCCAGAACCGTAATTGACCATACCACCGTCTGCTGCTGTGACGCCTGTTACTTGTACGGATGCTGGTACTGCTCCTGTTTCCTCTGCATGTGCAAAGCTTGGGAAGACGAGAAGCAATGATAGAAAGAAAGCAAACATGATTTTTTTCATCGATAAATCCTCCTTTTTTTTCCTACTATATTACTATCGACAGTTATTGTCATTTTTCCAGTAAAAAACAAAAAACTTCCCTTTTTATTCAAAAGGGAAGCTACAAGACTATTTTTTCACAACAACTTTCACTGCTTTACTTTCTCTTTTTCTCACATCTGAAGCCGTCACATACAAGACAGTTTTGGCTTTTTGCGGCTTGATTTTAGCCGTAAATGCGCCTTTGCTATTGGTTTTGACCGTTTGAATGACTTTCTTTGATTTGTTCTTCACCTTGATCGTCAAGCCTGCACCCGCAGTTCCTTTGACCGTTTTACTTTTCACTGTTACTCGATTCACCTTTGGCTTAGCTGGCGCTTTGCCCTTTTTCACGACCGTTTTAAGAGAAGTTGCAGCCTTCCCTTTTGATATCTTGATGTGAAGCACTTTATTTTTGTTTTGATGCTTGATCTTCACACTAAAGGTTCCCTTTTTGCTTGCCGTGCCTTTTCCAAGCAGGGTTTTGCCTCTATACACAGAAATGGCAGCGCCGGCTTTCGCCTTTCCTGTCACCTTTTGATGCTGATCTTCTACTTTGTTAACTGATGCGTTTAATTCAACAGCACTTAACGCGGCAAAAGCATTGAGTCTGCCATGTCCTGTCATCCAATCGATACCCGGAATTTTCGGATCGACAACAGGCTCGTCATTTTCATCATAGAAAACGTCATCTGTTCCATCAACAGCTTTAAATGAAATATCATCCGCTGTATTTTGTAAAATATTTCTCACTTGATTTGGTTTCAGGGTTGGATTTTTAGAAAGCAGTAATCCTGCTGCTGCTGCAACATACGGTGTAGCCATTGATGTCCCGCTTAGGTATGAAACATTCCCATCAGGCATTAAGCTTGGAATATCAGACCCTGGTGCAGACACGCTTAATCCTTTCCCATAGCTTGAGAATTCAGCGGCAATATCCATGCGATTGCTTGCACCAACTGCCATGGCGTACTTGGAAGTCGCAGGATAACCCATTTCTGGAATGCCATCGTTTCCGCTCGCCACTACCACTAATACATTTTTTTGTGCAGCATAGTTCATCGCATATTCAATGACCTTGCTGTAGTAGCCGCCAAGGCTCATGTTGATGACCTTTGCACCTTTGTCCACTGCATGTTTAATGCCAAGAGCAATATGCTCTGTATCTCCATTTCCATACGCATCCAGTACTTTGACCGGGATGATACCTGTATGTTGATTCAGCCCTGCCATGGAGTAATGATTATCGGCTTTTGCTGCAATGATACCTGCCACATGGGTACCATGGCCATTGTCATCAATTGCATCTTTATTACGGCCAATGAGATTGGCACCTAAGTCTGTGCGAACCGTCCCGCTTAAATCGGACAAACGGCTGTCGACACCTGTATCCACAACAGCGATTAACGTTTGCTTCATTTTGCTTGTGCCAATCAATGTATTCATTTGTTCAAACTTCACATCAGCGCCTTTTTTCCCACTGTTCTGCGCACTGTTTTTCAGCGGCCACTGATAACCATACTGCGCGTCATTGCTGAGCGCACGATACGTTTGTACAGGCTCTGCAAATTCAACATTCGGCATACTAGAAAGCTTTCTCGCCGTGCTTTTGATCACAGCTTTGCCTGCTTTAAGCGTTTTGCCAGCCGATTCTTGCCCTGCCGGTACATCATAAACATACATTCCTTTAAATAAAGGATTTACTGATTGAGATGTCACACGGTTTTCTTGAATTCCGTAGCTTTTCATTTTCTTTTTTGCGGATTGAAGCGTTTGTCCATCCTTTAATTTAAAGATGATTTTGTTTGTGTTGACCTTTTCTTCTGGAACAAGCTTTTGTTTCTCTAATACATAACCGATCGATTTTCCTTCAAGCTGATCGATTCCTACTTTTTGCCCCACTGCTTCTAATTCCTTTTTTAAATAGGCTGGACTTGCCTCTTTGAGCATATCAAAAAGGGAACGGATCGCCTGTTGCTCTTTCTCTGTGACGATATGACCGCTGAATGCACCATTTTTCTCTACGTCATTTAGCAATGATTTTAATGTCAGCAAATGATTGTACACCATTTGCTGCTTTTTTTGATTGTTGATGAGTTTAGATTTGAGAAACGGCTTTGTTTTTTGTAGCAGACGTGTAAGCTTCTGACCATCGGCTGTTTCATTGAATCGTTTGTCTTCGATCGTACGAATGGATTGAAGAATTTCACGTCCATGCTTTTTCTCAATAATGATGATCGTTGGTTCTTCTTCTTCAGGGAAAATCGGTTCAGATGGCGGAAGATTCGCACCTTTATACCCGATTGTATATGCTGCATCCTCTTCCTCATCACGGCTGTCTTCCTCTGAACCTAAATACAGCACTTTGACATAGTAAGGACCTGACCATGCATGCGGGAAGTTGATTTCTGTCTCTCCACTTGCTGTGTCCACACGATATCTCGAATAAGTGTCATCCTTTATCGCTCTATCCTTACTTGGGTAGACCGATACAGATAACACTTGTTTGCTTTTGACAGAAATTTGCATATGTGTATGTTTTGCCACATCATCTGCAGATGGCGTGATTTGGTACCATGACTCTTCTTTTTCATTCTGTAATGTACCTGAGATGACTTCACCATCTTTCAACCCAATGGCTTCATTGACACTTGTGCCTTTACTAACTGCTGATGCTCCGTACCCAGGTAATGCAGCCATACATAGAATGATGGCCATGAGTACAACCACACAGGATTTGACCTGCTTTTTAAACATGAAAAGACCCCCTTATCTTTTACAATACCTTGGAAGAATATCACAGAATCCCTTTTAGTAGAATCTATTTTTGACATAATTAAACTCGTTTTAAGCTAGGATTTGAGATATTCAGATGGCTAGTCTAATCGCTTCATAAACTTTTTGCCATTTCAAACGGAAAATGATGCTATTTAACCATATCGAAAAGTACATTACAATCAAATTGTAAGCGCTTAACAAACAAGAGAGAAGGGATCAGCTTGTTCCAAAAAGATCATGTTTTTACACAAGTAAACGGTCGATCAAAGAATGAGATTTTACAATACATTTCAGAGAAAGCTGAAGACCTTCACATTACAGATGATCAGTCAGGGTTATTAACAGATTTGTTGAAACGCGAAGACGAAGTCTCAACAGGACTTCAGCAAGGTTTTGCGATTCCTCATACAAAAAGCTCTGCTGTTCAAACGGCTTCACTTCTCTTTTTAGAACTTGAACAACCCATTGATTGGGGAAGCTTCGACGATTTGCCAACAAGCTATTTATTTACACTGCTCGTTCCACTAGAAGAGGCCAATGTCACACACCTCAAATTACTGTCTGGCATTGCCACAAGTTTAATGGAGCCTGCTTTCATCGAAAAGATTCAACCCGGTCAAACAGCAGACTATTATTACGAAGTCATTGAACAACAATTGAAAGAGGGGATTACACAATGAAAATTGTCGGTGTCACTTCATGCCCAGCAGGGTTAGCTCATACACCAATGGCAGCAAAAGCATTAGAGAATGCGGGTAAACAGCTTGGACACGAGATTAAAATCGAGCAACAAGGAATTATGGGACAGGTGAATGGCATTACAGCAGAGGAAGCCAAGCAGGCAGACCTTTGCATTATCGCCTCCAATCAGCATATTAACGACGCTGAACGCTTCTCAGGTATTCCTACTGTTCGTGTCGAAATCGGACGCGCCCTAAAAAATGCCGAGCAAATCATCACAAAAGCCGTTGCGCTGGTTGAAAAGAAAAAATCTGAATCCCAATAAACAAGAGCAATGCCATATAGAAAGGAGCAAAGCAGAATGAAAGCAAAATTAAAAGTCATTGAAGGCCACCTCATGACCGGTATTTCTTATATTCTTCCGGTGATCATCGGAGCTTCACTTATCGTTGGTTTAGCCAAACTAGTCGGGTTAGGTTTTGGTGTGTCAGATTTAAACGCCTATAAAGATGCAGGCGGCATTTTACATGGTGCCTATTTGATGGAACAGGTTGGCTGGACAGGCATTGGCTTAATGAACGTACTGCTCGCTGGCTTTATTGCCTATTCGATTGCGGATAAATCTGGTCTTGCGGCCGGCTTTATCGGCGGAGCTCTTGCCAGCTCAACAAATGCTGGTTTTATCGGCGCCGTCATTGCAGGTTTCTTTGCCGGATATGTCGCTCTCTTTGTGAAAAGAAAAATTCAAATTCAAGGCTCCGCAGCTGGACTCGTCCCTCTGCTCATCTTACCGCTCATTACTGTTGGCTTAACCGGACTTCTCATGTCCGTTCTGCTAGGCGGTCCATTAGGGGCTTTGAACACCGCATTAATTGAATGGATCAAAGGCATGGTGGCAGATGGAACAAGTACACTCGCACTTGCTCTCATTTTAGGCGCAATGATTGGCTTCGATCTTGGCGGCCCAGTGAATAAATCAGCTTGGATGGCTGGTAACGCGCTCTTCCTATCAGGTGTCTATCTTCCTGCCATTCTCGTCAATATCGCGATTGTCATTCCTCCGCTTGGATACGGGCTTGCGACATTGATTCGAAAACGCAACTTCTCTCCTACGTTTAGAGAAGCCGGACGAGGCGGTCTTGTGATGGGGATTATCGGGATTACAGAAGGAGCCATTCCCTTTACACTCGTCAATCCTTTGAAATTGATTCCGCTGAATGTCGTCGCTTGTGCTGCTGGAAGCGGGGTTGCTGCCTTATTAGGTGTCCATGACATCATGCCGCCAATTGGCGGACTCTACGGATTCTTCTCAGTAGGAAACTGGTGGGCATATTTAATCGGCGCGCTAACTGGCGCACTTGTTATTGGAATTGGTGCCAACCTACTTGTGAACTTCTCTGAGAAAAAAGAACCCCAAAAGCCAGAACATGATCAGAAGCAGAAAGAAGAAGATGATTTTGACCTTGTGCTAGAAGGATAATTTGAACAAAGAAAGGTGTCGTTACACAATGACTGTCAATGTACATGTGATTCCACATACTCACTGGGACCGGGAATGGTATTTTACCACCTCCCGCTCCCGTATCTACTTAATGAAAAGCGTAATGGACATATTGGACACCCTCGAAACAGATGAACGGTTCCATTACTTCATGCTCGATGCACAAGCATCCTTGCTAGATGATTACTTGAAATGGCGCCCAGAGGATGAGGATCGAATCAAACAGCTCGTCACAGCAAAACGCCTCATCATCGGTCCATGGTATACACAAACGGATCAGCTCGTGATTTCTGGGGAATCGATTGTACGGAACCTGCAATATGGGATTGAGCGCTGTCAGCAGTTTGGACATGTCATGAAGGTCGGTTATGTCCCTGATTCCTTCGGTCAATCTGCACAAATGCCTCAAATTTATCAAGGCTTTGGTATTGTCGACACAGCCTTTTGGCGCGGCGTTTCTGATCATATGACGAATCACACAGAATTTAATTGGCGCGGGGCTGATGGCAGTGAAGTGTTTGCAGTGAATCTGCCATTTGGCTACTACTACGGAGGAAATATTCCTGAAAAGGATGAAGACCTGCAAGCCTTTCTTTCTGAAAAAATCGGGGCGCTGCAAGCAAAAGCCACGACAAAGAATGTCTATTTCCCAAATGGCTTTGACCAAGCGCCTATTCGTAAAAACCTGCCTGACTTATTAGAAAAAGCCAATGAAATAGATGAGCATAACTATCAAATCAGCAGTTTAGAAGACTACATTGCAGCAGTGAAAAAAGAGCGGACTTCTTTTGAGACATTAGAAGGAGAGCTCATTCATGCCAAGCATATGCGGATTCATAAGTCTATTTTTTCAACAAGAGCAGATTTGAAAATCTTAAACAATCAAATTGAAAACTATCTTGTCAATGTGATGGAGCCGATCCTTACAATCAGCTATTCACTCGGACATGACTATCCGCATGACACGGTGCGTGATATTTGGTACCTCATGTTTGAAAATGCAGCGCATGATAGCATTGGCGGCTGTAATAGTGATACGACGAATCAAGATGTCTTCTTCCGCTATAAACAGGCAAAGGAAATCGCCGAGAATCTTGTGGACTTACACATGCGTCTCATCGCCATCCGGCTGCAAACGGAGCAAGAAATCACGTTCACTTTATTTAATACACTGCCTTCAAAGCGCTCTGAAGTCATTGAAGTCGAAACCTTTATCACAGAACGTCCATTTACACTAAAAGACGCTAATGGACGAACTCTTCACTACACAGTCAAAAGCAAAACCGATGTGACAGATTATGTCTTAGCACAGCAGATTTCACTTAACCCAAGCAAAGAGGTGTACATGCCAAAGCAAGTCTGGAAAGCTGTTTTACTCATTGAAGCAGTCGACTTGCCATCCGTTGGTTATACACAAGTCAGCATGGTTTTCGATGAATCTAGTGAATCCATTTTGGAAAAAACAGAAGGCCGTGTCATTGAAAATACGTTTTACCGCATTACAGCAAATGACAATGGGTCATTAGAAATTACGGATAAACAGACTGGACGAACGTTCTCTGAGCAAATGATCTTTGAAGACAACGGAGATGATGGGGATTCTTATAACTATTCACCACCGCGTGAGGATCTTTATGTATCATCTAAAGATATCTCATCAGCAGACATTACCGTATCGAAAAGCAGTTTACAGGAAGAGCTCACCATCAAGCTTCAATTGACTGTCCCATATGATTTAGAGGAACGTTCGGAGCAAAAGGTGACGACTTCCCTCCCGATCACAGCGAAGGTGGCTTTAAATAAAGATGAAGCGGTCATCCGTTTTCATGTGAATGTGGACAACCATGCGCTAGACCACCGTCTACGGGTACTCTTTGATACAGGTATTGCATCAAACGTATCACTCAGCGATCAACAGTTTGGCACCATCGAACGTCCAACGGAGCTGACGCAAGAACTAGAATGGTGGAACAATGAGCATTGGGAAGAAAAACCGATTACCATTGAACCGATGCAATCATTTGTTGCACTTCGCGATGAAGCATATGGTATCTCTCTTTTGACGGACTGCGTCAGAGAATACCAAATCACAGGCGCGGGCTACACAACCATTGCTTACACACTCTTCCGCTGTTTCGGAAAAATGGGGAAAGAAAACCTTCTTTACCGTCCCGGCCGGGCTTCTGGAGAAAAAATCGTGGAAACACCTGATGCCCAGCTTCAAGGATCGCTATCATTCTCCTTTGGCATGCACTATAGCCAAGAAGCGGTAAGTGAAGAACACTTGGCTCAGCTTGCTAAACGTTACACCACCCCGGTTCAGTGCTACGAGCGGGCAGACTTTTTAAACGGTCGTTTAATTTTCTCTTTCCGAGATGAAAAAGAAGACTTACAATCTACTTATAGCCTGCTTGACATTGAGACAGACGGGGCCGTTCTAAGCGCTTTGAAAAAGGAAGAGCATGGAACAGGCATTGTCATTCGTCTCTTCAATCCATATTTAACACGTCAAACAGCCGCTTCAATCAATAGTTCATCTCTACAACATGGAGAAACAGCGAATTTAGGCGAAACACCTGAAGGACATATACTGAAAGCACAACATGGATCATTACACATTGAACCGCTCACACCTTGTCAGGTACAAACCTACATTGTAAAGAAAAAATGAACATGTAGGGGCGGGATCCATTTGGATTCCGCCCCTCTTTAATGGAGGGCATTGATCATGCGAATTGGAGGCATCGAAGCAGGCGGTACAAAATTTGTCTGCGGCTACGGAACAACAGACGGAACGATTGAACATATGACTTCCTTTGCAACAGGGAACCCAGAAGAAACATGCCGGCAAGTGATCGAATACTTTACAGAGCATCCAGTTGATGCGATTGGCATAGGCGCATTCGGACCTGTCGATGTAAAAGAACACAGCCCCAGCTATGGAACGATTCTCGAAACACCCAAAACAGCTTGGCGCCAATTTCCATTACTCTCAACCTTAAAACAAGCACTCGGTCTCCCTATGAAGCTTGATACGGATGTGAACTGTGCGGCGCTCGGTGAAGCTCGTTTTTCAACAGAAACAGACAGACCAAATTCCTTGATCTATATCACGGTTGGGACGGGAATCGGCGGCGGTGCCTATATTGAAAACCGCCTCATTCACGGACTGCTTCATCCAGAAATGGGACATATCACCGTTCAGCGCCACCCTCATGACACCTATGGGGGCTGCTGTCCGATCCACCATGATTGTTTAGAGGGACTAGCATCGGGACCTGCCATAGAAGGCCGCTATCATACATTGGCACAAATGCTGCCAGAGGAGCACCCTGCCTGGTCACTTCAAGCTTATTATCTTGGGCAAATGACCGCAAATTTATTACTCACCCTTTCACCAGAACGCATTATTTTGGGTGGAGGTGTCATGAAACAGCCGGCCTTGCTGCCGCTCATCCTTGAAGAAACAGACAAGCGGCTTCATGATTATTTACAATTACCAAAGCCATTAAATGAAATCGTCACAAAGCCATCCTTTGACGGATTATCTGGTTTAATGGGAGCCCTCGCCCTTGGAGCTGATGCCTTAAAGGAACAAGGAGCGGCGCAATGATGATGACGGCAGATACTCGAACCTACCAGCTCATTCAGCGGCTATTTGAAACGAAAGGGTTCGTGAAGCTGGAGGAGCTCACTGCCTCTTTTCGCTTATCTGACCGTTCCATCCGCAATCTAATCAAAGAAGCAAACGAGCTGTTAACACAAGCTGGAGCCATGATCAAGACCATCCGCGGGAAAGGGTATACGCTCTTAACAAGTGACCAAGACGCTTTCCTGCTTTGGCTCCATCAGCAAAAGCTTCCTGCCCGCTCTCTCGTACCCGTCATGCCAGAAGAGCGCATACGATTTATGATGAGAAAACTATTGCTTCAATCAGACTACTTAAAAATTGATCAATTAGCAGAAGAATTGTTCATCAGCCGTATGACAGTCAGCAGTGATTTAAAAAAAGGACGGGAGCTGTTAGCCCGTTACGGTATGACCCTTGTCTCAAAGCCTGGATTTGGCTTAAAAGTAGACGGAGACGAATTGCAAAAAAGGACGTGCTACGCAGACTTACTGCTTGAAGAAGAACCCGCCCTATCTCATATAACTGAGCGGGAACAGCTTCATTTCCCTGACATTTCACTTGAAACCATTCGATCTATTGTGCTGACAAATCTATATCAAGAATCACTGCTCATTAAAGATATTGCCCTAAAGAATTTAGTGATTCACTTAGCGATTGCCATTCAACAAACGCAAAAAAAACAGCGAATACCCGCCAGTACCACTCATACACAAAGACCGCAAGTGTTAACAAGAATCGCTCAAAAGATCACTCATCAAATAAGCGACACGTTTCATGTCACCTTATCAGAGGATGAAACAGATTACTTGGTGATGCATCTCTTAGCGAATCAAACGTGGAAAGAAATCGATGAGCACCAAACAACAGAAGAAGTACGTCAGGCGGTGACACGATTTCTCCACCATATTGAAAAAACAAGCAGTCATCGTTTTGTAGATGACGATATCCTGCGTCAAGATTTGATGCTGCATATGAAGCCATTATTAAATCGAATTCAATACGGCGTGTCTTTACAAAATCCGCTTTTGCATGAGATCAAAACATCTTACCCTTATCCGTTTGATTTGGCCGTCAGCGGACTCAATGCCTTACAGCTGGTGCGGACGCCAAATGAAGATGAGGCGGCATATGTTGCCTTACATATTGCTGCTTCATTTGAAAGAAGTCATCTTGACACCTCACAAAAAAAGAGGGCCATTATTGTATGCGGATCTGGACTAGGAACGGCACGGCTACTTGAAATTAAATTGAAGGCGGCCTTTCAACATGAGCTTGAGATTGTTGAGCTTTATTCTTATCAGGATTACGCTTTTAGCACGACTTTGCCATGTGATGTGATTATTACAACCGTACCTCTCGCACCAAAGGGGAAACCAATCATTCAAGTGAATGCTTTTTTTGAACATCATGATGTCCAGCGTGTGAGTGAGGTCATTCACCTGTTAAACGGACACGGTGCCCCTTCGCAGGAGTTGATGGCTTTTTTCCAAGAACGATTGACCTTGTTGGATGTGGACCTTTCAAGCAAGGAAGAGGTATTAGATACGCTTTGCAGCCGGCTGGAGGCGTATCAGCTTGTTTCATCTTCTTTTCGTTCCTCCGTGCTGGAGCGGGAGCAAATGTCATCGACCTATCTTGGCAAGGGGATTGCAATGCCTCACCCGCTCATCACAAATGAAGGCACCTCCTGCGTGGCAATTGCACGATTGAAACAGCCAATTGATTGGCAGGGCGATCAAGTATCTCTGATTTTCTTGTTAGCCATTCAGAAAGATGACGCTGCCTGCATGAATCAATTTTTTGAACAAGCTGTCGATTTATTAGACAGTCCTGACCGCCTTCACTCCTTGACACATGCAAGGACATTTGATGAGCTAATGCATGTCCTGTTTCAATAGCACAAAAGGCCGCCCAAGTGAAATCGGGCGGCCTTTTATTCATCTATTCCTCACATACGAATCAATCGTATATGACATTTTTTCCTTCTTCCCTTAACTTTTTCAACGACGTCAGCATATGGTTGATTTCTTCATCGGAATGTCTTTCCCAAGCACCTAATTCTGCGACAATTTTCAAAGGGGATTTCGATCGATAAGAACGGGTCGGGTTACCGGGAAATTTTTTGTCAGTCAAATTCGGATCGTCTTCAAACTCGCCTGTCGGTTCTACAACATAAATTCTCTCTTTTGCATCAGACCGGGCTAATTCAGCTCCCCATTTGGCTGCATTTAATGTTCCGGTGAAATAGATGTGGTTCGATTGTTTATCCTGATAATTGGATAAATGCAACGGTTCAAGCAGGTCCCCAATCTTCAATTCCGCTTTCGTCCCATGAAAAAACGGCCCAGGATCTAAAACATCTTTCTTGTCATTCATACAGCCACATCCCTTATCGTTTTTGACTTGCGTATAACAGTATACGGGCTGATGCGGGCGGAAAACAGTCTATAAATGAGATTAAATTCGGGGTATAATGATAGTAGAGAGTAAGATGTGATCGGTAAACTCCAGCAAGTTGAAAAAACAGCAAGCATACATACAAAGCAGTCTTCTTGAAAGAGATAAAAAGCTGTTAGACGCCATAAAAGCCAAAGAGACGTTTGACGTTTTATGTGGTTGGCGTGTTGGCACATAATCAATTAAATTCTTCAGGAAGGGTGTAATGAGATAATGAAAGATAGAGATAAGATTTGCCATATATATGCACAAAAAAGTTGGCATATGGATTCTTATATTATTGGTAATCGTGAGGGTTTAATTGAATTAAAGAGTGCTATTGACCAAGCATTGAAAAGTAATGTTGGTCAAGCTGAATTGTTTCCATCAGATTTAGAGGATTATACAACTTACGTTGCTTTAGTTGATGATAAGGAAGAATTGGATTCACTTATTATGCCTTACACTGATGAGGATAATGATGATGAAAACTTGATACATCCAGTTGATATAGTTACAAGTCATGAAGAGAAAAAAACCCCTAAAAATTAGGGGTTTTTTAGTGTGAAATTGTTACTTCCCGATGTTCTCTCCATTTTGCTCGATCAATGTTTCATACCAATAAGAGCTCTTTTTCCGAATTCTCTTCAGGTCTTTCAGATCAAATTCGTCACGATTGACGTAGATAAAACCGTAGCGTTTTGAGCAGCCTTGGTGTGTACTGATTAAGTCGATGGCTGACCACGGGCAGTACCCGAATACCTCAACACCGTCAGTGATCGCCCATTTGATTTGTTCAATATGTTTTTCTAAATAATCAATTCGATAATCATCCTGAATCGATCCATCCGCTTCTAACTTATCAAAAGCGCCTAGTCCGTTTTCCGTAATAATAAGAGGCAGCTGATAGCGGTCGTAAATCTCACGCATCGTTGATCGGAAACCGGTAGGGTCAATCTCCCAGCCAAATGCATTTTTACTTAAGAACGGGTTGTTGCCGCCTTTGTAGACGCCATCTTCACCAGATTTTAAATGCTGATCTCCGCCGCGGGCAAATTCATCATTGCCATCTCCTTTACTCGCTTCAACCGTTTGAGATGTGTAGTAGTTAAAGGCAATGAAGTCTGGTTTTGCACTTTTCAAAATATCCATATCTCCCTCTTCAATCACAGGAAGAATGTCTTTTTCCTTCATGTATGCCCATGCAAGGTTGTTATAACGACCGAATACCGCCATATCAAGATATAGCCAGTTGCGGATCGCATTGTAATTAGCCGCAGCAATGACATCCTCAGGTTTTGGAGATGCCGGGTAAATAAGGGCGATGTTTGGCGCTGGTCCGATTTTCGCCTCAGGCAGCAAACGATGACAAAGCGTCATGGCTTTCGCCTGTGCCACAAGCATATGGTGGTTCTGCTGATATAGTTCTTTTTTCGGATTTTCTAAATTTGGATCCAGTGTACCTAGAGCTGATCCATGTAAAATCATCATGTTTTGTTCATTAATCGTCAGCCAATATTTTACCTTCTCGCCATACTCCTGGAACAAAACCTCCGCATAACGTTCAAACGCATCGACTGTCGAACGATTTGACCAGCCGCCTTTCACTTGAAGCGCATGAGGTAAATCAAAGTGATACATCGTCACAATTGGTTCAATGTCATAGCGGCGCAATTCATCAATGAGAGAATGGTAGAAGTCAATTCCCTTTTGATTGATCTCCCCATCTCCATCTGGAATGATACGTGTCCATGCAATAGAGAAACGATAAGCCTTCAAGCCCATTTCTGCAAACATCTTCACGTCCTCTTTATATCGATGATAGTGATCGCTGGCTACCTTAAAATCAGTTGTTCCTTCAGGATAGCTTTCTCTCATATCAATGACTGAAGGTCCCTTGCCATCCTCGTTCCACGCACCTTCTACTTGATAGGCGGAAGTCGATCCGCCCCAGAAAAAGTCTTTTGGAAATGGTGCTAGTGTTGAATATCTCATGATTATGTCCTCCCTTTTCTTAAACTAAGTGTAAAAATGATTGTCCTGGTGTCACTTGTTTTTCTTCTGTCTCAATGATATCGCTAAATTCACCGGAATTGGTAATAATCACAGGTGTTGTGACAGACAGTCCTGCTGCTTGAATGGCCTCAATATCAAACTCCGCAAGTAGTTCACCTTCTGTAATGGCTTGGCCCTGCTCAACCTTCGGCGTAAAATGACGGCCTCCAAGTTGTACAGTATCCAGTCCAATATGAATGAGTACTTCTGCTCCGCTTTCAGAGGTGAGACCGTATGCATGTCCTGTCGGAAATACCGTTGTCACGACTCCAGTTACTGGTGCAAACAGCTTGCCTTCTGATGGAATAATGGCTGCGCCCTTACCTAAAGCGCCAGATGAGAAGGCCTTATCCTGCACCTCTTCTAGCTTGATGACTTTGCCAAATAAAGGACTTTTCACATGAGCTGCTTTGACACCATGTTCATTTTCAGATGCTGGTGCAGAACTAGCTGCAGGAGCATCTTCTTCATCCACAGGATCTTTGAATCCAATCAAATAGGTTAAGACGATTGAAAGGACAAATGAAACGGAAATTCCGATTAAGAATCCTGTAAATCCTTGACCATAGAAGATCGGAAGTGTCAGTAAACTCGGAAGACCTGACGCGATCGCAATACTTTGTGAATAACCGATAATGGCACCACCGACACCGGCAGAGATAACCGCTGCAATAAATGGTTTTTTCAAACGAAGTGTGACGCCGTATACAGCAGGTTCTGTAATTCCAAATACAGCAGAAACCGCTGTCGATCCAGCTAATGATTTCAGCTTTTTGTTCTTTGTTTTCAGCATAACACCGATGGAAGCACCGGCTTGTGAAAATACAGCTGGCGCAGTGGCCGGCTTAATATGATCTTTTCCATGAACCGCAATATTATTTAAAATGACTGGCACAAGCCCCCAATGGATACCGAAGATGACAAGAACCTGCCATGCCATCGCAATTAAAGCACCGGCAAGTGTAGGGCTAAAGGAGAATACTTTCAGCAGGACGGCTGCAATTCCGTTCCCTGCATACACACCAAATGGTCCAAATACGATCAGTGTCAGTGGAACGACCGTGACCAGTAAAATCAGTGGTGTAATAAAGTTTTTCACACTTTCATGAATGACTTTGTTAAAGAAACGTTCGATATATCCCATCACAAACACTGCCAAAATAATCGGGATAACCGTTGATGTATAAGACATTAAGACAACCGGAATGCCGAAGAACGACACATCTCCGCCGCCTTTTGTGAGCTCTTGAATAGTCGGGTAGATCAGTGCACCTGCAATCGTCACAGCGACAAATGGATTCGCTTTAAACTTCCTAGCAGAAGTGAATGCGAGCAGCAGCGGCAGGAAGTAGAACAAGCTGTCTGATGCGGCAAATAAAATTTGATACGACGTATCTTCAGGAGATAACCATTTTGCATTGATACAGATGCCTAGAAGTCCTTTTAAAATACCGGCACCCGCCATGACACCTAGAAGCGGTGTGAAAATTCCAGAAACAATGTCGACGAATTTTCCAAAAAGACTTGTACTTTCTTCACTTGATCTAGCAGATGAAGAAGTGGAATCCTCTAATAGATTCGTAAACTCTCCAATCTCTCGATATACCTCTGGTACGGTGTTGCCAATGACCACCTGAAACTGGCCGCCGCTTTCCATGACAGTCACCACACCATTTAATTTTTCAATGGCCGCTTTATCTGCTTTTGATCTGTCATTTAATGTGAAGCGAAGTCTTGTGGCACAGTGAACCAATGAATGAACATTTTTCTCTGTCCCGATATGTTTGATAATGTCTTCTGCTAATTGACGATGACTCATACAAAAACCCCCTTTTTTTCAAAAAAATACGTTTTTAGGCAAAATAAAAACCTAAACGGGCACCAAAAATAGTCGCAACTTGCTATTGCGCTTTTTCAGTGAACGTTTAGGTTTTGCCTGCCGAACAGTCACAATCCTCTAAGACGATCATTGTGAAACCGTATTCTTTTATGTTTATGAGCAAATAGTACCACTCACTTTTTATGATGTCAACGCTTTCTTTTAAAATTCTATCTTTATTTTTCTCGTTTGATGAGTCGATTCAAATGAATCGATAGATAGAGCATCTCCTCTGATGTTAGATCGCGATGATATGTTTGATACACATATTCCGCGATTTTCTTTGCGCATTCGTACGCCTTCGGATATTTCACTTTAATCAGCTGATATAAATCTTGATCTTCACTGACGAGTAACGTTTCGTTGATGAGACGCTGTACGAAAAAGCGTAAATGTGTGAGAAAACGATAAAAGTTGAGCGAGTCTTCATCAAATTCCATGTTCAAGTGATATTTCACAATGGTCAGTATGGCATTCACTTCTTTTGTGATATTGACCGTTGTATTCATGTCTTCATTGAGCTCTGCATTAATGATATGCATGGCAATAAAGCCCGCTTCATCTTCAGGCAGTTCAATATGAAGACGATCTTCAATCATCTCAAGGCATTCCTTCGCCACGAGAAACTCATCTTTGTATAAACGTTTAATCTCCCAAATCAGCGAATTCTCAATCAAGTGGTTTTTCTTTAATCGTTCAATGGCGTAATGAATATGGTCTGCCAGCGATACATGCAGACTTTCGTTTAATCTTCGGTTCAGCTTTGTATGTGCGTATTGGATCATTTCCTCGGTCACCTTGACGACATCATATGGAACCTCTTGAAGCAGCATTTTCATCCGCTCATGTACGGAATGATCTTCTAGGCGGAACACTTTATCAATTAACGCCTCGTCCACCGGGTCGCCGGGACGTCTTTGAAAAGCGATGCCTCTGCCCATGACGACGATTTCTTTTCCTTGTTCATCTATCACACTAATGACATTATTGTTTAGAACCTTTTGAATCTGCATCTCCAAACACCTCCGTCTATAACCAGCCATCTACACTCAAAATATGCTCTCATCTTAACACAACTGTCAAATCACTTGGCGTTTTTATCTGACTTTTGAAATAGATTTAACGATATTTTCACTTCTTTCTTGCTGGTCTGATCCTCCCTCGGCCTGCATACAATACCAATACCCCGAGGAGGTGACCTTCGATGAAGGCTTTTTTCTGGTCAGCATCTTTTTTATTCATGTTCATTCTGACTCTCTTTATTCTAGGTATTGTTTTTTGGCTTAGTGGACAAGGCTTAGATCAGCTATGGAGATATGCGCTTATCTGTCTTGTAACAGCCACCGTTCTACACGGCGTTACCACTTGGCTAAAGCAGCATGTCATGCATCATCTATCCAAATAAAAAGGCTGCCCGCAGTATTCAGGCAGCCCTTCCGTTATTCCTTAGATGAGGCGGCTTCTTTCTGAGAAGCACGCAGTTCATCATTAATTTTTTTCGCATCTTCTAAAAACTCTGTTTCAAATCCACTTTTGAGTGCCCACATATAAAATAACAACGCCACAACTGCAATGAGCGCCATATCCCAGCCATAATGAATGACGTTATACCCGCCAAATTTATCACTGCCGAGACAAGAAATCGTCATCATCACAAGCAAATACACAACCATCCAAGCACCTGCTTTAAAGTGACGGCCAAAGCCCTTCCACTTCGCTTTTGCTTGATAGTAAAAATAGATTGGCAGACCGATAAGAATAATGAACAGCACCTGACCCGTCAGCGGCCATCTCGCCCAGTACAGTGTCAATGATGCAAAGACAAAACCAAGCGGAGCAATGATACTGAGTCCTTTAATTCGCAGTGGACGATATAAATCTGTGCCCGTCTTTCTCAGCGTCATTACTGTCACAGGTCCTGTCAAATAGGAAATCAAGGTCGCCACAGAGATAATTTCAGCGAGAACCCCCCATCCTCTAAACAAAAACAGAAAGATAAACGATACGCCTAAGTTAAAAAACATCGCTGGACGAGGCACACCATAAATTGGGTGCAGACGACCAAGTACACTCGGCATGTACTTGTTTTTTTCCATCCCATAAATCATACGAGACGTCGTCGCCGTATACGTAATCCCTGTTCCAGAAGGAGAAACGAACGCATCTGCATATAAAATAAGGACAAGCCAGTTGATTCCTAGCGCAATGGCAAGGTCAGCAAATGGCGAGTTGAAATTCAAATGCCCCCAGCCATTCACAATCATTGATGGATCGACAGCCCCAATAAAAGCGATTTGCAGCAGCACATAAATGACCGTTGCAATCAAAATCGATCCAACAATGGCGATTGGAATCGAACGCCCTGGATTTTTCGCTTCTCCTGCCATATTAATCGGGCTTTGGAAGCCATTAAAAGCAAACACAATCCCTGATGTTGCGACAGCTGTCAGCACACTCGCCCAGCCGTTCGGCGCAATACTTGTTCCAGAAGTAAAATTCTCACTATGAAAACCTACGAATAAGAGCGCACCAATTGTTAATCCTGGAATGACGATTTTAAAAACCGTAATGAATGTATTCGCCTTTGAAAACAACCCAACTGTCCAATAATTGAGCAGAAAATAAATCACCAGCAGCACACTTGCCACCATGAGCCCCTCAGTCGTCAAAACCCCTTTTGTGACCAAATGGCTTGTCCACTTTGCCCACTCCCAAGGCCATGAGCTCATGTATTGAACGGAGGCCACTGCCTCAACAGGAATCACTGAGACAATCGCAATCCAGTTTGCCCAAGCGGCGATAAATCCAATAAAAGAGCCGTGTGAATATTGCGTATATTTGACCATTCCGCCTGCCTCTGGAAACATCGACCCAAGTTCACTATAAGACAATGCGATAAATAAAATAACAACCATCCCGATCAACCATGACAAAATAGCAGCAGGGCCGGCGATTTGAGCAGCCCGCCACGCACCAAAGAGCCATCCTGAACCAATGATTGAGCCAAGACCTACCATCATTAAAGCGAAAGTTCCCATCCTACGATGCAAATGATTCATGTTCATAACACCTTTCGATTAAAATACAGAGCATGTGTCGAGCAAGCGCCTTTCTTTTATAGCAGCTCACCATTCATTCCATTGGCAAATACTTTCTGATCTGAACTTTTATCTTTGTTCATTTTTTTGCCTGTTATATTATCTCTCAATTCTCCATTTTCTGAAATAGTCGAACATGCTTATTTCAAAGGAAAGCGCTTTTTCAACAGTTCAATCTATTAGACTGATTAACTACCTTTACCCTTATTTTGAAAAAAACAAAACAAAAAAGAAAGAGGAAATGACTTCCTCTTCCCTCTGAACACGTATCATTCAAAGAAAAAAGGATAAAAGGGAGACCCTCTTATCCTTGTGAGATTGCTTGTTCTTTTTCAATGACAGCTAGTCTTTCTTGAACTTCTTCTTCAGATAAGTTGTGCTGTTTCACATAAAGGTTACGTTCGCTTGTGCGGCATTCATGGCTGCAGCTGCGCATATATTTATGCTCGCTTTCTTCTGTTGCAATCATTTTGCGGTTACATGCAGGGTTCGCACAGTTCACATAACGCTCGCAAGGTTCGCCAGTGAAGAAATCTTTTCCTACTACGACGTGCTCTGTTTGATTGACTGGAACCGTTAGGCGGTTATCAAACACATAACATTGACCGTCCCATAGCTTTCCTTGAACTTCTGGGTCTTTTCCGTACGTGACAATTCCACCGTCAAGCTGGGATACATCTTCAAAGCCTTCACGCTTTAACCATCCTGAGAATTTCTCACAGCGTACACCGCCTGTGCAATACGTCAGAATTTTTTTCCCTTCAAGAATCTCTTTGTTGTCACGGATCCACTCAGGTAATTCACGGAATGTCTCAATGTCAGGGCGCACAGCACCTCTGAAGTGACCGACATCAAACTCATAATCATTACGTGCATCAATCACGACCGTATCAGGTGATTGCATTTGCTCGTAAAATTCAACTGGGCTGAGATGTTTCCCCGTTAATTCTAGCGGATTCACATCATCTTCAAGACTTAAATTCACCAATTCATTTCGGTGGCGGACGTGCATTTTCTTAAACGCATGACCATCTGCTTCGTCAATTTTAATTGGCATGGACGCAAAGCGTGGATCTTCTTTCAATGCTTGCATGTACTTGTCCGTCTGCTCAATGGTACCAGAAACGGTTCCGTTTATGCCTTCAGATGAAACAAGAATACGACCTAACAAACCAAGTTCCTTACAGAATGCTAGATGCTCTGCTGTAAACGTTTCTGGATCCTCAATGGGGACATATTGATAGTAAAGTAATACACGATATTGTTTTTCCATATATATAAACACCTCTTAAATTTAATCAAAACATACCATTTTATATCATACAGGAAATACATACCTTAAGGCAATGTCAGTAGTTCAATTCCATAAAACGGAAGGGTCTATGGTCTCATATTGTCCAATTATTTGACAGAACTTTCTGTAAAATGAGATGATTTAAGAACTATATGATTTCGTAAAGGAGCATAAGTCAATGATCCAACCAGAAGAGATCGTCAGAAGCGGTCCTAACCAGTTTATTTCTCAAAAGGGGATTTATCATGAAATCGAGTCACTTGTTACTCCCTTTCAGTCACCAGCTATAGTGACAGGATATGACTCATATCAAGCCTTTTCACAGTACACAAAGTTTCCATCCGAGTGGCCTGTTGTTCAGCATAAAGGTTACAGTTCACCAAATGCGATCACACGAATTGCGGAAGAACTCAAGAGTTCAGACGTGATCATAGGGATCGGTGGCGGCACGATTTTAGATACAGCGAAGTCTGTTGCCGACGCTCTCCAAATTGAAGTGATCATGGTGCCGACGATTCCCGGGACATGTGCGGCTTCTACACCGCTCAGCGTCATTTATGATGACAAGGGAAATTTTATGAGGGTCGACTATCATAAGCGGTCCAGCTATCTCACGTTAATTGATCATACTTTTTTGATTTCATCTCCTCTTTCCTACCTCCAAAGCGGAATTGGGGATACACTGGCAAAATGGTATGAAGCGGAAGCCATTATTCGTAACACAAAAAGCACCTTGCCGCTCATGGTACATGCTGCATTAAAGCAGGCAGTGTACGTTCGTGACATTCTTCTGACTCATAGTGAAGAAGCCGTTAGCAGTTTAAAAACAGGCCAGCTTTCTCAAGCCTTTGCAGATGTAACAGATACGATCATTACGTTAGCCGGAACAGTCGGCGGTTATGGAGGACGTTATGGCAGAATGGCAGGAGCCCATGCCGTTCATAATGGATTAACATTTATTGATGAAACACATCATGTGTTACATGGACAAAAAGTGGCCTATGGCATTCTCGTCCAGCTTGCCGCAGAAAACCGTATGACGGAAGTAGAAGAATTACTTGAGCTCTATCAAACACTCGGATTACCTAGAACGATGCGTGATCTTGGCATCACAGCTCAGCTAGAAGAAGCAGCACATACAGTGGCAAACCATGCTGCACGTAAAGATGAAACCTTTTGTTTGATTGGAGACTATACGAAAGAGCAAATTGTCGACGCCATACAAATCATTGAAACCTATCAGCCTCAAAAGACGGTCTGAACATAGGGGCAAATAAAAAGCACAGGCATCCCGCCTGTGCTTTCTTTCTATTAAAAATCGAAGTTATCTGGGTCTGGACCCGTGCGCTCATCTTCATTGAGCTGATCAATGACACTCATTTCATGGGCGGACAACTCGAAATCAAATACGTTTGTGTTTTCGATGATTCGGCTCTTCGTCACAGATTTCGGAATGGTGATAATGCCATGCTGCAAGTCCCAGCGAAGAATGACTTGCGCCACTGACTTCTCATGTTTTTTCGCAATATCTTGAAGCACCGGATGGTTAAGAAGTTTCCCGCTACCTAATGGCGACCATGCTTCTACATGAATGCCTTTTGCCTTGCAGTAGTCACGTAAAGGCTCCTGCGTCAGCTTCGGATGCAGCTCAATTTGATTGACCATTGGTACCACTTCTGCCTCTTCTAATAAATCTTCTAAATGGTGCTGATGGAAGTTACAAACGCCAATGGCTTTCACACGGCCATCCTTATACAGCTTTTCTAGCGCCTTCCACGTTTCTTTATATTTGCCTTCAACCGGCCAATGGATTAAATAAAGATCCAATACTTCCAGACCTAGTTTGTTCATACTCGTTTCAAAGGCTTCAAGCGTTGACTCATATCCTTGATCACTATTCCACACTTTTGTCGTAATGAACAGATCATCGCGAGAGATGCCTGATTGCTGAATGGCTTTGCCTACACCTTCTTCATTTTGATAGGCCGCTGCTGTATCTATACTGCGATAGCCCGCTTCAAGTGCGTCTTTGACTGCATTTACAGCCTCATCCCCATCTTTTACTTGCCATACACCAAAGCCAAGCTTCGGCATTTTCACTCCGTTTGCTAATGTGACTGTATCTGTTAATCCACTCATCAAACAAACCTCCGCTTCATTTTTGTTTACCATGCACTATACCCGAATGTGCGAAAGATCATGCATGAAGATAAACCATTCATAGACTGAATGATCTCAGATAGTTGACAAAGGGCTAAAATGAACTTGATTTTAGCCCTTTGTCTTCTTTTCAGCGTGATAGAAAACCTTTGCAGCCCTAGGAAGGACGAGTACCGGCGCGGAGCGAATTTGACATTCGTGAGCACCGGCACGCAGGACTGACAAAGAATGCGAGGGTTTGTCTACACGCTGAAACCATTCATAGACTGAATGATCTTATTTGATGTATTGTCCCATATCGACTTGATTTGCATCAACGATTTGGTATTCACTGATTCGATTTTTTGTTTTAGAACCATCATACGTCTCTAAAAAGCTTTGGTCATAAAAAGTCAGACCATACATTTGCTTTTCGTTCTCGTACACTCTGATCCAATAAGATTCTTTTGTTTCTTTTTTAGATCCAGTTAACTTCTTTAATTGAATACCCGAAAATTTCTTCAGCAGCTTTTGAATATCCTCTTTCTTGTCCACCACAACGCGCTCATCATCATGCTCAATTTGAATGGAAGTCACTTTATCTTTATCAATCGAGACCACATCATCAAAAGCATATGTTTTGGCATTGATCATAAAATAAAGACCTATTCCGATGAAAATAACGACTACTAAACCAATGATCCACTTCTTCAACCTAACTCCTCCTTCAATTCACGCCATCCCTATACAAACAGCGAGGTCCAATCATCCTCCTCAGAGAATACTTGAATCCCATGCTGTTTCAGCAAGGCAGACGTCACACCGTCCCCACCCTTTGTTTTCCCGTTAAACTCTCCCCGATAGATCATCCGGCTTCCGCAAGAAGGGCTGTACTCTTTTAACACGACGGATGTTGCGCCAAGAGTCTGAACCTGCTTAAGCGTGTCTTGTGCACCATTTACATACATCTCTGTCACATCTGTTCCATGAACATCAACAACAGAAGCCTGCCCCCGTAAGACATCATGACCATCTCCACCAATAATTTCAGCGGGAGGTCTTGGTGTAGAGAAACCGCCAAGCAGCTCAGGGCAAACTGTTACCGCCTTTCCTTCCTGCACAAGCTCCTCGATACGTTGATCTAATCGATGGCTGCCATTATAACGGACCTTTAATCCCGCAAGACAAGCGCTAACAACGATCATGTATGTTCCTCATTTCTATGTATTGAACGTTTTTTGCTGACTTTAAAATAAATCCATAAAGGCAAACAGAGTATCGTGTACATCAGAAAGGGCAGAGCACAATACAAAATAGCTGCCCAAATGGACCCTTCAACTCCTGTGATCCCAAAAAAATAAACAAATAATAGCAAGCTGACAAACAATCCGACGAACGGCATGATAAAAATAGATTTTTTAAAATTCTCCATCATCTCTTTCACCAACACGGCTCCCTCCCTCAAACATCATCACGAATAACGTCAATATATGTTAATTTTACCATAAAAAAACCGAAAGCATCTAGTTTATAGAAAGCTTTCGGTCCGTTATTTATATCTTTTCCTTCCAAGCCTTTAAGAAGCGCTCAATAACCTGTAGCTCGTCTTCATTAAATTCATGGAGGAATTCTAAATAGGAGGAGACTGCCTGTTCATGAAGCTCATCATGCAGTGCCGCAAGCTGTGTGCCTTCCTCTGTGAGTGAATAATAGACGGATTTCTTGTCACCTTGCCGGTGGCAATAGTCGACCATGCCTTTTTCGATGAGCTTTTTCACAGCCTTTGTAATAGCTGGTTTTGATAGTTTTAGTTGTTGTGAAAGAAATGTATTATTGGATTCATTAGGGTTTGCTTGAATCATAGATAAAATATGAAGCTGTGTAAGTGTCCAATCTTGCTTGAGTGTATCAGTCGTGGTAATCAGTGGATCTGTTGGATCGTTCCGTTTCTTTTCCCTATGCATAATCAAATCTTGAATCGCTTTTAAGACAATCTGCTCGTTTGTTTCCATCTGAACCTCCACTCTTAACTGGTTAATAAAATGGTACTAATAATCAATAAAGGAGTCAAAAGAAATGTGGGGATGAGGAAAAGAATGGGTCATCAGACCTGATAAATAAGAGAACTTTTTTACTAGATTACAAGAGACAGCACAATTTCCTTTTCTTTGCTATTATTTATGATAGGTAACCCTCAATCAAAAAAAGAAGGTGAGAGAATGAAAACAGAGCAGCAAATGGCCATTCGGCAGTTAGAAGAAAAAATAAATTTGTTTTCTTCTGTTGTAAACGGATCGTTCCTATCAACGGAAGATTTCGTTCTATCAAACACGCATATATCAACTGACACGTTCAATTTGTTATTACCCATTTCAGCGCACATACAAGATCAACAAAAAGTGGAAGCTGCCATCGAACAAATGCAGCAACAGCAGCTAGCATTCAGCACATGGATCACTCAAAGCCTGCTCCACCCCGATTGGTCGAATATCATGCAGAAATATGGGCTTCAAGAAGTGGAACGCAATACCATCATGATGCTTGAACATACAAACGACATCGATCAAAGGACCTCTCAATCGCTTACGATCAAGGAAGTGACTGACGATCAAACCTTTCTCGATTATCAACATTTATTTATCGAACTTTTCGAAGGATCACCTGAGGCAATCGCTTTAAACAGCTATTTCCAGCGCTTTTCGATTGAACGATTACACCCGAGTACCCGCATGTTCGTTGGATATGAACACAACAAACCGGTCACAACGGGCTTATTGATTGAAACAGCAGACAGCTACGGTATTTATGATGTCATCACAAAGGCAGAACACCGCGGAAGAGGACTTGGCAGTGACATGTTTCATTACCTTCTGACCCAAACAGATAACAAACAAAAGTGTGTGATGTTACAAGCCTCAAATGACGGCAAACATATCTATCAGCGTGCCGGATTTCAACCAATTGGAGAAATGGTTGTTTTTGAATAGAAGATGACATTTTTCCTGACTTATCGAGGGTAAAGAAAGGCATCCTGTCTCTTCTTTGCCTCTAACATCTCATCACAAAAATGAATGTACATTCATTCACTCCTTTGGTACATTTAAAAAAAGGAGCTGAAGAACAAATGGTTCGACCAGGCGATCAATTTCAAACAAGCAAAACCTATACGCATGAAGATGTGATTCAATTTGGCGAGATGACAGGTGATCTTGGCAAACATCATACCGAGCTAGATGATCAAGGCAGGCTCATGGTACACGGTTTTCTCACAGCAAGTCTAGCCACGAAGCTTGGTGGTCAGTTTCATTTTATCGGTCAAGAGATGACATGTACCTTCATACGCCCTGTTTATACAGGTGACACCATTACCTGTCAGATGGCCGTCACCAAGGTAGAACCCCTTGAAAAATACCATCGTGTCCACCTTTTTTCCCGTTATATCAATCAGCATGGAGAAGAAGTCATTACTGGTAAAAGTGAAGGTGTGGTTTTAAAAAAATAAAAAGCTGCCTATGATGAGGCAGCTAACTAACACGAAAATGTTCTTATTCTCTTCTATTCAGCCTGATGCTGACGATCCATATAAAGCGGCGGTCTCTTTAATGAAATCACTGCACAGCTAAAGGCAATCAGCACAAAAATAGCGCCGAATTTAGCCAAGTCAACGGATGAACCAGTCATTGTAAACATGACGCCGCCCACGGCTGATCCAATGGAAATCCCAATTTGCAAAGCGGATGTATTCAAACTCTGCTGAATATCAGACGTCACAGGGTCTGTTTGAATCAAATAGCTCTGCAAAGCAGGTGTCAGTGCCCAGCTAAGAGCACCCCATAGGACAACCATCACCATAAAGAGCATAAACACTCCCGCTGTATAAGGAAGGATAAACATCACAATGGCAAACGCCATGGTCACAAGCAAAATGGCTTTTCCTGATCCTAGTTTGTCACTCAGCCAGCCGCCAAACCCATTCCCGCCAATCGACGCAAGCCCGAAGACCAAATAACAAATACTAATCCAAAACGGAGTCATACGCAGAACTTCCATCAGAAATGGCGTGAAATAAGAATACAGCATATAATGACCAGCAAGCATGAACAAACTAATCAAATGTGCACTGAAAATTTTCGGATGCCCTAAAGAACGAATTTGTTCTTTAAGCGGTGTGACTTTTTCAACAGGCATTTTCTCCAATAGAAAATAAATGAGTACCATGGATATGGCTGACAGAATACTGATTCCTAAAAACATCACTCTCCAGCCAAAGCTCTCTGTAATAAAAATACCGATCGGTACACCGAGAACAAGTGATGAGCTAATCCCAATAAAAATCAGACCTAATGCTTTCGCTCGATGCGCCGGTTCCACCAGCTTGGCCGTAATCGTCAATGATAGCACCACAACAAGCGCTGTACTCATGGCAATCAAGACCCTAGAGATCATGACAAGGGCAAAGGTGGAACTAAAATATGTGAATACATTGCCTAATGTAAAGACCAATAATGCGATTAAATACAGACGCTTTCGTTCGATTTTGGCTGTGACGGTCAGTAGCACCGGTGCTGAAATAGCATACACAATCGCAAATACCGTGATCAGCTGCCCAGCTGTCGCAAGAGACACATTGAGATCCTCTGCTAAACTTGGCAAAATGCCTCCGACCACAAGCTCAACTAATCCAACCGCAAAAGTAGAAACAGCTAATAAATAAACTCTCCAGTTCATGTCTAACATCCCTTCTCTATATCATGGCTTTCACTTTTGATACAGGGTGCAGACAAACAAAAAAACCCTGATTACAAAAAAGGAAAGCGCGCTTTTGTAATCAGGATTTATCGGATCCTGGTAGAAACCCTCAAACCATATTATTGAGGTTATACAAGTCTATTTTTTTCTTCAAATATATTAGCATAGCCTTCCATAACGTGCAAGCTGCAAAAATAGAAAATGTTTGCCAATGGCTCTTCGACATAAACGACCTCAGAAAGGCATGAAATGAACTTGCGGACCAACTTGCTTTCTCCCCCATTTACAGGTAAACTGATGAAAAATCAACGAACAAGGATCAACGTAGATCTGGAATAGTAGCTTGAATTGACCTTTAACAGAGAGGGAACGGTGCTGAGAAGTTCCTACTGACATCTTCAAGTGAACCTGCCGATTTAGTTCTGTTTCATACAGCGGTTCATACCGTTATCATGATCGAGTGTAAAGCTGTGCTTTAAATTAGGGTGGTACCACCAGGAATGGTCCCTAACTTAAAGCACAGCTTTTTTGTTTTTTTTAAAAGGAGGAAAAAGACGATGTCAAAGAAACAATTTGTTGAGAAAATTACAAGCATGGAAGACGACTTTGCCCAGTGGTATACAGATGTTGTCACAAAGGCGCGTCTCGTCGATTATTCAAGCGTTAGAGGCAGTATGATCATTCAGCCATACGGTTTTAAAATTTGGGAGAATATTCGCGACGAACTTGATCGTCAAATTAAAGAAACGGGTCACGAGAATGTCTATATGCCGCTCTTTATCCCAGAAAGCCTTCTCCAGCAGGAAAAAGATCATATCGAAGGCTTTGCTCCTGAAGTGGCGTGGGTGACACATGGCGGTGATTCGGAATTACAGGAAAGACTCTGCGTCAGACCAACATCCGAGGTGCTGTTCGCCGAGCATTATAAAAACATCATTCATTCCTATCGTGATTTACCGAAGCTATATAACCAATGGGCCAATGTCGTCCGCTGGGAAAAGACAACACGTCCATTCCTTAGAACCCTTGAATTCCTCTGGCAGGAAGGGCACACTTGTCATGAGACAGAGCAAGAAGCGATTGAAGAAACAGAAAAAATGCTCCATGTCTATGCGTCTATTTGTGAAGAGCTTCTAGCGATCCCTGTCATTAAAGGAAGAAAAACAGAGAAAGAAAAATTCGCTGGCGCCCGCTTCACCTATACGGTTGAAAGCTTGATGCATGACGGAAAAGCCCTGCAAACCGCCACTTCTCACTTCTTCGGCAACGGATTTGCCAAGGCATTTGGCATTGAATTTTTAAATCGAGAAGGAAAATTAGAGCATGTCCAGCAAACATCATGGGGCTTCACTACAAGAATCATTGGCGCTATGATCATGGTGCATGGCGATGACAGAGGACTAGTCCTGCCGCCAAACATTGCGCCAACCCAAGTACGTGTTGTGCCAATTGCTTCCCATAAAGAAGGTGTCCTCGATCATGCCTATGAATTAAAGGATCGACTCGCCCGCATCGCACGCGCTGACATCGATGCAAGTGATAAACAGCCAGGCTGGAAATTCAACGAATGTGAAATGCAGGGCATCCCTTTACGTGTAGAAGTGGGACCAAAGGATATGGAAAAAGGCCAGATCATGCTCGCAAGACGAGACACAGGTGAAAAGCAAGCCGTCACGTTAGATGCACTCGAACAAACCATCACGGCCACGCTTGAAGACATTCAACAGACGATGTACGAAAAAGCAAAAGATCGATTACATGAAAAAACATCAAACGCCCACACAATCGAAGACATCGAGCAGCTTCTTGCCGAAGAAAACAGGTTGATCAAAGCCATGTGGTGCGGCGATGAAGACTGTGAAAACGACATCAAAGAGAGAACAGGGGCGACATCACGCTGTATCCCGTTTGAACAAGAATCCGTTTCTGACACATGTGTCTGCTGCGGGAAACCTGCTTCTGATATGGTGTTCTGGGCAAAAGCCTACTAATGATGCTTCTGATTGTTGACAAAGGGCTAAAATGAACTTTATTTTAGCCCTTTGTCTTCTTTTCAGCGTGATAGAAAAACTTTGCAACCTAGGAAGGACGAGTACTGGCAGAGCGAATTTGACATTCGCAAGCACCAACACGCAGGACTGACAAAGAATGCGAGGGTTTGTCTACACGCTGAAACATCTTATACGATGCTTCTTTTTTTGTTAAAAAGAGCCAAATATCCATTGACCTCATTCACACAATCCCCTATAATTCATATTAATATAATCGGTTTTCAAGACTTTAACTGGAGTGGTGATCTATGAAGCGTTGGCTCTCAATTTTTAACGAACGCTGTCCAAAATGTAAAACAGCATTAGATGTCTCGAAGTCCAATGCCTTGCAAGGCAAAGTCGTGAAAACATGCCCCAATCTTCATTATCAAAAAGAGTACCACCCTGCACTTGAAACGTATATCGAGCACGATGACATGAAATAAAAAAGACCAACACATGGAAAAGAGCCCTTGCTCTCAGTTGTTGGTCTTTTTCTTATAATAAATCCACCCAGATTTTGATCGCTGTAGCTGTAATCATCACGGCAAGCGCCCATTGCAAATAAACGGCATTGATTTTCTGACCAATTTTCGCCCCAATCGGCGCAGCAATCAGACTGGCCGCCATTAAGACAAGAGCAGGCATGAACATGACTTGACCAGTCAGCACTTTCCCAGCCGATGCGCCGATTGCAGAGAGAAACGTAATCGCCAGAGACGAGGCAATCGTCATCCGCACAGGGATTTTGAGAATCGATAGCATCACCGGCACTAAAATAAAGGCACCGCCTGCACCTAATACACCCGATACACTTCCGATCACAAAGGCAATACCAGCCGCCAGTCCTTTATGAAAAGTCACCTCTCCATCCGCTTCTGCCTGCTGACCTTTTTTCGGAACAAGCATTAAAATGACAGCGACAATGGCAAGCAGACCATAGACTACATTGATGCCTTTCTCTGGAAGGAAATGTGATAAATAGCTGCCTAATAAACTCCCTGCCAATATACTGCTCCCCATATATAAAATCAATGGTCGATGTAAAAATCCGCTTTTTCGATACGCCAGCACACCGCCGAGTGTCGAAAATAGTACTTGAATGGCACCAATCCCTGAAACCTCGTGTGCCGATAATGCCATCACTCCGACAAGAGGCGGGATATAAAGCAGCATGGGATAGTTGATCACCGACCCTCCTATTCCGACCATTCCTGATAAGAAGGAACCAATAAATCCGATGATAAATAAAGTAATGAAAAATGCAAAATCCACGCTGGTCTCCTCCTTTGCAAAAGGAAAAGGGGCTCCCTCATAGATACCCCTCTCCCCTTTAGGACCCTTTTCTCACCCAGAACTTCAGCACATGTCCTTCATCCGTCTGTGTGATCAATTCATGTCCGCTTGACTTAGCCCATGCAGCCA
The DNA here is from genome assembly GCF_052044605.1 of Bacillus sp. 22483. NCBI lineage: Bacteria > Bacillati > Bacillota > Bacilli > Caryophanales > Bacillaceae > Bacillus > Bacillus sp. 22483. The sequence continues at coordinate 56,997 of NZ_JBQENU010000008.1, read as the reverse complement.
AATCAGCTTTAGCTCCTTTATCTGTTGCATGTATTTCTAATACTTGACCTTCTGCCAAGTCGTTCATTTTTTTCTTCGTCCGAATAATTGGCATCGGGCATGCAAGCCCGGTTACGTCTAAAATGTGATCTGATGTCATCTGATCATCCCTCGCTTCTTTATTTTATTGAACATTATCGAATCGCACAACGGTTTGGACCAATTTCCATGTCTCGCTGTGCTTCCTCGTCTGGATGCAGCTTCCCCATATTGGTAGACCGAATGTCTTGATAAGCGTTTGGCTGTGCAGGGAGATCCTGCGTGACCATTTGTCTAAATACGTCTTCATCTTCAATGTTCAGCCCGTGATTTTCTTCAAACAAAGCGCCTAGCTCCTTCCAAACGCTGCCGTCTTCATTAAGCTCATCCACGATCATATAATGTGCAGGCAGCACAATCAATTCTGCCGAAAGCGCCGTATATCGTGTATAAAGGGTTTCCCTCAAATCACCTACCCAGTCCTCCGCCATACCGGCTAGATCAGGTCTTCCGATCGAATCAATGAACAAAATATCACCTGAAAGGAGGTAACGGCCGTCTACAATAAAAGAGGTTGAACCAATCGTATGGCCCGGTGAATAAAGGGCATGAATATCAATATCCGCCGCTCCAATCGTCACACGCTGTCCTTCTTCAAGGTGATTGTACGCAAATGTCACCTCTTCGGCGTCTTTTGGCGGCAGCCAGTAGATAGCGCCAGTCTGTTCAGACAGCTTTTTCCCGCCAGATATATGGTCCGCATGAAGGTGCGTATCAAACACATGCGTCACTGTGACTTGATGTTTTTTAGCAAATTGCGTATAGATCTCCGTCATTCTAGCCGCATCAATAATCGCAGCTTCCCCATTCGACATGATCATATAGGACAAGCACCCCTTGCCCATTCGCACAAATTGGTACAACTCTCCACCGCCAGTTAAATCACCGATCTTCACTGGCTCTAAATGCTCACTCCATGCCTTCATGCCGCCTTGCAAATAATGGACCGTTCTGCCTGCCTCTGACAGCATCTCTGCCACCATAATAGAGGAGCCCTCTTTCGCACAAACGACCAGTACATCTAGGTCATCCGGTATGTTCTTCACCATATCCTCTACGCCATCAAGAAGCTCAAAGTAAGGCACATTTAAATATTCAACGGCTTTCCCTTCAATTTTCCAGTCCTGCACATCTGATTCGTTTCGTACATCCAACAAAAAGATCGGCTCTTTGTTGATGATCTTTTTTGTTAACTGTTCTGCTGTCATTGCTTTTACAGTCATCGTTTCATTCACCTCCTATTTTTCAATCTCTCCTGTCCAGCTGTTCATGCCTGGCACTACATTGATCAATTGATGGAATCCTTTTTCTTTTAACTTTTGTGCGGCTAATTCACTTCTTCTGCCTGAATGACAGATGAGGTAAATGAGCGTCTCTCGGTTCAATTCTTCAGCACGTTGTTCCACCTCGCCAAGAGGGATGTGAACAGCTCCTGGAATATGACCCGCTTCGTATTCATCTGGCTCTCGTACATCTAAAATAAACAATGACTGATCTTCTTTTACCTTCTGTTGAAACATGTTCAACGACATTTCCGAAATCATTGACTGCTCTTCCTGTTTCGCTCCGCCTTTACGAATCAAATGATGAAGCACCTGTCCTTCTACTTTTGTTCCTAAAAATTCATGACCGGCGCTTTTTGACCAAGCTGCTAAATCCGCTGTAGACCCTTTATCGGTTGCTTGCACTTCAAGCACATCTCCTGGCAAGAGCTCATTCATTTGTTTTTTCGTTTTGACAATGGGCATTGGGCATGCCAATCCTTTTGCATCTAGAATTGCTGTTGGTTGCTGCATTGTTTTTCCTCCTTTTATAGGGGTGGGGGTATATTTCAAAGTCTATTTATACCTATAATCGCCAAGCATTCATGCCACCCTTGATATTCGTAATGTGGGTAAATCCCTGTTTTTTTAACAATTTAGCCGCCTGCATACTTCTCATCCCGCTCTGGCAGATCACATACACTTCTTTGTCTTTCTCAAGCTCATGCGCTCGTTCCTTTAACTGGAATAAGGGGATATTTTGAAAGCCTTTTATATGATTTGTTTGAAATTCAAAAGGTGATCGCACGTCTATCAGCTGTTGATGCCGACTATGCAATTTAGGTTTCAGATGAGCTGCGTCCATTTGTTTCACACCCCGTACGGGAAGAAAACGGCTCACAAGCAAAGCGATCACAATAATGAGCAAAAGCATTTGAATCATGTATGGACACCCCCTAGATAAATAAGTTCACATTCCCGATTTCTGCCTCTGCTAAATACGCTGCCACACCGGCATATTGAATGTCAGCTAATAATTCACTCTCCTGCAGCCCTAAGAGATCCATCGTCATCGTACATGCCACGAGGTTGATCTCTTGTTCCTTCGCCATATCAATGAGCTGCGGCAGGGTCATGGCATTGTGTTTGTTGATCACATGCTTGATCATCTTCGGTCCCATTCCTGCAAAATTCATCTTTGACAGCCCCATTCGATCAGCGCCGCGCGGCATCATTTTGCCAAACATTTTTTCTAAAAATCCCTTCTTCAGTGGCACCATCTCTTCCTTACGCAACGCATTCAGCCCCCAAAAAGTATGAAAAATAGTCACCTCGTGATCATAAGCTGCTGCGCCATTTGCAATAATATAAGCGGCCATCGCTTTATCATAATCTCCACTAAATAAAACAATTGTCGTTCGTTTTTTTTGTTCTTCCATCATGATCCTCCTTATCTTAATTACCCATGGGGGTATATAGAAAGCAAAAAATATATACACATACCGGTAAGGGTATATTATAACAAGTAAAAAAATTCGTCAACCTCCAAAGGCTGAGGAATTTCTTACCGGCTTTTCACCAAGAGCTCAACCGCTTCTTTGACAAGCCCCTCTGTATCCTTGCCCTGCTCAAGACTTTCACGGACACATTGCTCAAGATTTGTACTCACAATCACACCCATCGCCCGATCAATGGCATTGCGTGATGCAGACAGCTGCGTCACCACCTCACGGCAATCCTTTCCCTGCTCCATCATCGCAAGAACCCCTTTAATCTGTCCCTCAATCCGGCGAAGACGATTCTTCATCTGCTGATTATACTCCACGTTTAACACTCCTTTCTCTTTTCCCTATGATCAGATAGTATACCCTGATAGGTATTTAGTCAAACATGATGAATTAGTATAAAAGGCTAATGAGATAATTATCCCAGCAACTCTACTCATTACGCACTAGCTTCTTTCATAGAGTATATATTCACCTTATAAATAGAATAAAGAGCGAAACACACTATATGAAATAAAAATGAGATTAGGTTCACGTTATTGCTCTATAATATAGAAAATGGGTAGTTAAAATACGCTTTTATGGTATAATTTTACTTTGATAGGGTTAATAAAAGTTGCGACAAAATGAAGAGTCGTAAAAGGCATCTGATGATTGCTAATATGTAAATAACTTTTTCTATCCAAAAAGGAACCGAAATAATTAACAAAAAATAGGTGATGTTGTGGATAATTTTTTTGAACAATTAGATCTTAAAACAATTATAACAATCTTTGCTGGATTTGGCGCTGCTTCTACAGCCCAATTATTTTCACATCATTTCTCCCGAAAAAGGGAAGATATAAAATATCATAAAGAATCTCTTCAGAATTTATACTCTCCTGTAATATTTGAAATAGAGAACTATATAATTGGGGAGTTTGTACATGCTAGAAATATTGAGATAAAACCATTAGAGTTATTATGGTTGCAATCAAAGAATCCAAAAAAGATTTTCAGAATGATATTAGAAAAAATAGGTTCTAATTTACAGTATGCAAAACCAGAATTAATCATGGATTATTTCAATCTGATTAATAAAGAACCAGATACTATCTATAAAAAGACAATTGATAAAGAGATAGCTCTTTGCAATACATTGTTATTAGACTATGTTCAGCTTTGCAAAAAACTTAAAATTAATTCTTATAAAGTAGACAAGTACATACAAGGACCCCTTATGTTTACTCAACTATATGAACTTTTAGGGCATACAGATCATTTTAATGCACAAGAGTTACTTATAAAACATTATTTTGAAGTTAGAGGTTTAGGATATGTTTATTTCAAAAAAATTATTAGGCTTAATCACCAATTCAAAAAAAATTTCACAATAGATAACTATTATAATGCAAAAAATAAATCGAACGAATTATTTACACAAATAGGTCAAAAACTTGGTTCAAAATCGGATTGGTGGTTCTCTGCAATCTCTAATCCATATGGATATCCAGATGATATCTCATGAAAAATAGATACCAGTTTATAATGTAAAATGTTTTTTGTTCTTGAGTATTAAAGCCTATTGTTAATTTATCAAATCTGATTATGCATCTATAATTTTGACATGCTTCAAAATATAAATGGCTCTTTTTTTAATAGTGAAATTTTACGTTTATTTTGAGTGAACGTTTTCCAACTCTTTCTTGGAATAAAATAATAATCAGAAAGAAGGTGACCCATACCAAACAACTAATCCCAATCCACTCATCAATGAAAATTCAACATACTTCCTTCAACACGCTCACAAACAGTTCACTGATAACCGTGGGAGCAGCCCTTTGACAAAGCCAAACGTGAAAATAAACCCGTGCTCATCAGCATCGGTTATGCCCACTTCTCACTGACGGCATAGGATCCCTTTTATATTTAATGGCCATAATAACCTCATCCAAACGAAACCTACCCTTCAATTAAACGTTTTAACTTAAGCTCCGTTTCAGTATCCTCAACTGGAGTATAGACACTGCATCTTAAATCAGTATCCCCGTACACTTGTAATGAAGTGAGATTAAACAACATTTTCCCTACCTTGGCATGACGAAATTCAATTAATACTTCAGGTGCATAACTGATCTCATTTTCATTCCATATTTTACGAAACTCAGGATATGCCTGCTCCATTTCTTCTATAAATTGCTCATACCAGTCATCCGCCACATACTGTCCATAATACGTTCTAAATATGGCGATATATCCTCTTACAAAATGCTCCCAATTTACGGCTAAACTTTTAAATTCCTTTCTTGCGAATAGTAAGCGGATGATATTCCTTTCTGCCGGGATGATTTGTTCAAAGTCCAAAAATACATTAGCTGCTGCTTGATTCCACCCAACAATCTGACTTCTTCTATCAGATATAATCGTTGGGCAATAACGAAGTTCCTGCAAAATTTTCACTAAAGCCGGACTGATTTCCTTCTCATTCTCAATGATATAGGATTGTTTCACACCTTCCTCTAACGCTAAAGCGTACAAATATCTCCTTTCATCGTTATTTAATTGTAATGCACTAGAAATCGCATCTAATACCGAAGTAGATACTTTTATATCTCTGCCTTGTTCTAACCATGTATACCAAGTAAGACTCACACCGGCTAGTTGAGCCACTTCTTCTCTTCTGAGCCCTGGTGTTCTTCTGCGGGTTCCTACAGGTAAACCAACCATTTGAGGTGTAATTTTGGAACGTTGGTTCTTTAGAAATTCTGATAATGCTTGAAGTCTTGTTTCAGGTTTCAATATGATCACCCTTTAAAATATTATTCATTATACTAGGATAAACAACAACTTGTAATAGGATAACACAATGGCTAAAGTTAATAAAAACAAGGAGGGAATGATCATGAAAAGAGTTGTCATTACTGGAATGGGAGTTATTTCTCCACTTGGAAATGATATAGATAGCTTTTGGAATCAACTCATGAAAGGACAATCGGGAATATCTCTCATTGATTCTTTTGATACGACTGATTATAAAACAAAAATAGCTGGAATCGTTCGTGATTTCGATGCAGATGAAATATTAGGGAGAAAAGAAGCAAAACGATTAGATCGTTTTAGTCAGTTTGCCTTAGCAGCAGCCGAACAAGCATTAGAACATTCACAATTACAGTTAGATCAAGTAGATCTTGAACGTTTAGGCGTATATGTTGGATCAGGAATCGGGGGCATACAATCGCTTGTTGATAATGTGAATGTATTAGATAAACGAGGTCCATCGAGAGTAAGCCCTAGCCTTGTCCCCATGATGATTTCAAATGCAGCTGCGGCCCAAATCAGCATCAAATTAGGCGCACAAGGGCCATCATTGTCACCAGTCACAGCTTGTTCTATTGGGAACACTTCTATTGGTGAAGCTTTCAATGCGATCCGAAATGATGAAGCAGATATTATATTTGCCGGTGGAGCAGAAGCTGCCGTCAACCAGATATCTTTGGCTAGTTTTGGAAACGCACATGCACTGTCTACTAGAAACCAAGACCCAAGTCGAGCTAGCCGTCCATTCGATACAGATAGAGATGGCTTTGTTATGAGTGAAGGCGCAGGTATCTTAGTATTAGAATCATTAGACAACGCAATTCTTAGAGATGCGCCGATATTATGTGAAGTAGTGGGATACGGGGCTAGTTCAGATGCACATCATATGGTCGCTTCACACCCAGAAGGTAGGGGTGCCTACTTAGCCATGAAGAAAGCATTGAGAAGTGCAGATATATCAACAAGTGAAATCGATGTTATTAGTGCTCATGCAACAAGTACACAAGTAGGTGATCGTTCAGAAGTTCTAGCCATTAAGAAATTATTTGGTGATCGTTCAGGCGAAATTCCAACAACTGCGAACAAGTCAATGACTGGGCACATGTTTGGTGCTGCAGGCGGAGTAGAAGCGATTGCTTTAGTAGAAAGTTTGAGACGAGGAATGATTCCGCCAACTATTAATGTAGAGAAACAAGATCCAGATTGCAATTTAGATGTTGTATTAGAAGCGAGACAGCTTCCATTGAAATATGGGCTATCCAATTCTTTTGGTTTTGGAGGACATAATTCAGCCATCTTGTTAAAACATTACGATTGAAGTAGTGAAAAAGGTGAAATAATGAAATGACAAGGGTTTATAGCTCTTGTTTTTTCATGATGGGAATACCTCACAGACAATTGATCACGGACCTCAGCTATCTGATATATTCATTATATTCCTGTTTAGACGGTTTTGAGGATGAAGATAAGGATGAGAGTTTGGATTTAGTTATTAATTTCAAAACTCAACAATTTGGGAAACATTTAAAGTTCAAATCTTCTATTGGAACACAACAATACATCTTAATTAAGAAATAAATGAGAACGCCCATAACATTTTAAAAGTAAGGAAACTATCTTATTAGCCTCCTTACTTTTATATCAATACACTATTATTGAATACTAAATAGCATTAATCCCATTTTTCCATATGTACTTTTAATTCTGGTATACTTAATATCCTTTGTATCTCTGTATCATTTTCCGTATCTATATAACTTTCTTCTTCATGAGAAGATGTAACCAGCCATTCTTCTCCATTTTTGAAGAAGGACAAGTCTTCTGGTAAATTTGGTTGCTCCCAATCATATAAAGAATTTGCGAATTCTTTTAGAATACTCTTCGCATTTTTATCTGTATAATAGTAATAAACTTTTGCTGTATTGTTTAATAGCATTGTGCTAGCCCATTCTGATTGTTCTTTCATCTCTTTCAATGAACTTTCAAGTTTTTTTAGGAAGGGATCAAAAGATTTTAAAGATCCCATATCTTTTCTTAAAACTAAATGAAACTCATCACAAATGTCGAAAGCCAAATCAATTAATTTGGAGTACTGCTCACCTTTTGGATTTTGATCAATAACTAACATATCTACACCTTCTCATATACCCATTTTTTAGATTTTTTGAATGTATGTTCTTTTATGCTTCTTGAACTCAGATTATGCAACATAAGTAACTCCTGTAATAGTCACCGCTAGACCTATTGAAATTAAATGTGCTAAAAGTGCTTCTCACCAAACGAAGAGATTACTAGAATGAATAGTATATATTTATTTCCAACACCACTTTTAACACATATTTTCATAAAAACACAAAGCTATTATAACAGCTTGTTATTAATGATTAAATACACACAAGATGAATATAGTAATAAATTCCATCTAAAAGGCGTTAATATAGGTTTTCATAATTAATGAAGCGAATAAAAGAATTGAAAACAAATCTATCGAAAGTTAAAATTTCCACAGCAGTCCCTATCAATCTTTAACCTAATTATAGTTTTTTGATTTTTGCTCAGTTTCAAAATAAAGAACTATCGGTTACTATCCTACGTAACTTTTTTGAAGTAGTACTATCTAAATTCAAATGAAATTCCTTAAGCCCATCACCCTTTACACTCAAAAAGATTTGATAAATATGAAAGGAGGAGATTCCATGTCTACTAACAATAAACCCAACAGATTAATCACTGAAAAATCTCCATACCTTCTCCAACATGCTTATAACCCAGTCAACTGGTATCCATGGGGAAAAGAAGCATTTGATAAAGCAAAAAAAGAAAACAAGCCTTTGCTGGTAAGCATCGGCTATGCCACTTGTCACTGGTGCCACGTCATGGCACACGAAAGCTTTGAAGATCAACAAGTCGCTGACATCCTAAACGAGCATTTCATTTCAATCAAAGTCGATCGTGAGGAGCGTCCAGACATTGACTCGATGTATATGTCCGTTTGTCAGATGATGACTGGGCAAGGCGGCTGGCCGCTCAACGTGTTTGTCACGCCTGATCAAAAGCCGTTTTATGCGGGGACTTATTTTCCAAAAAGAAGTGCTTACGGCCGTCCCGGCTTCATTGAAGCACTGACGCAATTGCTGGATGCTTATCACAACGATCGTGATCATATTGAATCATTGGCAGAAAAGGCAACAAATAATCTGCGGATCAAGGCAGCAGGGCAGACAGAAAATACGCTCACTCAGGAGTCGATTCACAAAGCCTATTATCAGCTCATGAGCAGCTTTGATACGCTGTATGGCGGCTTCGGTTCTGCACCTAAATTTCCCGCACCTCATATGCTCACGTTTCTCATGCGTTATTTTGCATGGACAGGGCAAGAAAATGCGTTATATGCTGTCACAAAAACGTTAAACGGCATGGCAAACGGCGGTATTTATGATCATATTGGTTCTGGATTTACTCGGTATTCAACAGATGAAAAATGGCTTGTGCCGCATTTTGAAAAGATGCTGTACGATAACGCCTTGCTGATAGATGCCTACACCGAAGCCTATCAAATCACTCAACATCATGAGTACGAAAAGCTTGTCCAGGACCTCATTCAATTTATCAAACGAGACATGATGAATCGTGATGGCTCTTTTTATTCGGCAATCGATGCCGATTCGGAAGGAAAGGAAGGGCAATATTACGTTTGGACAAAAGAGGAAATCATGACTCATTTAGGTGATGACCTCGGCACTTTATTTTGTGCGGTCTACCACATCACAGAGGAAGGAAATTTTGAAGGACAGAACATCCCTCATACCATTTCCACCTCATTTGATGACATCAAGGCAGCATATTCAATCGACGACCAAACCCTTTATTATAAACTACAATCCGCTCGAAACATCTTACTCACTGTAAGACAGCAGCGACCTGCACCGCTGATCGATGACAAGGTACTCACATCGTGGAATGCGCTGATGATCTCCGCACTTGCCAAAGCAGGGAGTGTCTTTCATGAAAAAGAGGCTATCCGCATAGCAAAACAGGCAATGTCTTTTCTAGAAACACACCTCGTCCAGCAGGAACGGCTCATGGTCCGCTACAGGGAAGGGGACGTAAAGCATCTAGGCTTTATCGAGGATTATGCGCACATGCTCACAGCGTATATGTCTTTATACGAAGCGACCTTTGACCTAGATTGGCTGACAAAAGCCAGAGCCGTTGGTGAAAATATGTTTGAACTATTTTGGGATGAGCAAATCGGGGGCTTTTTCTTCTCAGGCTCAGATGCAGAAGCGCTTATCGTTCGTGAAAAAGAAGTATACGACGGGGCCATGCCGTCTGGTAACAGCACTGCACTCCAACAGCTTCTGAAACTAAGCAGAATGATCGGACGTCAAGACTGGATCGAAACACTAGAGAAGATGTTCAGCGCCTTTTACGTCGATGTCTCTTCCTATCCAAGCGGACATACCGCCTTTTTACAAGGACTATTAAGCCAATATGCCGTAAAACGAGAAATCATTATTCTCGGGAAAAAGGGCGATCCGCAAAAAGAACAGCTTCTACAAGCATTGCAAAAACGATTCATGCCATTTGATCTCATTTTAACTGCCGAAACAGGGCAAGAATTAGCAAGGCTCGCACCTTTTGCAAAAGATTACAAAACGATCAACGACAGCACGACGGTCTATATTTGTGAAAACTACAGCTGCCGCCAGCCGATCACCAATCTCGACGAAGCGATGGATCAATTATTCCAAACTTGAGCTGTCATATGATGACTATGAGAAGACAAAATGAGGACAAACAGATAAAAAACATGTCAATCCGCTAACAATTCGTCTATACGGTTTTATTTTTCCTCTAAAACGGTTAGAATGCGCACTAGATGTTCTCATACCGAAGGGAGAGAAAATAATTGAAAAAAGTATCATATACACTCATTGCTTGTCTGTTATCAGTGGGGCTTGCAGCCTGCTCATCAAACGATGCGAAACAGGATAAGCAAAACGATTCAGCCAATAGCAAGGAAACAACACAGGCTGACCAAAAAGAGCAGCAAAAGCAAATGGAAGAGATGCAAAAGAAATTAGACGCACAAAAAATTGATGATCAAAAGGTCGTTGCGACCGTCAACAAAGATAAAATCACAGGAAGTGAATACAATAGCGCCCTATCAACCATTCAAGGTCAACTTCAGCAGTCAGGACAAGACCCAACATCTAAAGAAGGCGCAAAAGCTGTCAAGAAGCAAACCATTGATGCGCTCGTAGGTCAAGAGCTCATCCTGCAAGATGCTGAGAAGAAGGGCTATAAAGCCTCTGACAAGCAAGTCGATAAGCAGCTAAAAGAAGAAAAGAAACAATTTAAAGACAATGCTCAATTTGAAGAAGCACTCAAAAAGAGCGGACTGACAATGGATCAGCTAAAAAGTGATATTGCCGACAGCATCAAATACAGCCAATATGTCGACAAAGAAATTAAATCAGCCTCTGTGTCTGAAAAAGACGTCAAAGCGTACTATGACCAATACGCCGAACAAATGAAAAAGCAAAAACAAAAAGCACCTGATTTCAAAGACGTCAAATCACAAATCAAGAAGCAGTTAGAATCTCAAGAAAAACAAAAAGAAGTACAAAAAGAAATTGATCAACTAAAGAAATCTGCAAAAATTGATGTATCAATTTAACCACTATTAAAAATCCGCCATTGTGCGGATTTTTTTCATGACTTCATGAACTGTTTTTCCAAAATAATGACAAAAGCCTCATCATAAACATCTTCTCCATCCGATATGATGGGAGTACAAAAGAAAGCGTTATCAATTCTTTTGTCTCTGAAAAAGTACAAGATCAAAGACAGACCTCGTACTTTTGTTTCAGTCATATCTACAAGAGGAGGATGTTTATGTTCAAATGGTTTAAACCGGCTCCGCATATCGACAGGCTCGATGATGCCAAAACAGACGAAACCTATAAACGGCTGCGGCTGCAAGTCTTTTTGGGAATCTTTATCGGATATGCGGGCTACTATTTGTTGCGCAAAAATTTCGCATTTGCCATCCCTTATTTACAGGAAGAGGGGTTCACAAAAAGTGAATTAGGCTTTGTACTGGCGGCTGTTTCAATCGCTTATGGATTTAGTAAATTCATTATGGGGATGATCTCAGACCGGTGTAACCCAAGATACTTTTTAGCCGCTGGACTCTTTCTATCAGCTCTTATCAATATTCTTTTTGTCTCATTTCCATGGGTGACATCCAGTGTATGGATCATGTTTTTATTCATGTTCTTAAACGGCTGGTTTCAAGGAATGGGGTGGCCGCCATGCGGACGAACGATGGCGCATTGGTTTTCGGTGAGTGAACGTGGTACGAAAATGTCGATTTGGAACGTCGCTCACAATATCGGCGGGGGGATTCTTGCACCGCTTATTACATTAGGAATTGTTTTGTTTGCGACGTGGAAAAGTATCTTTTTCTTCCCTGCCATCATCGCCATTATCGTCTCCTTCGTCATCATTCTTCTCGTACGGGACACCCCGCAATCCGCTGGTCTTCCGCCAATTGAAGAATACCGAAATGACTATCCGGCACAACAATATGAAGATCAAGAAAAAGAATTAACCGTAAAAGAGATTTTGTTTAAATATGTACTCAACAATAAATTCCTTTGGTATATCGCCATTGCCAACGTCTTTGTGTACTTTGTCCGTTACGGGGTCGTAGACTGGGCACCTACCTATTTAACAGAAGCAAAAGGATTCTCACCAGAGCATTCACGCTGGTCTTATTTCCTTTATGAATATGCAGGCATCCCTGGTACATTATTGTGCGGGTGGATTAGTGACCGCTTCTTTAGAAGCCGCCGCGCACCTGCTGGCGTCCTCTTTATGATCGGCGTATTAATTGCGGTTCTTGTGTACTGGTTAAACCCTGCTGGCAATCCAATGGTTGATAACATTGCCCTCATCAGCATCGGGTTTTTAATTTACGGACCCGTCATGCTCATTGGACTGCAAGCCATTGATCTCGCTCCGAAAAAAGCCGCTGGCACTGCTGCCGGGCTGACAGGATTCTTTGGATATATTGGTGGCTCTGCTTTTGCTAATGCCATGATGGGTGTCGTCGTCGATCACTATGACTGGACAGGAGGTTTCATTTTACTAGTTGGTTCTTGTATCCTTGCGATTGTGTTCCTCGCCATGACATGGAATACAGGAAAGCGCGTAGAGCAAGCTTAATGAAAATCACATAAAAGATTCATCTCCGCCCAACATGCCCTTTACATCTATTTCTTATGATGGAGGCAGTTACCGTAAAAGGAGGATAAAATATGAAGAAAAGTAGATTACTTGCTTTCGTGTTACTCTCTTTTGCTTTACTGTCTTTTGGTTGGGTTCCGACCACCATATCGGCACATGAACATCTTTTATCTCCAGATCGCATTTTAACCGTTGCACACCGCGGAGCATCAGGGTATGCCCCAGAGCATACCCTAGCTTCCTACAAGCTCGCCACAAAGATGAATGCAGATTACCTCGAACTCGACCTTCAAATGACAAAGGATGGACACCTCATCGTCATGCACGATGAAACGGTTGACCGGACGACAAACGGAACAGGCTGGGTCAAAGACCTCACACTTGCCGAAATCAAACAGCTTGATGCCGGTGCATGGTTTAACGAAGCCAACCCCGACAAACAAAATGCCCACTTTATTGGACAGCAAGTCCTCACATTAGATGAGGTATTACGTTACTTCGGTAAACGAGAAAATTATTATATTGAAACCAAAAAACCAGACATCTATCCGCAAATGGAAGAAAAACTATTGGCCGTCTTAAAGAAACATCATCTTCTTGGAAAACATACGAGAAAAGGGCAGGTCATCATCCAATCTTTCAGCCAAGAAAGTCTATTAAAATTGCAGAAACTCGCCCCTCGACTTCCAAAAGTACAGCTTTTAGACAGGGCGCAAATGACATCTATTACAGATGATCAGCTCGACTTCATCAAAACGTATGCAGTGGGGATCGGACCGAATTTTAGAGCTTTGACACTTGAAAATGTACTGCAGGTCAGAAGCCATGGACTCCTCCTTCACCCATATACGGTAAACAGCGAAGCAGACATGACACGTCTTCTGCAATACGGCGTCACTGGTCTTTTCACCAACTTTCCAGATGTCTTTCAGCGTGTCAAAGCTTCTCTGTAAACGACAAAAGCCTTGCGGGTCCACTCCGCAAGGCTTTTGATTATTTCACCGTTTGATCAGAAGAAGCTGTTTCAATCGGTTTTCGTTTACCAATTCCGAAGATGAAGAAGCTAAGCGCTACAACAATCAAGAAAACAATCCCCACAATAAGAGAAATACGTGTATCCTGATTAATGAGCATAAACACAAGAACCATCAATAAAAAGCCAATCGTAAGATAATTAGAAACTGGTGCTAGCGGCATCTTGAATGGATGCTGATCAAGCGCTGCCCCTTTCGCTTTTCTGAAGCCAATGTGACTAATTAAAATCACAAACCAAGGCACCATACCAGGAAGGACACTCGCACTATACACATAAACGAAAATGTTTGGCGGAGAAACATAGTTTAAGACCACCCCAACCGCTAAACCAATCAGCACAGCAAATGTCCCAAAATACGGTACACCATTCTTCGAAATTTTTGTAAAGAAAGCAGGTGCCTGTCCATTCACACCTAATGTATAAAGCATACGTCCCGCACTGAAGATTCCACTATTACAGCCGGACATCGCTGCTGTAATGACAACAAAGTTAATAATACCTGCTGCTGCCGTAATTCCAATTTTCGCAAACGTCGCCACAAATGGACTGCCGAGCGTATTCAGCTGATCCCACGGATACACCGTCACGATGACAAAGATCGCACCGATATAGAAAATCAAAATACGCCAGATGATGCTTTTGATGGCATTTGTCAGCGTCTTTTGTGGATTTTGCGCCTCACCTGCAGTAATCCCAATGAGCTCTACCCCTTGATAGGCAGCAATCACTAGGGACAATGCAAACAAGAAACCGCTAAATCCACCTGTAAAGAATCCGCCGTGCGCCCAAAGGTTAGACAAACCAATCGCTGTTCCACCATTGCCAAACCCAAAGAAAATAATGCCTAAACCTGCAATGATCATTAAAATAATCGTCACAATCTTGATCATCGCAAACCAGAATTCAAACTCACCGAATGACTTAACCGAAATCAAGTTGGCCGCACCTAAAATGATCATGGCGATTAATCCGGGAATCCACGCCGGTAACTCCGGGAACCAATATTTCATATAAGCGCCTACGGCGATAATCTCAGACATTCCAACAATGACCCACTGGAACCAGTTACTCCAAGCTGTCATATACCCCGCAAGCGGATGAATATATTGATGCCCAAATGTAGCAAACGATCCCGTACTCGGTTCAAGATACAACATTTCTCCCATCGCACGCATAATAAAAAAGATAAAAATACCACACACTGCGTACGCGAGAAGAACCGATGGACCTGTCCATTGAATGGCTTTAGCTGACCCCATAAATAAGCCAACACCAATTGTGCCGCCAAGCGCAATCATTTGAATATGACGAGCACTTAACCCTCTCTTTAATTCCTTTTGAGCCACTTCTATTCCCCCTCATCAACAAACAACATAAAAAATAAAAAATCAGAATTTTCATTCTGATTCAAAATCTTCAATCTTTCGATGTATATTATCATAATAAATCTACCCTTAAAAAACAATTGTTTTTTTGAGGAAAACACTATTAACAAAATATTCTGACATAAAAAGATATTCAAATTATTTTATATTGATATATCGAATCAGAGGATCATCATCGCTTCAATGACCATCACTTAATAGAAAAGAACCTCCCCTTATATCGACCTCAAAGCTTTTCCCTCCATTTTTATAAACCATTCTCTCCTGATCATCAACACAAGGAAAGTCATTGTGAAACGTACCTGATCTTTTCTTCACATAACAAGTAAAACCATCATTTTCCGGAATTGCCACTTTGACAGATGATCCAGTTGACGTCGATTTGAGCGAATGCAACATGGCCTTTGAATGTATCTGTACCCTTCTTCCTATTAAATTCAGATCAATATCTGAAAAAGCACCTACCATCTCCACTTTTGACGAAGTAGTACGCAGGCTCATTGTCTGCGTGTTGAGCTGTTGACTAGAGATAAATCCACCCACTGTCTGCAAGCGCAGATGCTTGATTTCTCCCGTAAACATGGACTTTCCAGAAATCAATTGGCAGTCCGCCTCCTTCACCTTCAGTCCATCCAAGAATAGATTTGCTCCTTTACAATGAATAGACAAGGACTGCAACTGTGTCCGTGGGAGGTAAATCTCCAAATCCGTCTTATGAAGATGAAGACCCAAGCTGACCGCTCTTTTTCTCTTATCTTGAATGACCAGCCTACCTCCCTGCACTTGATGATGCAGTAAATACCGATGGGGGAATACATGATTGGTGGTCTGCTTTATCAATACATAAGGATGATCATGGTGATGAAGGCGAACATCTCCCACCAGCCAGTTTAAAGAAAGTTGCGCTATGACTTCTTCAATTCGAACCGTATGCTTCACATGTCTCCCTCCTTTTCCCATCATGAATTACCTCGTTTGCATCCGGCCGATGCGGCTCCACAATTCCAAGATCACAATGAGGACTGCTGCAATCATCACTCCTGACAGGATGAGGCTCATTTGATCATTGCCATAAATGGCGAGCGATACATTTCCTAAAACAGCACATAAAACAATTGCAGTCAGGACGGTCATCAAAACAGATTTCTTCCTCAACCCTATTCTCATCGCAATCATCCCAATCGCATGGACACACCCAATAAACACAAAGTACGTTTTCATCAATTGCAATAGAGCACCTGCCGTCAACGTATCGTGAACTATAGGGAAAAACATTTCAGTCACACTAAACACAACAAACGAAGGAATGATACTGCACATCATCGCAAACGTTGAAAGGCACACCATCCATATCATATGAGAAAGGAATCTCACTGAATTGGATGTGCGTTCCTGATAAACAGTCTTGCCTACACGCCAATACAGCATAGCTGTGATGATAGAAAAAAAGATCATCCATACTGTACTCGTTAACAAATAAATATTCGTATATTGCTGAAAACCCGGTTCGCGTTCAATTTTTGCAGCAAACGCAATAAAATAGATGAATACTAGCAGCACAATACTCGCGATGAAACTAGCTTGAATATACTGCTTCATGTGACCTTTTCTTAGCTCAACCTTCATAAAATGAATCATACGTCATCCTCCTATCAGTTGGCATTCTTTATCTTTCGGGCAGATCATACCCGCCAATTTCAGCATAGTGCGCTGTCACCTTTTGAATAAATAGATCACTCACAATATCCACGCCAAGCCCCTTCATCATCTGCTTTAAAAAACACAAACGCTGGACCGTTTCTTCATGATTGCGTACAAACAATGTGGGATTCAACCATATATTCACAAGAAGCAGAAATACTTCTGCCACTTCACCAGGAAACGCAGTTTCCATCGAACCATCTTCAATCCCTTCAATGATTAACTGTTTGATTCTCAAAGCATCCTGATTGACACCTGTCTTCATGCCTTCAATCACAAATTGCGGATTTTTCATCTGATCAACCAAGATCCCATCAATCGAATGAGACTGCGGGTCTGCCACAAGCTGCTCCAGGATAAGCTGCAGCTTCTCTTTCGCATGAGCTGCCTCCGTATGCTCAATTAACTCCTCAAGCTTCTCGGTTGCATAACGAAACTGCCGATCCATCACGCCGCGTAATATTTCATCCTTCGATTTAAAATGATGATAAATAGCCCCTTTAGACATATTCAATTCATGGATAATATCTTGCAAACTTGTCTTTTCAAATCCCTTTTCCTGAAACAACTTTGTCGACACGTCCAAAATTTGCTGCACCGTCTTTTCTGGATACTTATTTCGCGCCAGTTCAAACGCCTCCTTTTACATACCGACCGTCGGTATGTTTATTTATATTTTTCATTATAAACGGTTCATGCAGATTTGTATACAACAAAAAAAGACCGCTCACACGGTCTTCTCAAGCTCAAAATGCAAATTCATCGGCACATCTGGCAGAGCCGAGGCCTCCTCCATATTCGTCGTAGGTGTTTTCTCATCCACTTCCTCAAATCGAAAACCGTCAGCCCAGACTGTTCCATGACCGCTGAGTAACACTCCAAAATGAATGGATTCACTGCGCGTAGGAACATCTAATACGATGGCATATTGATTCCATTCCGTAGAATCTGTCACAGGTCGATTCTGCATATTATCAAACTGCACCGTATCACCCTTTCCGTCATCTACCCGCATCCAAATTCCTGCTGAAGATACATTCTCTGTTTTCAAGAAAGCAGAGAGCTTCAACCGCTTACCTGCATACTCTTTTGCTTGAAACCCCTGCATCATCGTCGCAAACTGTCCTTCTTGTACGCCTTCTTTAGATGATAAAACACCTGATTGCTTTCCCGTATGAAATTCTGCTGTATCAACACCCATCTCATACATATGCGGATGTGAACCACTCAAACCCCAGCCAGGTACTGCTTCATGTAATGTCATCGAATCTTCCTCCTTTTTCATTTGCATGTCTCTCATCATGGACCTGTACATTCCGGGAGGTAAGGAATACAGATGCTTAAAAGCACGCGTAAAGGCTTCCTGCGATTGGAATTGTAACGAAAAAGCGATGTCTAAAATCCCCTGATCCGTATACAAAAGAAGCTGTGCAGCCGTAGCTAATCTTCGTTTCCGCACATATTCCCCCATCGACAGCCCGGTTTCTCGTTTAAACACACGCAGCAAATGAAAATGTGAATATCCTACTTTCTCAGGCACCTGTCTCAGCGACAGTTCATCCATCAAATGCGACTCCAAATAAGAAATCACCTCTTGCGTCACCCGACTATACATCATCTCCCTCACCTCTTCTTGATCATAAAACAAATCAGTTCACTCGTTTTGATCAAAATTGCGATGTTTCATCTGTCCAGCTGAGGAGGAAAAACGCTAACGTGAGCGCTCGTTGTTCGATAGAAACTCCCTCACATCATCTGCGATTTCTTTTGATTTCGTATGATGCAAATAATGGCCGCCTTTGAAAGTAACGATTTTTCCGTGGTCTACATTTTTCAGCAGCTCTTCATGCATTGGTTTCCAGTTTGGTGTTTCTTTCTCCGTTTGATCCACTAGATAGAAAGCAACAGGAAGCTTCTTAGGGAAATGTAGACGTTGAGCGTTTTTAAAATTGTTTCTAAAGTTTTCTGCCTCACTAGCTTGGCTTTCATCCAAAAAATTTCGGAAAGTCAGCATTTTAATCTGAGCTTTCGTTTGATCATCTACTTTAGGCATCACCAGTTGTTCTGGATTCATTTTCACTATCAATCTGTAAAAGCCGGATTGATGAAGCAACTGTAAGCTGGAGACTGGCAATTCATCCGTTTCCTGTTTAGGAACACTCGTATCAATGCCGACAAAGGCTTGGACTTCTTTTTCGTATTGATTCACATATTCTAATCCATAAATGCCAGAAATCGAATGACCCATCAGCGTATATTTTTTAATGTTGAGTTTCTGCAAACATTCATGAATCTCATCCACAATGTTTTGACTTGTCCTTACTTTATCTGTGTCGTCACTTAAACCATAACCAAACGGTTCAATCACTACGACTCTATAATATGGCGATAACTCCTTGACTAACGGTTCAAAATCCAGCACGGGTGAAGCAGTTCCATAGCCTGGTAGAAGGACAATCGTTTCTTTCCCATCGCCTTGAATGAGCACATTCATCTGCTTCCCATCCACCAAAACCTTTTGCCCATAATCTTCTATTTTCCCCTGTTCTCTTTCATTACTAATTAGATTCACAACATAAACACTGGCTACAAATACAACCAAGACAGTCAGAATGGTACATAGAGCAATCAGCATTATTTTCAGTAATTTTTTCAATATTTTTTCTTCCCTTCATGATGAAGTACCCTAGCTTGCATCCGCAGATGAAAGATTAGTATTTTCTTTCACAATAGATAATGCCAATTGTATTTGCGCAAACACTTGATACATACATAAACGTAATCGCTATATAAAACCATTCCGTTGGAGATGATAATTCATGAACAAAAGCTTGAATGACAGCCACCAATATATAGGCTAATGCCACACCTACAATTGAAAAACTTCCAGCTTTCGCTAAAATAAATTGACCCCGTTCATCCTGTTTATATTCACGGCTTTTCTTAAATTGAAAGACCGTACTTAAGATAGAAAGGATAATTAGAGAATAAAGTATGATCGTTGTCATCATCGCTGTTGTTCCTCCTTGTCGACCTCTTGAAAAACGTCATATAAATCAACTTCAAATGTTCTCGCAATTTGAAATGCTAGTTTTAAAGACAAAGAATATTTACCATTTTCAATCGCTGCCACAGTTTGACGAGTCACACCTAACTTCTCTGCCAAATCCTTTTGTGTCCAGTCTTTTTCTGCCCGTAATACTTTCATTCTATTTTTAATTTCCATTTCAGATTCCTTTCTTAAAGGATGTTTTATTTAACATAATGTTAAAAATAATTAACATTATGTTAAATAACAATAACCTGTTTTCTGCAGGATGTCAATTTCACCGGATGCAAAAAAGAATCATCCATTTTGAAAGGCCTACCTCAAAATGAATGATTCTCTATAAATGATGTGATCATCTGATTTAAAACACTTTCCTCTGGTAAATCGCAGTAGAAAGTCCCCAAGATAGCAAGTAGATGAGCATAATCAGTACAGTTGACCCCGTATATACAATAGGGATCGATAAATTCATGATAAAATCAGTGATCCCACTGAATTGCTCTGCTAAATAGAGAACAACAGGCGGTCCCATAGCAGATAATACGATAAAGCCAATGATCACTGCCGTTGTGATATAACCAGGCTTTAAGATATAAAACAACGGAAACGTACATGCTGCGAACAATAAAAACAACCCGCTGCCAATCGCAATATCTGACAGCGAAAACAGCTTCCCAAACACAAATAATGCAGCACTTGTCAGCACGATCGCAATACTCATATAAAAAATGGCGCCAAGATAACGTGATGCGATAATTTCTTTACGTGTATAGGGCAAGGAATTTAATAGAATATTCGTTTCTGCCTTCTCATCATAAGCATATGTGTTAAATGGAATGAAGACGCTAGCGACTAGAAACGTTAATACTGGATGGACATCCATGAAAATGAAAAATAAGATAAACGGAATAAAAATAAGTAACTGCTTCTTTTGCAAAATCACATCACGCTTAATTAAATGAAACATGCGCAATCCCGCCTTTCAAATAAAACATGATATCCTCAAGCGACGCCGGTTCAATCACAACAGCATCCCCAAAAATAAGTTTCACCTCATCAATCCGATCTGTTAATGCTTCAAATCCGGCTGCCGTACGCTGAATATGGATAAACGCCTTTTCTGTGTCTCGATCCAGCAAATCAAGGCTCCCCTTCACCAGCGCATAATTCTCCGCCACCTCATGAATCGACTGTTGAAAGACCAATCTTCCATTTTGTATAAACGCAATATAATCCGCAATCCGGTCTAAATCAGTCGTCATATGCGTTGAGAAAAAAATCGTTCGATTTCCATCAATCATCAATTCTTGTAACGTGCCGAGCAGCTCTCTTCTAAAGACCGGATCTAAACCAGCAGTTGGTTCATCCATAATAATCAGCTCTGCATGGTGCGACAGCGCAATCGCAAGCGATGCCTTCATCTGCATCCCTTTTGAAAATGTTTTAATCGCTTTATTCAGCGGTAGGCCAAACTGTTCAATATATTGATAAAAAAGCTGGTCATCCCAGCGTTTATAGGCAGGTGCCACAATTCGTTTGATGTCTTTTAAATTCAATCCTGGGAAAAAAACGTTAGCATCGTAAACAAAGCCAATTCGTTCCTTAATCTCTTTTTCATGGGTGCAATAATCTAATCCAAAAATATCAACCTCACCAGAATCTGGTTTTAACAAATTCATGATCATTTTAATCGTGGTCGACTTACCGGCTCCATTTTCTCCAATAAACCCCGTAATAAAGCCCTTTTTGACCTGTAAATCGAGATTCTGCACAGAAAAGTCTTTGAACCGTTTTGATACTCCTTTGAATTCAATCACGTGCTCCACTCATCTCACTCCTCATACAAGAACTTTAATAACTGCTGCAATTCATCAAAAGATAAGCCTAATTCCTTGCCGTTTGTAACAACCGCTCCAAGCTGTTCCTCAATCACCTTCAATTTTTTCTCTCTCATGACCTCTAGGTTTTGCTCCGCAACAAACGATCCCTTCCCTACAATCGAATAAATAAATCCTGCCTTCTCTAACTCTTCATATGCACGTTTTGTTGTGATAACGCTAATTTGTAAATCCTTCGCCAGCTTTCGGATAGACGGCAGGGCTGCACCTTCTGCAAGCTCCCCCGTTAAGATCAACGATTTGATTTGCGTCGTAATTTGCTCATAGATAGGCTCCTTAGAATGGTTAGAAATCGTAATTTGCATATAAAAAACCTCTTTTTTCTGTACTGGTATTCGCAATGAAATATTGTATATACACTATATATACATTATATACACACTGAAAAAATATTCAACTCCTTTTATGAACTTTTTTGAATGCGATCCAACTAAAAAACCGCACAGCTCTTCAGCCATGCGGTTCCTCAACAAATCAATCTATCTCCAATACACCCATTTTCCCATAAGCCATTCCACAGGCCCTCTTCTCCACTTTTTCAAATAGAGATAGCTGATGAACAGCTGAGCTGTGTAAAGTCCAACAGCAAGTACCAGCCCAAACATTGAGCCCATTTGTCCGAATAACCCAAGTCCGTAAGAATAGAAAATCGTTGTACAAATAATAGATTGAGCCAAATAGTTTGATAAAGACAATCGGCCCAGTCCTGCAAGCAGACGTTTCAACCCTTGTGCAGCATTTGAATAGTAGAAGACAATAAAAGCTTGAATATAACCGATCGTCAGAACATAGGCTCCTAACGTCAACACCATTTCACTCCAAGGAGCATCACTGAACGTTGCACATTTTAAAGCGAGCCCGATGATAATCATCCAAACCCAGCCTTTACGATAAGCCATGCCTCGATCTTCTTCTGTCAAATGACCTTTTTTCCCGATCGCCATGCCAAGCAGTGCAAATGGACCGATCATGATAGGAGCATAGAGAAGACTTAAAATTGGTGTCAGAGTAAGTGTTACAATTGCCATAATGATGGAGACGATTACCATATCATCTTCGATTGTAATCCGGCTCAATACAATATCGCCATATGTACCAGTTCCATATACATTTGTTAATAATTCAGAATTTCCGTAAATAAAATTCATTAGAGATGGATAAATCACTAAAGATACGGCACCTAAAATACCCGACCATATAAACACTGTTTTGATTCGGCTGTGTATAAACATCATTAGGAAAAACGTACAAGCTCCATAATAGAGAAGAATGTCACCATTCCAAATAAAGATTAAATGCAGCATCCCAAGCACAATAAGACCAAAGCCGCGGCGAACGACGATGGCATTCGTATTAAGCCCCTTGGCCTTTGTAGATTCAATCAGTTTGATAAAAGAATACCCAAACAAAAAGGAGAAAATCGGATAAAATGACCCCTGGAACAAGATCTCCGTCACATATACCCCAAACTCCTGTCCCCATATGCTCGGATCAAACATCTTCTCAAAATCATAATCATATTGAAAATTAAGCATATTCACAATCAAAATACCTAATAAACTAAAACCACGTAAACTATCAATAAACTCAACCCTAGATCCCTTCAACACGACAGCTCCTTCGGAAAATATAAAAATAAAGCATATTTATCCTACCACACTTTTAAAAAATTGGATCTCATCCCCATGTGAAAAATCATGTTTTAAGGTAAATTTAATAAAAAAACCTAGAATTTATATTCTAGGTAACCTACTTATGATTAATGACTCTTTTCATCCTTCCAAAGCACACGCTTCACATAAAACAAAATCCCCAATCCAAACAAAATCAACGGCAACTCCCAGTCTGCAGAAACCGGCAGCCATGTCAACATCATGAGAATCAGCAAAACAGCTCCCACACCTGCATAAAAGACCACCGTTTTTTTTAATTCTTGGTTTGATTGAAACAAAACGCTCTCCTCCATAACTCTAATTATGATCGTTTTTCTAGTTTTTTTAATATTTTTTCCCAGCCGGTATCTCCCATTTTCCGATCAATTAATTGTCCCTCTTTATCTATGAGGCAAAAACTTGGCAATCCTTGAATTTTATATTTTGTGACAATCTCATAATCTTGATCCAACACAATGGGAGCAATGAGATTCTTTTCCTCCGCATATTTCGAAACAACCTCTATCGATTTTTCTTCTTCCGTATATGGAACATGGACACAGGTTAAATGGATACTCAACTGATCCACACTATGTAGAATGTGGTCGGTTAATTCTTCACAATGCGGACAGTTAACTGACCAAAAATAAAGAAGCTGAGTATGCTCTTCAGGTAAACACCGCTGATGTGAAGAATGAATCCAAGGAAGGTGCTCAGGCCATTTAAGTATTTGCGTTTCCACTACTCATCCCCCTTTTCTTTTAATTGAAAAGCGATGATTTTTCCTAGTGCCTCTTCTGCGGCAAAAGGGGCCACATTTCCTGATGGATTCTCTTGTTCCTGTTTTAGGCACTCGTACATATTTTTTTCGATTTTTGATGGGTCAATCCAAGAGATGCACCACGATGCCCAAAAACAAGTAGGACCCTCATAACGCTTTGCCAAAGACAGAAGAAATGGCAAACTAGGCTGACCAATTCTCATGAGTGAGATCGCAGCCGCCATTCTTGTCTCCTCTTCTTCACTTTCTAACAGTTTAGCAAGAGCTTCTGCTGCATCCCCTGCATCTGCTCCAAATTCACCAAGAACCGCTGCTGCAATATTTCGCAAAGAACCCTCTTCTTTTAAGGCTTCAACAAGCACTGGCACTGCCTCTTTTCCTGATTTCCTTAATTCCCCCATGGCTTGAACGATTGTTACTTCATTCGTATTGACTAAACGTTGAACCGATTGGGATAGCTTATCTTCTGGTTTCATGACAATCAACTCCTCTTTTTAATGAGTCCCACGGCATCGATAACAAATCACATAACATACACATCCAGCAAATACACATGTCATCGTTGTAAACCAGCCCTCAGTGAACAGATGAATCCCAATGATGACCGCAGCACTTATGACAGATCCGATGAGCAATGATCGATAATAGATGCCCAAAGAAAGACTCGCTTCTCGTCTCAAAGGCTGCGTAAAGGCAAAGAGCCGTATGGTCAAAAACCAAATATAAACCCCTACCCCATAAATGGCCCAATACAATACATCATGAATCTCTAACAAGATAAGAGAAATCAAGTAGACACCATACAACCAAAAGGTTTGACACACTTCCAATAGAAGAATTTTTTGATATAAAGCACCCGGAAAAAGATACAGCAATCCCGTTTGCCCGTGTCTTACAATCCCAGCGTAATATGAACTGAGCAGGACAGATGCACCAATGACCAGAAAGAATAGAGTCAACCAATCTGAAAAATAAGAACTGACGACATAATAAGTACCGATCAACAGCATGGTAGATAACAGATGGAAGGTAGCATACTTTTTGATCATCAATATTTCTAGCCAAAGGAAAGCCCAGATGCCCGTTAATGTTGAAAGCCCCCACCACGTCTTGCTTTTCTTTGGACTTATTGGATTTGCATGAACCTGTTTCCCCTCAAATTCCTCCCAAAATGCCGCCTCTTTGACTAACGACTCCATCATCTCTATACGATGACTCGACCTGTACATCATCATGAAAGATAAAATCATCATTCCAAGTAATATCAATACAGAAATGAATGAAAACTCCACTATCATGCGTCCGACTTGATACATAAAAGAAGCAGATATCTCCATCATTGATGACTGTTTCAATATCAATTGATTCATAATAAGCAATGAAAGACAACCAAACATCAGTATAAAACCAATGAAGAGCACTCGCTTATATACTTGAATGGTTCTTGCACAAGATACCGCAATCATCCATGTTTCGATCATACATAACAGCGCTGTTAACAGGAGTGATTTACCAAGTAGAAAAAAGTACTGCTTCGTTAAACAAAGAAGGAGGATATCAGCCATCACAGCAGAAACAATGAGAAGAGCACATCGCCAAAAAATGTGATATACCCATACACTCATCACAACCGTCCATAAGGAAGCACCACTTCCATACAACCACATGATATCGTTCATCTGACTAGGCAATCGATTCGAAAACAAACCAAAGCCAGTATAAAGAACAAATAAAACGACAATGAACCATCCAGCTGTACTCGCATTCCAATCGCCCATACTTGAGACTGCGCTCAGCTGAAAACCAATGGCAGCAATCATAAGCAGCAAGATCAAAAAGGGCATTTTCTTTTCTTGATTTTTACTGATCAAGCGCCTTTGGGATTTCATCCATAAAAGGGAAAGCGTGTTATTCACTAGACCACTCCCCTAGAAGTTGAATGACTTCTGCCCGCCACTTCATTTGTTCTTCCTGCCGCTTAGGAACAGCGATACTTTTCATGATGGCACCGTCTCGAATCAATATCACCCTACTAGCCGTATCAAGAACAAACTCTAGACTATGAGTGGACACAAGAACCGAACCACCTTGAAGACTCTTCTGTATCAGCCAATCTGACAACCATTGTTTCGAAGGGATGTCTAACCCAACAGTCGGCTCATCTAAAATAAAAAGGGAGGCATCTTGCACAATGGCCCCTGCTAAGACGACACGCTGTTTTTGACCTCTTGAAAGCCTTCCGCACAATTCGTTCATCTTCATTTCGATATGTACTTCTTTCAACGCCTCAAATACCTTTTCTTTGATCTGTTTTAAACCTTTATGATAGCCTCTTGCACGAAATTGAACATGTTCAGCAACCGTTAAATCTGGGTACAAATATGGCTGATCTGGAATAAGAGCTACTTGTTTTTGGACATGGGAATGACCAGGAGGAAATCCCTCTATGAGTATTTCCCCTTGATCAGGTTGATAGAGACCTGTTAAACATCGAATGGTTGTCGTCTTCCCCGCACCATTAGGCCCAAGCAGTGCCACAACCTCCCCTGCTTCAATAGAAAATGAAAGGCCCTCTATCCCATCACCATTGCTATATCGTTTGCTTACATTCTGAACCTCCATGAATGGCATCAAATCTCTCCCTTTTATTAGAGTGATGTATGCTGATCTATGGTGTTTTTACGGTGGAATGTAAATGTAATTAGACCCACTTATCATTTACCACAATATTACCATATTGGGTATAAAAGGGTAAGAGAATTATAATCATTTAAAATACTAAAAGATAACAAAACAAAAAAGATTGGGCATCAATCATCCCAACCTTTTATCTATTAAATAAACCAATTCAAACCGAATCCATATCCCGACAAGCCCATGCATCCACCTCAACCTTTAAAGCAGGTGAAGCCAAAGCCACCACATAAATCATCGTCATACAAGGCAGGTGATCCCCTAAAAACTGACCCATGATTTGTTTTCTACTCTCAGCATCAAACTCCCCTACTAAATAGAACACAAGCTTCGTTATATCTTCCACTTTCATATCTGCCGCTTCTACATTGCGTTTTACATTCTCTAACGCTAGCTCGAGCTGTTCCATCGGGCTCGCTGGGATGGTCCCATCGACTTCCATCCCCACTTGCCCTGATAAGGTTAACCACCGCTGTGGCCCTGTTGTCTCTATTTGATGGATGTACGGTGCAACTGGCGCATGAATGGTCTCAGGATTACGTGATGTTTTCATTGATCAAACCCCTTTTCTGAAAATACAATCAATTTCCACCTATCATACCAAACTTTCTTCCCATCCTATCTGCATATGCTCCGAACGAAGCCAAAAAAAAGACCTTTCTTCAAAAGAAAGACCTCTCTAAAATGATGACCCGCTCCGATGTTCAATTTGATGAATCCAATTCAAATCCGCCTCTAAATGAAGCAGCGTACCAGAAATCAATAAGTACCGACTCTCATCACCTTGCACAAGACATTCTGTTTTCAGCTTCGTGAGTTCCATCACATCTTTCATGATGACGGCTTTCTGCTGCTGAAGCATTTCTTTTTCTTGATGAAATCTGATTTTCCGTGCACAGCCCCATTTAAAGTGAAAATCATCCTTTGCAGCATGATATGGAACAGGTGCCAACAGCCATGATTCCAGCTCTTGTCTGCCTTCTTCCGTCACGTCGTACAACTTTCGATCTTGGTCATCTATTCCCACTGCTGTCACCAATTGATCACGAATTAACCGATCAAGCGTCGTGTAGATTTGACCCGGGTTGATTTTTCCTTTTATTCCGAGCAATGCCTCCAGCTCTAGCTTTAATTCATATCCATGATGTTGCTGCTGACAGAGCGATGTTAAAATTCCGTATTTCACTGACATATGATTTAACCTTCTTTGAGAGATGATATCATCTCTATTTTACTCGCTGTCGCACTAGAAATCCACGAAGCCACTAAACTGAGCGCAATTCCTGCAATCACTGCCAGCAACACATGCACAAATGGCAGCTGAAATGAAACAAATCCACCGAGCCAATCAGATTGGCTTGAGACATATAGAAGAATCACACCAAATAAAATGCCGCCAATCACACCTGATAACCCAATGAGCACACCTTCTCCGACGATCATTTTTCTCACCTGCTGCTTTGTCAGCCCAAGCGCTCGCATGGTGCCAATCTCAGATGTACGTTCAAGCGTATTCATCAGCAGTGTATTGGCTGTTCCAATGCTCGCGAGCCCCATAATGAAAATGAGCATCATAGAAATTAACTCGTTCATACCAGTTAAAGCCGATGTCGTTGATTCAATCTCATCCTCTACTGTTTTCACCTTTGAAAGCCGCTGCCCAAAGTCTTCCCATAGCTGATCTCGTAAAGACTCGCCGGCACCTTTGTCTTTTAACGTAAGCAGGATATCATGGGGCTGCATCCACCCTAAATCCTCTTGTAAAAATGTCTGATCGACAAATGCCACATAACCCGAATGATGAGAAGTCTTGACCACATCAATGACTTGTAACTGCTGCCGGCCAGAAGGTGCATTGAGATACACACTCTCTCCAATACGCCCACCCCATTCATCAAACGCACGCTCTCCTAACACGATAGAAGGCGTTTCTGATAATCGTTGATACAAATCGCCTTTATTGTCACCTTCTATAAAAGAAGGTCCTTTCTCATCCACACCGATGATAGAAAATTGTCTTTTCTCTCCATGGGCCGTTTCCCATGTCAAAGGAGCCGCTTCCATCATCGGTTCCACCCGCTCAACAGACTTATAGGATGACAGCTTTTCTTGATCCGCTTTCGTCCATGGCGCTTCAGAGGTAACCCTGAGATCACCGCCGTACGTTTGACGAATCTCTTTTTCGTAGCCGTCTGGAGCCGATTCAATGACCGCACTTAAAAGCAAGATCACAGAAATCCCAACAGCTAGAATCGCCGCCGTATTGGCATTTCGATTCAGTTGCTGCGTGACATGCTGCGAGGATAGATGGCCCGGGTAACCAAAGACAAACTTCAAAAGAGGCGCAGACAACCGGTTCAAAAAGAGCAGAAAAAATGGGAATAACAGAACCATGCTGGCTAAAATGCCAAGATAAGCAGCCGGATGATCCACCCATACAAATGAAAGCAAGCCTATCCCTATCACCGCTCTAATGACCGATTGTTTTTTCAGTGTAGAAGTTTGGGTAGTGGATTTTAAAGTCAGTAGCACAGACGTTTTCCCTGCATGATAGATCGGAAATAACGAAAACAGCACAGGGAACACAATACCAATGATCACTGAAATTACAACAGGCACTTGCCAATCTAACGAATACACCATATCAAAAGCGAACACACCAAGCAGTGTTTGCATGAACACATCTCCAAGCCAAACGCCAATCGGCACCCCAATGGCTGTTCCAATACATGCCAAGATCAAAACCTCAATCAACATCAGCTTTGAAACAGAGCCCTGCGTATAACCAAAGCTCTTCATAATCGCAAATTCCTTTTTCCGTTCCATCACACTCGTATAAATCATATTAAACACAATAAAACCACTCATAAACATCGACAGCCCTGCGATGAGGTAAAAGAACGTGTACAACCCGCCAATGTCATTACTTTGCCGGTCATCCGCCACCACAGGCTGGACAAAAACATCGGCATCCTTGAACTCTTTCTGTAAAGATTGAAAGAGCTGCTCTCCGCCATCATTCGTCTTAAATCTCATATAAGAAAGCTGATGATCGAGTCCCGTCCAGTCTCTCAATAAATCAAGCGGCGCCATCACACGAAAACTCGATGATTCTGCACCCTCCCAGTCACTTGGACTTGAAAGCAGCTGTGTATATTCCACAATGGCAGATACCTTCGCTTCGCCCAAATCAGAAAAACGAATGGTATCTCCCACTTTTTTATTCAGCAGCTTCGCCACAACATCTGGTATGACCAACCCCTGATTATCCAAACGCCCTTCAATCACAGGCAGCTTCAGTAAAGAGCTCGTTTGATCTTGTACTCCGGTAATTCGCACCGCCCGTTGGTTAAGAGAGTGATCACCTTCTACATCAAAAAACGTCTGTTTATCCAGCGCTAATAATGATCCTGTCACATCAGGATGCTTTAAAATGGAGGAGATCTGTTCCTCATCATACGTATGATCATCACTCAACACCCAATAATCTGCATCAGCTACATACATTTGCTCATAGTAATGAAACACATCATTTGTCGTTCGATCGGCAATGAGCATCGACGTGACAAAAGCAATTCCCACCATGATGCCTAAGACAGAAATGGCGAACCGCTTTTTATGCTGAATCATGTTACGCCATGAAATTCGCCACATACTGAGCATAATCATCATCCTTTCTAGAGATCACTTGATCAATAACACCGTCTTTAAAAAGGATGATTCGATCCGCAAATCCTGCTGCGAAAATATCATGCGTCACCATGATAATCGTCTGCTTGCTTTCTCGATTGAACTTGCACATTAACGCCAAAATATCCTCCGCTCTATGCCGGTCCAAGTTCCCCGTCGGCTCATCTGCTAACAACACTGACGGCTGATTGACTAGAGCTCTTGCAATCGCTACACGCTGCTGCTGCCCGCCGCTCAGCAAACTAGCCCGTTTCCGCCCAAGTCCATTCAAGCCAACAGCCTCTAACAGCTCTACAACCGTCTGTTGATTCTCCTTTGTTAAACGTCCATCTGCATGCAGCGGAAACGCCACATTTTCTTCGACAGTTAATGTAGGCAGCAGCTGATAATTTTGAAACACAAACCCAATCTGTTTTCTGCGGAAAATCGTTCTCTCTTTCTCATTCATCTCACTTAACTGATGTTCATTTATCAAAATCTCTCCATCTGAAGGCAGATCAAGCCCGCCTAACAGCTGAAGTAATGTACTTTTTCCAGAACCACTCGGTCCCATCACCGCTACAAACTCCCCTTCTTCTACCGTCAAATCAACGCCCCTCAACACCTCAGTCCGCTCTTGACCTTGAAAAAATTCCTTCTTCACATTCTTGATCTGAATCATCTGCAAACTCCTCCCATCCCTTTACGGAGTAATTATATACTAAGTATATATTATTTCAACATTTAAATCATGATAATATGTATTCACATCTTATTTATTACTTACTAAATACATAAAAAACCCTTTAGATTTTCATATCCAAAGGGTACACCATGCTATAATTCTTTTTTTCTAAAAAGAAACCATCCGATGAGAAAAAAGAAACCAATCAATACCGATACACCTAGAAAGCTTGTAAGTGCCTGATCCGAATAAGCCCCTCTATGAATCATCTCCTCAGCTGCACTTGTGACGCCTTTAGGTGCAAACTTCCCTAATGTATCCTCATAAAACGAAGGAACGGTAAACAAGATGAGGTTGATCAAAAGGGAAACGCCGCCCGCAGTCACTGAGCGCTTAAAGAATGCCGATGCACAAATGGTCGACACCACAATGAGCAATAGGTTCGGATAATACAAAAGCGTTCCTTTTAACACATTGACCCAATCCACATGCCCAAATTGAATGTCCACATAATAAACGGAAGCTAGCACCGCCACTATCAAACTAAACAAAGTTAAACAGGCATAGGCGCATAGTTTCGAGGCATAATAACTCATTCGACTGATCGGTTTCACCATAATCATCGCCGTCACCCCAGAGGCACGCTCTCCAGCAATCGTCCCCATCACGATCATAATGAGGATAAACACACCGAGCGAGTCAAATTTACTCAATGCACTGGCTAAAGCTTCTCCAGCACTAGGCTCTGGTATATAAAATGTAGACCCTTCAGGTAAATTAGCCGATTTCGATAAAAGATCCGGCAGCATTTTGAGCGTAATAGGCTGCGTAATCATTAAAATCGTGAAAGTGATCGGCACAAATAAGATTTTATAACTAGTGAATAACTCCCTAAATTCCTTTTTCAACATCATCATGCTGTCACAACCTTCATGAAAATATCTTCAAGCGTCAGCTTAGATAGTCGATAATGGAGAAGAACACCGCCAGTTTCAGTGATGAGAGCCGGCAGTTCCTTCAATGCCGTTTGTTGATTGTTGACTCGCACCTGATAAGCGTCTCCTGTCTCCATGCATTCCTCCACCCAATCCCGTTCTTTTAACAAAGCCACTAGTTTCGGATTCTGTTGTTCTAATTGAAATTCAATCACGGGCTGGATATAGTCTTCTTTGAGCTGTTTCATCGAAGAGGACATCTCAATTTTGCCGTTGTTGATCATGATAATATGATCCGCCACACGTTCAATGTCATCTAAAATATGGGTCGACATAAAGATCTGCATCTCATGCTTTAGACGCTCAATCAAAGTCAGGACGTCTTTTCTCCCCATGGGATCAAGTGCCGACACAGGCTCATCTAGGATCAGAACCTGTGGGCTATTGATCAGCGCCTGTGCAATGGCAAGCCTCTGCTTCATGCCTCCACTATAGCTGCCAATAACGCGATCCTTCGCCTCATACACACGGCAAAGCTTCAACAGCTCCTCTGTTTTGGAACGAATGATGTTTTTCTCTAAATGAAATAACCCGCCAACCCAATGCATCCACTCCTGCCCCGTCATATCTTGATAAAATGCAGGATGCTGAGGACAGTACCCAATCACCTGACTGATTTGATCCATGTCCTTTGTGACATCAAAACCTGCCACCTTCACAATGCCAGACGTAGGACGAGCAAGCCCCGTCAAAATCCGGATCGTCGTTGTCTTTCCCGCTCCATTGGCTCCTAAAAAGCCAACACATCCAACCTCCCCAACAGAAAACGAGACATCTTTTAACACTTCATGCCGTCCATACGATTTCGTCAGCCCGTAACACTCCAAGATATTCAAGCGAATCCCCCCTACTAAGATTGTTTACGACCAAAAATGAAATACGCAATAGGACCGGCACTCGCCACAAACACAATCACCAAAGCCCAAACCCACTTCACTTCTCCCCTAATCCTCGATGGATCTCTTTTCAGCAAATCAAACAAACCAATCACCATTAAAATCGCTTGCAGCAAAATAAGAGGTAAAATCATCTTCATATCCATCCACGCCACTCCTTTTTCAAAAACCAATTTGTTTTGGTATTACTTCTTTTGACGACATGAAGAGAGAATTCGTTCAAATGGATTTTATTTTTATCAATCGAATGGTCTATAAATATAAAAAAATCCAGTGAAGGTTATTCACTGGGCTTGCTTGTGATGTTCATGACGAATCTCGCAAAATCTTTTCCATTTTCTTTCCCTTAGCTAACTCATCAATCAGCTTATCTAGATACCGAATGTTTTTCATCGTTTCTTCCTCAATGTCCTCTACTCTAACACCACAGATGACTCCTTTGATTAAACTGCGGGAAGGATGAAGCTCAGGAGCCTCATCAAAAAAGGCTTCAATGTCTATCTGCTTATCCAACTGCTCCTGTAACTCTGCGGGACTGTACCCCGTTAACCAACAAATAATCGTATCGACTTCAGCTTTCGTTCGTCCCTTTCTCTCTGCCTTTGCGATGTAGAGAGGATAGACTTTTGCGAAACTCATTGTGTAGATTTTAGGTTTTGTCATGCATCTGCTTCTATTTCTTTTTTAAATATTCAAGCTGTATTGACTTCTCTAGGCGCCGCTCTCTTAGTATACCTATTCCCTTTTTATTACCTACATTTTTTTGAAAGTCCTATATATAAGAAATTGAACAAGACAAAATCCAAGGAATACACAAATTGGCCCTTCAATCGTCGCAGGACCGCCAATCAACAAATAGGAGCTAATAAACAAGGCAATATAAACGATCAAGAAAAAAACAATTCCCCATTTTTCTTTTTTTAAGTATCGAACAAAAATGACATCTCCCCCTTTAAAAACTATCTATATTTTGAAAAGAAAACAAGCTTCAAATATTATACGAATTATTATAACCTGTTAATAAAAGATCACTACACTACCAATTTTGTATCATAATGGTTCTTTTGACACAAAATACACTTTTATACAATTATATATAAATGGAATTAAAAACACGATTTATAGAAGAAACCCACGCGTTTTAAATAATAATTAAGCAAAATGTAAGTGGGTTTAATTTTAATAGTGTTAAATTTTTATAAAAAGATTGATTATTTTTTAACTATAGTCTAATAAATTAAAATACATTTCATATACCATTGGGCTCAAATATATTAACTTTAGCAGGTTGATATAATTCATCTAATAGAATACTTATTCCACTTAAACGTTCTAACGATGTAAAAACCTAGCGAGTGAACGACGTAATAAGTATTATTTATTTAGCTTCTTACTCATTATTTCAATCGTTGTTTCAAACTCTCCTTCAAAGATAGCATCTTATCATCCTGTATTTTTATTAATTTTTTACATCTATTAGATTAGACTGAATAATTATTTAAATAATCCTTTTTTCATTTCATCTAAATTTATAGGCACGTTACATAATCTCTTGCCGCACAATCTGTACAATGAAAGGCTGTATGCATTACGAAAAAATTATGTATAGCGTTTTGGGGTAAATTTCTATAACTATTACCTTTTGTAGATAAAGCTCCTGAAGAAAAGTTAATCGTACTCCAATCAGCTATTTTAAATTTCCCAGCGTGCCCTCCATGATGAGGTACAACTAATTCATATGGCTTTGGTCTAAATGTAGAAAAAACACTGTTGTAAATTTGAGGATAATGATGATCACCTGTTAAAACAGCTACTTTTCTAACACCTTCTACTACAAGTAAAATACCGCTTTGATTAATATTACTTCCATCACATGAACGAAACAATTCAAATTGGCCCAACTTACCTTGAGAAATTAAATCTATCGAACGCCCTCTTTTAAATGCTGGCAAAAGAATATTTATAGGAATTTTTAAACTTCTCAATCTTGATATTGTTTTTCGTAATTGAATAGTGTTGGGCATTTTAGAAGGGACAGTTATATTTTTCATTAAACTTAGCTGTGAACTATCCATGTCTAGAATTGCTCTATAATGATCTAAATCCCAATGGCTAATTACTCCAATAAAATTCTGTTTAAAAGATATTCTAGATAATATTGATTGCATTTCCTTATCAGTAAATTTCACATCTCCTCCCAAATCATAAATTAACCAGAAATCCTCCGACTTTATCTCATTCCAATTTCCACATCCTACATTTCGTACAATTAATTCTAAATTACCTATTTCATCTGTTACTTCTCTTAGATCACTATAAAATTTAGAATCTTTAAACTCGACTATACGTTCTTCTGTTGTATTAATATACAAATTTTCTTTAGTCCTATATCGCTGCACATCTAAAAAAGCACTGTCCCTGTGTTCTAATTCTGCTATTACTCTAGAGTTTTCAGTATGTTCATTTACTAACTCAAATACCCTAAAGAATTCTTCAGGCAAGTCATACCAATACCCAGATTTAAATCCTTTATAACTTTCAAATTTTAAATTTGAAAGTACTAATAACGTTTGATTAGAATCCTCATATGTTAATTTAAACATATCAGAAACCACTTCTAAATCCTTAATTAAACTAAAATCTAGTATAATTTCGTATGAATTAGTTTTTTTATTAAATAAAATTTTTTCGCAATATAAATGCATTCTTATGCCTCCTTAGACTTAGAAATAAAATTCCAACATCGAATTCTTAATGTACTTTTTCTTTTAAAAGCATGTGAACATGTTGTTTATTTTTTGTAGCCTTCTTCGCT
Source organism: Bacillus sp. 22483 (assembly GCF_052044605.1). NCBI lineage: Bacteria > Bacillati > Bacillota > Bacilli > Caryophanales > Bacillaceae > Bacillus > Bacillus sp. 22483. Next base: position 20,843 of record NZ_JBQENU010000008.1, on the reverse strand, counting down.
AACTCTGATCATGGCAATACTTGCTGAGAGGATTTACTTTTTCTTATTCTACTCCAATTACCCATTAAATACCAACAACTTCTCGGTTACTAACCTTTTGAAATTATTGTATTATACCTCTACTTGATTTTCTTCAAATACATTTTTGATAATCATAGATTAATTATTTGATGGAATATCACCAATAATCCACGGTTCTATAACCTCTACATACAAACTTTCAATCATATCCTGTTTCTTTACTCTAACTTATTCTGCCGCTTTTTCATCGCATCCTTAACTCCTCCTTCATACTGCGTATTTCTCTTATGATTCATCATCAACTCATCTAAATTAATCATAATGTCGTCGTATTCATACATCGCTGCAAAGTCATTATTACGCTCGATAATTTCCATATCTTTTTTTGCTGTTTCTCATAACACTTTGGGTGTAATAATCTCCCTTTCTTGAGCCAGTTAAAGAAATTTACCGCTACAGATGGTTATCTTTTTTTCATAACAAAATACCCTCTTGACGTCTTTTGTGAGCTCTGAGCGTATCTTTAAACATTGTAACTACCATAGTGTTTCTAAAAAGAACTTCCTCTCTCCACTACCTTGCTCCCTACGCTCCCAAATAATTGCACCTTCACTCGATTCACGTCTTGCTTGGCGAAGTTTCCTTTAAATAATTGCTGTCTTTAATCCCTTTTTCGATTTTAGATGTTCTAGTTCTTTTTGACATAAAAACACCCCTTTAGATTAAAAAAATCCAAAGGGGTAAAATAAAACGGTGTAACTTTTTTACAACTGTTCTAACTTTAACTCAAAGCTGCAACCAAAGTCTGATTTAATTCCTACTCCACCGTCACACTCTTCGCAAGGTTACGTGGTTTATCCACATCACACCCGCGGTGAAGGGCTGCGTAGTAAGCGATTAGCTGTAATGGAACAACAGATGCAAGTGGTGCAAGTGCTGGGTGTACAGCTGGAAGGACGAAACGATCGCCTTCGTCTTCTAGGCCTTTTAGTGAGATGACACATGGGTTTGCGCCGCGTGCAACGACTTCTTTGACGTTACCGCGAATGCTGAGGTTCACATGCTCTTGCGTGGCAAGGGCAATGACCGGTGTGCCTTCTTCAATTAAAGCAATCGTGCCGTGTTTGAGTTCTCCGCCAGCAAATCCTTCTGCTTGGATGTAAGAGATCTCTTTTAATTTTAGTGAACCTTCAAGGCACACATAGTAGTCAAGTCCTCTTCCGATAAAGAATGCGTTACGTGTCACTGTGAAGAAATCACGAGCGATTTGTTCCATTTCATCCTTTTGATCGACAAGGGCTTCCATTGCGTTTGCTACAATCCCAAGCTCTTTCACAAGATCAAAGTCAAGAGATTGACCATTTAATTCAGCTGCAACAGATGCAAGGATCGCAAGAACAGCGATTTGTGCTGTGTAGGCTTTTGTTGAAGCCACTGCGATTTCTGGTCCTGCATGAAGAAGCAATGTGAAGTCTGCTTCACGAGAAAGCGTAGATCCTGGTACGTTTGTGATCGTTAATGCTTTATGACCAAGTTCTTTGACTTGAACAAGTACAGCACGGCTGTCCGCAGTCTCCCCAGATTGAGAAAGGAAGATGAACAACGGTTTTTTCGATAGAAGCGGCATGTTGTAAGAGAATTCACTTGCTACATGGACTTCTACAGGTACTTTCGCCCAGTCTTCAATGTATTGTTTACCAACAAGTCCAGCATGGTAGCTCGTTCCGCAAGCCACAATATAGATGCGGTCTGCTTCTGCTACTGCGCTTGCGATATCGCCAGCGACTGACAACTTGCCGTTTTCGTCTTGATATTCTTGGATGATTTTGCGCATAACAAGCGGCTGTTCATCCGTTTCTTTTAACATGTAGTGAGGATATGTGCCTTTCTCAATGTCGCTTGCATCCAGCTCAGCGATATAAGAAGGACGTGTCATAATATCACCGTCAAGGTTTTTAATAATAACCTCGTCTTTAGTAACAATGACCATTTCTTTATCCATTAATTCCGCATATTCGTTTGTTACTTGAAGCATCGCCATTGCGTCAGAAGCCACAACGTTGAAATCTTCGCCGAAACCAACCAATAATGGGCTTTTGTTTTTCGCCACATAGATTGTTTCTTTGTTTTCGTTATCGAAAAGGGCAATTGCGTAAGAGCCTTTTAGTTGAAGAAGCGTTTGACGGAAAGCTTCCTCTGTATCAAGACCTCTGTTCACAAATTGTTCGATGACTTGAACAACAACCTCTGTATCTGTGTCGCTTTTTAGTGTGACGTCTTGTAAATATTCGCGTGTCAATTGTACATAGTTCTCGATGACACCGTTATGAACAAGCGTAAAACGGCCAGAAGCACTTTGATGCGGATGCGCATTTAGATGGCTTGGTACACCGTGTGTTGCCCAGCGTGTATGTCCAATTCCTGCTGAAGATGCCACGTTTGCATCAACGACTTCACGAAGCTCAGCGATACGTCCTTTTTCTTTGAACACATGCACGCCATCTTCGTTTGCCACAGCGATACCTGCTGAGTCATACCCACGGTACTCAAGCTTCTCTAAACCTTTTAATAAGATTTCCTTCGCATCATTCTGACCAATATAACCTACGATTCCACACATAAATATTCTTCCTCCCGATCATGTGAAAGGGACAAAGAAAGCCTACTAAAATAGAAGGGACATTTCTTCGTCCCTCTCTACATGTTTAATTTGGGAGATCATGTGTATTCCCTTTGTACAAAGAGTCACCTCTTTGCTTTAAAGAAACACTTACGGCTGTGATCTCTATATTTGATCAGCCGGGAGGCATCCGCCGAAAAATTCGATAACCTCCATCCTCGTCAACTAAGCATCTGTCGTTCGATCGCTTAGTTCGGGCGCTATAATTATAAGAGTGGCTGAACATCTACCCTGCCTTTCCTGCTAGAATAAAAATCCAGTAACACAAGGATGATTGTACTATAAGGTCTGACCTCCGTCAATCACAATTTAGCGGGTGATCCCTTTCATGTGAGAAAGTGAGACCTCCCTACACTATATGCGATGAGGCTTGTCACGTTCTACCTTTGATGTGCTCTCTTATGTATGAAAGCAAGCAGCAAATTGCCCTCGCTTATATCATTCGTACTAGACCAGCCTCTTATGACGTTTATTCGAAAAAAAAAGCAAACCGCTGCTTAGCGATTTGCTTTAATCAATTACTCAATACCCATTTCTTCTTTGACAACAGCCGTAATACGAGCCACGTATTCATCACACAGCTCTTTTGTTTTCGCCTCTGCCATGACACGTACAAGCGGTTCTGTTCCTGATGGACGAACAAGGATGCGTCCGTCACCGTTCATCTCTTTTTCAACCTCTTGGATCACAGCTTTTACTTTTTCATTTTCTTCCACTTTATATTTATCAGATACCTTCACATTCACTAGAAGCTGCGGAAATTTCTCCATTTCAGCTGCAAGCTCTGATAATGTTTTCCCTGTTGCTTTTAGTGTATTCACCAGCATGATCGCAGAAAGCATACCATCACCTGTCGTATTGTAATCAAGGAAAATCAAGTGGCCTGACTGCTCGCCTCCGACATTATAGCCATCCTTTTTCATCGCCTCGACCACATAGCGGTCACCAACAGCGGTTTGAATGCTCTTAATGCCTTGCTTCTCAAGCGCTTTATAGAAACCAAGGTTACTCATGACCGTTGACACGACCGTGTCGTCCTTCAATCGGCCTTCACCCTTTAGATAACGTGCACATATGTACATAATTTGATCGCCGTCTACAATATCACCTTTTTCATCGACTGCAATTAAGCGGTCGCCGTCGCCATCAAACGCAAGACCAATATCCGCTCCTTTTTCTTTCACAAAAGCAGAAAGTGCCTCTGGATGAGTAGAACCTACGCCATCGTTGATATTCAATCCGTTTGGTGATGTTCCCATTGTTGACACATCCGCATCTAAATCCGCAAATAAATGTGTTGCAAGAGAAGAGGTTGCACCATGTGCACAGTCAAGCGCTACGTGAATACCTGTGAAATCCTCGTCTGCTGTCTGTTTCAAGAATTGCAAGTATTTCTGACCGCCTTCAAAGTAGTCATTTACTGTTCCAAGGTCCGCTCCAACTGGGCGTGGCAATTGATCGACCGGCTGATCCATCAGCTGCTCGATTTCATTCTCCTGTTCATCTGACAGTTTAAAGCCGTCACCGCCGAAAAATTTAATTCCGTTGTCTTGAACTGGGTTATGCGAAGCTGAAATCATGACACCTGCTTCTGCATCCATTGCCTTCGTTAAATAAGACACACCAGGTGTTGAGATCACACCTAAACGCATGACTTCAGCCCCAATTGAAAGTAAGCCTGCTACGAGTGCTCCTTCTAACATATGACCAGATACACGCGTGTCTCGTCCAACGAGTACCTTTGGACGTTCTTTATCCTTCGTGAGCACATAGCCGCCAAATCTCCCAATTTTAAATGCGAGCTCTGGCGTTAATTCGCTATTAGCCACACCCCTTACACCATCAGTTCCAAAGTACTTGCCCATGTTTCAATCGCTCCTTTTTTACCATTCAAGAGGACGCTGCGTCCTCTTTATTATCTTCTTTGACCCGCTGTCTTTGACTCGATTCTTTTTTTGCTTTATCTTGTGTTGATTCCTTTTGACTCTTCTCTTCCTGATCATCATCGGATGATTGATCTTTCCGATCATTCGTAGAAGCCGGCTGATCTTCTGTATCAGTAGAAGTCAGTTTCACTTTGACCTTCGATCTAGATAATGTCCACGTCACATTTTGAGGGCCATTCACTTGTACTTTGACCTCATGTGTTCCTTCGTTTAAGTCCCCGACATTGATATAGGCTTCAATATCTGAAGCCTTTAGTTTATCAATTGCACTCTTTGAACCTTTTGCTGTTAGTGTGAGACGCCCAGAAGACGGACTCACAAATTCAGAGCTAAGATCCTTGCTCAGACCCACGACAGAAATTGGGACATTATCGATCTTTTTTTCTTCAGCTGTTGCAACCTTCACTTTGATTTTAACAGTTTCAGGTGATACCTTTTTCACACCATCTGGCAGTGGAATGTCGGCATCAATCTCTGTATCATCTTTAATCTTGCTTAGGTCGAGCTTAACGCCGTCAATAAAATCAAGTGCATCCAGCACCTTTTGAGAACCATAGACTGTAACCTCACTTGGGCTTGTCTCGATGCTTGAGATACTGATCCCATCTGGCAAGCTGCCCGTCCGCTCAATCTTAAACGGAACTTTCTTGCTTGGACTCGTAATCGGGACCGTAATATCTACCACAGACGGACTCACTTCGACTGGCAGCTCATTCCCACTGCTATCATACACAGTGAGTTTCGCTTCTTTCTCAATTTGCTGATCGACATCCTCTAAGTTCACAAATGCTTTAATGACAGAAATTTTGTCGATCACGTCTTTTGAGCCAGTAACCGTGACATTTTTCGGATTCACAATAGGCTGCTCTGGTGAATAGCCGTCTTTGATTTTATTTTGATTATAAAATTCAGTTTCAACAGGGAATTCAGCTGTCGTTTTTTCTTGTATCGTCACAGTCGTCACAGACGGATTAATCGTTAACGTGATTCCTTTCGATACATCTCTTGCCTTCAATTCGACTTTATGTGTACCTGTCGAAAGGTTTTGCATATCTGCGTAAATTTCAAAATTTTTCGTTTGTCTTGCTGTTTTCACAGCACTAGTTGATCCTTTAATCGTGACATTGACTGTCTGCGGCACACCAGTGACTACATACTTTTCGTCATCATAATACGCTTTAACAGGAATGTCCGTTAAGGTTGCTTCGTCTGTTGTCGATGTTGGGAAAAAGGATTCACCGATTTTTTTCGGCGTGGGCGCTTGCGCTGAATTGACTGCACCATACAGCAATAAAGCGAAGACCAATGCAAGAAACTTAACGGCCCAGCGATTATTCAAAATCTTATCCATTTTTCTTGCCCCTCCAATACCATTTGGTCGAGGAAGCATCTTTGCTGTTCTTACTAAACTCAGCAATCAGCATTTCTTCAAGCGCTTCTTCTGTCAATTCTCGATGGAGATCACCATTTCTTGCGACACTAATGCCGCCTGTCTCCTCGGAGACGATGACGGTTAAACTGTCCGTTACTTCACTAATACCAACTGCCGCGCGGTGACGTGTACCGAGCTCCTTAGAGATAAAAGGACTTTCAGACAGCGGTAAATAACACGCTGCAGCTGCAATCTCATCACGCTTCATAATCACAGCGCCGTCATGAAGCGGTGTATTCGGAATGAAGATATTAATCAGCAGCTCAGAACTCACCTTTGCATTTAAAGGAATTCCGGTCTCTATGTAATCATTCATCCCAGTATCGCGCTCAATCGTTAACAGCGCGCCTATTCTTCGTTTTGCCATATAGTTAATTGCTTTTGTAATTGCCTCGATCGTTTTCTGCTGCTGTTCCTCTACAGGTGTTCCGCTTCTAGAGAAGAAACGGCCGCGCCCAAGCTGTTCAAGCGCTCTCCTTAGCTCTGGCTGAAAAATAATAATGATCGCAAGGAACCCCCACGTAATCGCTTGATCCATCAGCCATTGAAGTGTGTTAAGACCGAGATACGCACTCCCCATCCTGACGAGAACAATGACGACAATTCCCTTTAAAAGCTGAACCGCTTTTGTTCCGCGGATGACCATCATTAATTTATATATCACATACCAAACAACGAGAATATCAACAGCATTACCGAGGTACTGCAAAAAAGGAATATCCCCTAAAGCCATTTCCTCGTCCTCCAGAATTTTCAGTTATTCTTCGTTCGATTCATTTTTTATAAAAAAAGAGCCTATGTGTAAGTACATAGCGTGGCTATTATACCACATTTTGTTTCAGCAAGGAAAATAGTTGCCATATTTGGCTGGCATTCAAGTCGGTCCATCAATAGAAAAAGAGCAGTCCCTTAGAGACTGCTCTCAAACTGTTTGATTTACTTTTGCTCCTCTGGCCCAATGACCCGCATCACGTCTTGTGCTGTAGACTTCATTTTGTACCAAACCCAATCAAACACTTCATTAATTTCATTGATTTGACCAGTGACTTGTCCGGCAGAAGCAGTCAGCTGTTCTCCATTGACGACTGTTACGTTTCCATCAACCTTGCCTTCTACAATCAGCTTGCCATTTTTCACAGTGACATCACCTTTGACGGTTTCCCCTTTAGGTACCGTCACTGTATCATTTTCAACCACGAGATTCGGCTGCTTTGACACACTGAAATTATGATCCGTATTCCAGCTAGTAAACAGACTGCCTCCCATCAATATGACAAAGAGGGCAGCGGCGACCATTAGCGGATGAGCTTTGATCCATCTTTGAATCGACACACGCTTTTTCTCCTTTGGAAGACCTGCCATCACCTTTGCAGTGAAATCAGATGGTGCTTCTATATGAGATGTACTCTGCACGAGCGCGATGGATTTCTCAATTTGTTGAAAATGAGTACGGCATTCCTCACACGATTGCAGATGGCTCTTTAATTCTTTTTCATCTTCGGGCTCTATGTCCCCGTCTAAATACTGATGCATAAGCAGGACGATTTTTTCCTGACAGCTCATCAAAATCACCTCACTCAAAGGTCTCTCAACTGTTTCCGGAGAGCCTCTCTACCCCTGTGTATTCTCGTTTTCACCGTACCAACTGGTATATTCAGAATCTCACTAATTTCTTTTAACGAGAGTTCATCAATATACTTTAATACGATGACCGAGCGATATTTATCGGGTAATCTTAAAATTTTTTGCTGAATGGTGCTCGATAATTCAAGCGACACCACCTCGTCCTCTGGCAAAATGCCGTCAGCCGCAATTTGAGAATACATATTCAGTCCTTCTGTCCCTGCCACCTCTGCATCTAAATAATAATCCGGCTTTTTTTTACGAATACGGTCGATGGTCAGGTTGGTTGCAATGCGATACAGCCACGTGGAAAACTTACGATTCACATCAAAGCTCTCAATATTCACATAGGCACGAATAAACGCCTCCTGCGCAATATCTTCTGCTTCATGTGCATTCCCAAGCATACGATAGCACAGCTGATAAATTTTGTCTTTATACAGGTCTACGATGTCTGCAAATGCGTTCTGGTCGCCTTTTTTCACTTGCTTAATTCTCTTTTTAATCATTGTTTCCATAGTATATTCAACCTCTGCCTTCACCGGTCTTTATGTATACGAACCTCGTTCCAAAAGGTTTCATTCTCCTCTAAAAAATAGTGTAACAAATTTTTGACAGCATGTTACGCTTATCAGCCGGTAAAAACCTTAACATATCCTTAAATTTCCCCAAAATTAAAAAAAGAACGGGAACAAGTCCCGCTCTATAATAGCTTTTCACCCATTAAAGAACCAATTAATGCAACTGCCGCTTCTGCTGTTTTATTTTTCTCATCTAATACCGGATTCACCTCAACAAACTCAGCAGAAGTCAAAATCCCTGCTTCCTCTAAAAGCTCCATTGCAAGATGACTCTCTCTATAACTGATGCCGCCAGCAACCGGCGTTCCCACGCCAGGGCACTCCGCTGGATCAAGACCGTCTAAATCAAGCGACAAATGAACACCATCTGTTCTTTCTTTTAAATACGCAATGGCTTCCTCCATTACTCTCGTCATCCCTAATCGATCGATTTCATGCATCGTATACACTTTAATGCCTTTTTCTCTAATCAATGCCCGCTCTCCTTCATCTAAAGAACGAGCACCAATCAAGATCACATTCTCAGGTTTTACTTTAGGTGTATAACCGCCAATATTGATTAGATCAGCATGCCCAAAGCCGAGACTGACAGCAAGCGGCATCCCATGAATATTTCCAGAAGGAGAAGTTTCCTCTGTATTTAAATCACCGTGCGCATCATACCAAATGACACCCAAACTTTTATAATGCTTGGCTACACCGGCTAATGTACCAATGGCAATGCTATGATCCCCGCCTAAAATCAGCGGAAACGAACCTGACTGCACAATACTGCTAACCTTTTCAGCAAGAAGCTGGTTTGCGCCAGCATTCTCCGTTAAGTTTTTCAGTTTTTCACTTGTATAGAGACCTTTCTCATCATCTCTTTGCTCAACAGGAATATCCCCTAGATCTTCAACATCAAATGAAAGCGATTCCAATTTTTCTTTTACACCAGCACAGCGAATGGCACTCGGCCCCATATCGACGCCCCTTCTCATTTGACCGAGATCCATCGGTACCCCGACAATCGTGACCTTCTTTTGATCTCCCATATGTACATCCCCTTTCCGTTCATGCTTATATTTTACTTTCTCGGTGCCTTCTGACTCAACTCAACAATATTTTGAATAGTTATACATTCCAATCGTCAAAATAAAAAAAGACACCTTTTTAAAAAAGGTGTCTTAACTGGGCTAGCTGGATTCGAACCAACGCATGACGGAGTCAAAGTCCGTTGCCTTACCGCTTGGCTATAGCCCAAAAATGGTGGAGGGGGGCGGATTCGAACCGCCGAACCCGGAGGGAGCGGATTTACAGTCCGCCGCGTTTAGCCACTTCGCTACCCCTCCACATATGGAATTGATAAAAGAAAAACAGTGCCGGCAAGAGGACTTGAACCCCCAACCTACTGATTACAAGTCAGTTGCTCTACCAGTTGAGCTACACCGGCATATGGTGGAGGATGACGGGCTCGAACCGCCGACCCTCTGCTTGTAAGGCAGATGCTCTCCCAGCTGAGCTAATCCTCCACATGATGGTGACCCGTACGGGATTCGAACCCGTGTTACCGCCGTGAAAGGGCGGTGTCTTAACCGCTTGACCAACGGGCCAGTTTGTCAAGTTTACTGTTTCCGTGAAGCTGACAAAAGTTATTATATACAGGTTGTCCCCCTTTTGTAAAGGGGATTTTTATTTTTTTTATTTTCTAACTATTCAACCCTCATCAGCATAACATTTCGACTGAAATATAATTTCAGTATTTAAATATAATATTGAAATTTCATGTCATACTCAATATACTGAAAATGAAGAAATAAGGAGGTATGTCACATGCAGCCATCTCAACTGCGTTCTTTGACAACAGAATCAAGAAACCCTAACACCATGAGAATTTCACAAGCAAGCCCGCTAGAAATACTCCAAATGATCAATGCGGAAGATATGAAGGTCGCTGAAGCCGTCAACCGTGTCCTTCCAGACGTAAAGACAGCAAGTGACTTTGCCTTTGAATCCATCTCGAATGGGGGCAGACTCATTTATCTAGGCGCTGGAACAAGCGGCAGAATTGGGGTAATGGATGCGGTCGAATGTCCACCTACCTATAGCATTTCACCTGATGTCATCGTAGGCATCATGGCCGGTGGCGACTCTGCCTTTTCACATGCAGCAGAAGATGTGGAAGACAGTGAAGAAGCTGGTCAAAAAGATTTAGAACACATCCACCTGACATCAAAAGATACGGTTGTGGGTATCGCGGCGAGCGGTAGAACACCCTATATCATTGGCGCTTTAAACTATGCTAGAACCATTGGAGCAAAAACAGTAGCCCTCAGCTGCAATGAACAAGCAGAGATTAGCGAACTAGCAGACTGCGCCATTGAAGTCGTCGTAGGAGCAGAAGCCATCACTGGGTCAACACGAATGAAAGCCGCATCCGCTCATAAAATGATTTTAAATATGCTTTCCACCTCTGTCATGATCAGACAAGGCAAAGTATATGAAAACCTGATGGTAGATGTAAAAGTAAGCAATCATAAACTGAAAGAACGCGCCATCACCATCATTCAGCATGTGACCAATGCTTCCTACGAACAAGCCGTAAAAGCCCTTGAAGCAGCCGATTTAGAAGTTAAAACAGCCATCGTCATGCTCCAAACCAAAACAGATAAAAAGACAGCCAAAGACCTGCTCAACAAAGCAGATGGTCACATCGACAAAGCCATCTTACGTCATCAATCTTAAAGGAGGTAACTCATGTCAGCAGGCGGACTCACCCTACTACACACAATGAAATCAAAGCTTCCCCAATCTGAAAAAATCATTGCAGACTATATCCTTGCCCATCCTGACAAAGTCATTAAAAGCACAGTGAATGAAATCAGTCAGGCTGCCGGCGCAAGCAGCTCTGCCGTCATCCGTCTCTGTAAGTCTCTCGGGCTGGATGGCTATCACGATTTGAAAATGCGGATCGCTGGAGACTTAATGCACACTGATAAACAAGGCTACCGGGATATCGAACAAGATGAACCACTTCAATCCATTATTCAAAAGACAGCAGGAAACACCATTCAATCGATCAAAGATACAGCCTCTATTTTAAATGTAGAAGCTTTAGAAAAAGCTGTTCAACTGCTGCTGAATGCAAACCAAATCCATTTTATCGGTGTGGGTGCATCTGGCATCGTCGCAGCTGATGCCCAGCAGAAATTTCTCAGAATCAATTATGCAGCCACCGCCTTCACTGACATGCACATCGCATCTACGGTCATCGCAAATGCTGGAAAGAATGACATTGTGTTCGGTATATCCTTCTCAGGAGAAACATTAGACATCATCCAAGCCCTTCAGCTCGCAAAAGAAAATGAAGTGAAAACCATTGCTTTAACGCATCCAGGGCATACAAGCGTTTCTGCATTGTGTGATGTCCATCTATCAACGTCCGGTTCCAATGAAGCACCTTTTCGCAGTGCTGCCACTTCCTCTAGAATGGCACAGCTCTATTTAATCGATGTCTTGTTCCTCAGTTTAGCCTCCCGTCAATATGAACAGACAGCACAATATATTGACAAAACAAGGCATGCCATCCGCTCCATGAAACGAAAAACAAAGGGGGATTCAACATGAGTCATCAAAAGAAATATCAGCAGTTGGCGAAAGAAATCCTTTCACTCTGTGGTGGTTCTGAAAACATCTCTTCCCACACACATTGTATGACACGTCTTCGAATTACACCCATTGATCGTGAAAAAGTGCAAACCACCGCGATCAAAGAACTCGATGGCGTCATTGGCGTCGTCGAAGCGGAAACACTGCAAATCATTTTAGGCACAGGTGTTGTCAACCAAGTATCAAGTGCATTTGAACAACTGCTCAATGCCTCAGGTTCATATGACTTAAACAACGAAGCACAGAAAAACAAACAAGCCATTTCACAAAAGAACCGCACACCATTCAAGCTGTTCTTACGGCGGATCGCCAGCATTTTCATTCCCATTATTCCAGCACTCGTTGCATCGGGTCTTATAACCGGTATTACAAAAGCGGTCGTGCAAGCAGGCTGGCTCGATGAAAAATCTCAAGCTGCGATTATCCTAACCGTTATAGGCTCAGGCTTGTTTGCTTATCTCGGTATATTAGTAGGAACAAACGCCGCAAAAGAATTTGGTGGCTCTCCTGCATTAGGCGCATTAGCAGGTATTCTCATCATTAACCCAGCTGCCGCTGATATTATGTTATTTGGCACTAATATTCTACCAGGCAGAGGCGGACTTATCGGTGTTCTTCTTGCAGCTATTTTTATGGCACTTGTTGAGACCCGAATCAGACGCTTCGTCCCGCAATCACTCGATATCATTGTCACACCAACCATCACACTACTCATTACAGGCATTTTCACGTACGTTATCTTCATGCCAGTCGGCGGATTTATATCTGATGCCATTACCTCTGGACTTACTTATCTATTAAACATTGGCGGTATTTTTGCCGGATTTGTTCTTGGTGCGACCTTCCTTCCTCTTGTTGTCACTGGACTTCACCAAGGCCTAACACCTATTCATATGGAACTGATTAATTCAATTGGAGATGACCCGCTTCTGCCAATCCTCGCTATGGGAGGCGCAGGACAGGTCGGTGCTGCTTTTGCCATTTATATGAAAACAAAAAAGAAAAAGCTGAAAAGAGCCATTGCAGGCGGACTTCCTTCAGGAATGCTTGGAATTGGAGAACCGCTCATTTTCGGTGTCACACTCCCGCTCGGAAGACCCTTCCTCACTGCTTGTCTCGGCGCTGGAATCGGCGGAGCATTTCAAGCCTATTTCCAAATCGCCACTAAAGCAATCGGGGTATCAGGTCTCCCATTAACCTTTATCGTTCACACACATCAAATGCTGCTTTACTTAATAGGTCTCTTCATTGCATATGTCGCTGGATTTATCTTCACATACTTATTTGGATTTCATGATGATATGGCTGTTGAATTCGAGGAAAATAAGCAATAGGAGGTCTAGCTCTTGAAGAAATATTTTCTCATCATCACAAGTCTGTTCATGCTCCTAGGGTTACCAGTACAAACATTTGCAACTAGCTCCCATCCTGTATCGTCTTTGTCTAAAACAGCACCTAAAGAATATCCCGTCTTAAAAAAAGCAAAACGACCGGAACAAGTAGGTTTTTCTTCTAGGCAGCTTAGGAAGGTTGATCACATGATTCAAAACGATATCAAAGCAGGGTTTCCAGGGGCAGCACTCATCATTATCAAGGATGGTCAGATCGTCCATCAAAAAGCCTATGGCTACAGACAAAAATATAAAGGGACAACAGAACTCAAATTCTATAAGAAAATGAAAAAGAGCACACTGTTCGATTTGGCATCCAATACAAAAATGTATGCCACCAACTATGCCCTGCAAAAGCTAGTATATGAACAAAAACTAGATGTAAATGAAAAAATACAAACCATCCTGCCAGACTTTCAAGATGAACCAGATGCAAAGGTAACCGGCAAAGATCAGCTTCGAGTCAAGGATCTTCTCACCCATTCTGCCGGACTGCCTTCCAGTGTTTTATTTTATAGCAAAGAGCAAGCGGGCTCTTTTTTCTCTCAAGATAGACAAACAACCATGAAATGGCTGCCAAAGGTACCTCTGCAATACAAGCCAGGCACTCAGCATATTTATAGTGATATTGATTACATGCTGTTAGGCATGATCATTGAGAAAAAAACCGGTATGCCACTTGATCAATATGTAGAGTCGACGATTTATCGGCCGCTTGGTCTAAAACATACCATGTTCAATCCGCTGAAAAAGGGATTCAAGCCAAAGCATTTTGCAGCAACCGAGCGTCTAGGCAATACAAGAGATGGTGTCATTGATTTTGAAAACATTCGCAGGTATACCTTGCTAGGTGAAGTCCACGATGAGAAAGCCTATTACTCAATGGCAGGTGTCTCCGGACATGCTGGACTTTTCTCTAATACATCAGATATGGCCGTACTGCTTCAGCTGATGCTCAATAAAGGAGGCTATGGGAAAACAACCATCTTTGACCAAGCTTCTATCGATCTCTTTACGGAATCATCAGACACGAACCCAACTTACGGGCTAGGCTGGCGGAAAAACGGCAATACTGACATGGAATGGATGTTTGGGAAATACGCAAGTAAAGAAGCATATGGACACACAGGCTGGACCGGAACGATGACACTGATTGATCCAAAACACAATCTAGGCGTCGTCTTGCTAACAAATAAAAAACATTCACCCGTCGTTTCACCTGAAGTCAACCCAAATCAATTTGAAGGTGACCTTTTCCCAACTGGTACTTATGGAAGCATCATGACCGCAATCTACGAATCTTTTAAGTAAAAGGAGGAATTTGATGTTAAAAGCTCTGTTCCCCGCTGCACTCGTTTTGGCCCTGTTCACCTCTTCCATTCCAACGGAAAAGGTGAGCTCCGCCCCTCTCCCAACTGCCAAACAAATGGTTCAGGACATGTCCTTGGATGAAAAAATTGGCCAAATGCTCATGCCAGACTTTCGCAATTGGCAAGCAGAAGGTGAATCCGCTCCTACAGGCTTCACAAAAATGAATAAAGAAGTCTCTCACCTTGTAGAGAAATATCATTTAGGCGGTGTCATCTTATTTGCAGAAAATGTCGTTGATACGAAACAAACCGTCAAACTCACACATGAATTTCAACAAGCATCACCCAACATTCCTTTACTCATTTCCATTGATCAAGAAGGCGGAATCGTCACAAGACTACAAAAGGGAACACATTTCCCAGGAAATATGTCGATTGGTGCCTCTCGAAGTAAGAAAAATGCTTATGACACTGGTAAAATCATCGGCAAAGAATTAAACGCTCTAGGTATCAATACAAACTTCTCTCCTGTTCTTGATGTAAATAATAACCCGAATAACCCCGTCATTGGTGTCCGTTCCTTTAGCTCTGACCCCGAACTTGTCACGAGACTTGGTCTGCAAACCATGAAAGGACTTCAAAAGGAAAAGACCATTTCCACATTAAAGCATTTCCCGGGACATGGTGATACAGCTGTTGATAGTCACTACGGACTTCCGCTTGTCGAACATGATCTAGATCGTCTTAAAAAGGTGGAGCTGTATCCATTTCAACAAGCAATCAACGCAGGGGCAGATATGGTCATGACCGCTCATGTTCAATTCCCAGCCATTGATGACACAACGTATAAAAGCAAAAAAGATGGCGAGGACATTATGGTTCCAGCAACCTTATCAAAAAAAGTCATCACAAACTTATTAAAAGAAGACATGGGCTTTCAAGGAGTGGTTGTAACAGACGCCCTCAATATGAAAGCGATTGCAGACAACTTCGGACAGGAAGAAGCTGTGGTAATGGCTATTAAAGCAGGCGTCGACATTGCCCTCATGCCAGCACCTGTCACGTCCTTAAAGACAGAAAAAAACCTAGAGAATGTGTTCAATGCTTTAAAAAGAGCAGTTCTCACAAACGAAATTCCGATATCTCAGATCAATCAATCTGTCGAAAAAATCCTTCAATTAAAGATCAAACGCGGCATCATTTCCGCCAATAAATCAGTAAGCCTTGAGAAGAAAATCAAAAAAGCCACACAGCTCGTTGGTCAAAAGTCGCACCGAAAAGCAGAACAAAAAATGGCACGCGAAGGAATCACTCTCCTTAAAAACAACGACAAAACCTTGCCTTTTAAGCCTAAAAAGAATGACAAAATCTTGTTCATGGCACCGTACGAAGATCAAACAAAAGCAATGTCCGTCACAATTGAATCTCTGATCAAACAGAAAAAGATCAAACCTGTGCGTATCCAATCATACGCATTTGCAGATAAGAGCTTCTCCAAAGAAACAGCCAAACTCATTCAAAATGCTGACTATGTCATTATCGGCTCTTACGTTGTCCAAAATGACCCGGCTGTGAATGATGGCGTCATTGATGACGGTGTACAGGATCCGAAAAAATGGGCAACGGCCTTCCCTCGTGCTGTCATGAAAGAAGCAGCAGCACAAAACAAAAAATTGGTCATCATGAGTCTCCGAAACCCTTATGATGCGGCAAATTTTGAAGAAGCCGATGCCTTACTAGCTGTGTACGGTTTTAAAGGGTACTCAAACGGACAATTCAATCAACCGAATATTCCTGCGGGATTAGAAGTGATTTTTGGAGCGGCCTCACCTAAAGGGAAATTACCCGTCGCTATCCCATCAGTCACTCATCCTAATCAAACCCTTTACCCATTTGGCTATGGACTCAATTTAAAAGGAAAACAGATCAAATAGGAGGGATTCTCTTGAAAAAGACAGCAAGCTTGATACTCGCTAGTATTCTCATGATCAGCACATTGACCGCCGCCTCCCCCGCAGATTCAGAACGAACAGATACAAAAGGAAAAAAAGCAACAGTCAAAACAGGTATCGAAACATTGCTCTCAAGTAACCTCTCTTGGCTTAAAGGGAAAAAAGTAGGGCTTATTACGAATCCTACAGGCATTGATGCAAACATGAAAAGCAGTGTCGATCTGCTATTTGAACACCCCGATATTAAACTGACTGCCTTGTATGGGCCTGAACATGGCGTCCGCGGTGATGCACAAGCAGGAGAAGGAGTCGAATCGTATACTGACGAAAAAACAGGTCTGCCTGTTTACTCTCTTTATGGAAAAACAAGAAAGCCAACTCCTGAAATGCTCAAAAATGTAGATGTCCTGCTATTTGATATTCAAGACGTTGGTGCTCGTTATTACACCTATATTTACACGATGGCCTATGCAATGGAAGCAGCTAAGGAAAACAACATTCCATTTGTTGTCTTAGATCGTCCAAACCCAATAGGTGGGGTAAAAGTAGAAGGACCCGTATTAGAGCCAGAACACGCCTCTTTTGTAGGTCTCTATCCCATCCCATTAAGACATGGGATGACAACTGGAGAACTTGCATACATGTTTAACAAAGAGTTTCATATCAACGCTGATGTAAAAGTGATCAAAATGAAACATTGGAAACGATCCATGACGTTCGATGACACGAAGCTGCCGTTCGTCCTCCCTTCACCTAACATGCCGACCGTTGATAGTACCTTTGTTTACCCAGCAACAGGATTAATCGAAGGCACAAACGTTTCTGAAGGCAGAGGAACGACAAAACCATTCGAACTCATTGGCGCTCCATATATCAATAGCAATGAGCTAGCAGATCATTTAAATGGGTTAAAACTAAAAGGCGTTCAATTTAGACCTGTTTCATTTACCCCTACCTTTTCAAAACATGCCGGGACTTTGTCTCACGGGGTACAGCTTTATGTCACAGACCGAAAATCATTCGAAGCAGTCAAAACAGGTCTATCCATCATCAAAGCAATACATGACTTGTATCCTAATGACTTTCAATTCCTACAAACAGGCAGCTTTGATAAACTCATCGGGAATAGCTGGATCAAAGAAGAAATCAATAAAGGCACTTCCATCAAACACATCATGAAACAATACCACCATGATCTAAAGACATTCGAAAAGAAACGGAAGAAATACCTCATCTATTAATCGCAAAAAAGCCTCCACCTTAAAGGATGGAGGTTTTTTCATGATAAAGACTTAGTCACAGCAGGTACTTTCAGTTCGAAACGATGCAGTAAAAAGCCAAACAAGGCTGCAAGCACTTGCTGAAACAGCATACCAATCACAACAGGAACAGCAACAGCAGGCGGGAAAAAGCTAATGGCAAGCACAGCACCCGCGCTAATGTTCCGCATACCGCCCGTATACACAATCGCCACAATTTCTCCTTGGGTACATTTCATCGCCTTTCCAATCAACCACGCAAAAGCATACCCACTCATCGCAATGAAAAAGACAGTCGCTGCTTTGCTAAAAAACGCCGCATCCAGTTCACGCAAATATGGGGCGACAACAGAACTGTTAATCGATACGACAACAAACAAGCCTAATTTTGAAAAAGGAGCCAAGGTCTGACTCATTGCTTTTGTCACCGATGGCTTTGCATACTGACGAACGAGCATCCCTAAAATAGAGGGCAACACCACCATACCGAATAGTCCTTTCATGATCGCCACCATGTCCATATGGACCTGTGTACCAACGAAGATTGACAAGCTTACTGGCACAATCAATGGCGAAAGCAATGTATCAATTAATATGATAGATAACGTTAACCCCACATTCCCTTTATACATTGCCGCCCATATTAAACTAGACACACCTGTCGGAATCACCATCGCAAGCGTCAAACCGGTGATCGTCATAGAATCACCCGCAAATATCAAATGCCCCGCCGACCATGCATAAAGGGGCATCAGCACATGCAAAATCATAAACGATAAAATCAAAGGCAATGGATGCATCACCGTATATTTTAAAGCTGAAAAAGTAGATGACAAGCTCCCTGAAAATGTCATCACAGCAAACACCCAAGGCACCAAAAAGGTGAAATCTTTTAAATACGCCGCCAATAATACACC
This sequence comes from Bacillus sp. 22483, assembly GCF_052044605.1. Taxonomy (NCBI): domain Bacteria; kingdom Bacillati; phylum Bacillota; class Bacilli; order Caryophanales; family Bacillaceae; genus Bacillus; species Bacillus sp. 22483. The sequence goes on along the minus strand of NZ_JBQENU010000008.1, from coordinate 2,083 downwards.
AAGTAGCACGCTGACAGGCGTAATGAGCGGCATCATCCGGCCGAGCACCTGATTCAAACGGACAAGCATGCCGGCCACCTCCATCCTTCACTTTCTTCCTTGTTCTATTGTAACAAACAGAACAGTCTCTTTAAGATCCGATCACTTGTTTCATAAGTTTTTGACTAGACGTATCCATTCCAACTACGTCCACTTCTACACCAGCTGTACGATATTTTCCCTTCACACGTTCAATTGCGGCCACACCTGATTCGTCCCATATACGCGCTTCAGACAAATCAATCACAACCGTGTTCAGGTCGTTTCCATGATGGAAGGCTTGAATCAATTCAGTGACGGAAGCAAAGAAAATTTGACCCTTAATTCGGTAAACCCATGTACCAGCTTGGCTTTCTGTAGAGGTAATATGCAGTTTTGATATTTTAGCCACAAAGAATACGGCACTAAGCAGCACCCCTGCAAAAACACCCTTGGATAAATCATGAGTGAACACCACCGTCACGACCGTGACAAGCATCACAAGAGAATCTGTTTTTGGGTTCTTTTTTAGCTGCTGGAATGAACTCCAATCAAAAGTACCAATAGAAACCATGATCATGACGGCCACAAGAGCAGCCATTGGAATTTGAACTACTACATCACCGAGCACAAAAATCAATACCATTAAAAATGCACCAGCCACAAAGGTGGAAAGCCTGCCTCGTCCCCCTGCCTTTGTATTAATCACAGATTGACCAATCATCGCACAGCCAGCCATACCGCCAAAAAATCCTGCCACCACATTGGCAATTCCTTGGCCTCTCGCTTCCTTATTTTTACGACTAGACGTTTCCGTCATATCATCTACAATCTGCGCTGTTAATAAAGATTCAAGTAAACCAACCATCGCAAGTGCTAAGGAATAAGGAAAAATGATAGCAAGTGTTTCCCAGCTAAACGGTACATTGGGAATAAGAAAAGTTGGCAAAGAGCCAGGAAGCTCTCCCATGTCCCCAACCGTTCTGACATCAATATGCCCAAATACAGCAATCATCGTCATCACAATAATTGCAATAAGTGGAGAGGGAATAACTTTTGTGACCATCGGCAATACATAAATGATCAACAATGCTCCACCTGTCATGACATACATAGCCATGGATTCCCCAACGAAATGCGGCAGCTGTGCCATGAAGATCATAATTGCCAACGCATTGACAAAACCAACCATCACAGACCTCGGAATAAATTTCATCAAACGAGAAACACGGCACAATCCAAACACAATTTGAATCAAGCCTGTTAAAATCGTAGCTGCGAACAAATACTGCAATCCATGATCTGCAATCAAATTGACCATGACCAGCGCCATAGCCCCAGTAGCGGCAGAGATCATACCTGGCCGTCCACCAACAAACGAAATCACAATCGCAATACAAAACGAAGCATACAAACCGACCTTAGGATCAACGCCCGCAATAATCGAAAATGCAATCGCCTCAGGAATCAAAGCCAAGGCCACTAAAATACCCGCCAGCACATCCTGACACACATGTCCAAACCATTCTTGCTTTACAAATAAATCTTTCAAACCATCTACTCCTTTTTATATACATACCGTACAAGGAAAAAGTAGGCGAATAAAAACCAGAGATACAGAAAGGAAAAAACAATAACCATTCAATTTCGGGGAAAAAGAGGAACGTACAGAGTCTTTTGTAAGAGAGGAAGTCATCACTTTAGTAAGGATAAAAGAAATACGCCGAAGAATCAAGAACAAATAGAAGGGGTATGTAGAAAGCTAAGGCAAAGCTTCCATCAAAATCGCTCGAGTCATTTTCTATTTTCATGAGCCTAACTAAGATCAATAAACGTCAACTTATTTTAAAACAAACAAAAAAAGCCTTCTCATCAACGAGAAACCTTAACATTTACCATTATCATATAGAGGAAAGCTTCCAAGCGGGCTCGAACCGCTGACCTCTTCCTTACCATGGAAGTGCTCTACCTACTGAGCTATGGAAGCATGGCTCCGCAGGTAGGACTCGAACCTACGACCGATCGGTTAACAGCCGATAGCTCTACCACTGAGCTACTGCGGAAT